>NZ_FRDN01000006.1:0-300000 GCF_900143285.1 Desulfitobacterium chlororespirans DSM 11544
GACGGCAATTTCACTTTCGCCGTAATCGCTGATGATGGTCTTGCGATTATAGCCATTTCGGCTGTTACCGGAGTTGTTTCCTTCAATGCTGTTTTTTTCATACCCCAGATGGTCTTGCATCTCTGCTTCCAGCATCTGCTCAATGGTTCCGGCAAACAGTCTTTTCAGTTTCGACTGAATATCCCCTGTGCTTTGGCAGTCTTGCATCAGTAAGTTGACCAGTTCCATTTCCTTGTCTGTAAGAATGTTTTTTGACTGTTTCATTCCATAACCTCCACTTTTGTCTTATGTGGAGATTATTGCCATTTACACGGGTGTTTAGTCAGTCTCTAGCCTATTTGTAAAAAAAAGTTCCCTTTAATATAGTTAAAAAAACATAAACAAAAAGGGGCTTTGCGGAAAAAAGAATATTTTTGTAAATAAAAAGCAAAAAATGCCACATCCCCAATCAAGGTGCCATGGCATTTTTTGTAGACTTATTTTCTTATAGACCCATCTTACTAGATTTATCTTATAGACCTACATTATAGACTTGTCTTATAGTCTTATATAGACTTGAGTTCCTCAAGGCTGTTTCTTTTTTAACAGCCCCTCAATCTTATCCTTATATTTCTCCGCTTGGTCTTCTAATTTATCAGCAATTCCTTCAGCCTTGTCTTCTACTGCATCTTTTAATTCTTCGGCACGTTCCAGCACGCCTTCCAGCTTATCTTCGATGTAATCTTTAATTTCTTCCGCCCGCCCCGCTATAACCTCAGCTTTATCCTCGGCCAAATCTTTAATTCCTTCAACCTTTTCTTTTACCTCAGATTTATCCAAAAACTCTTCTGTCTTTTTCACTGCACCGTCAATGCGCTCTTTCGCGGCATCGACCATTTTGTTTAGGTTATCCTTTAAATGATCCATCTTCATCCCTCTTTCCTGTTTTACATTTTTACTCTTATTACCATTGATATTCCTAGTGCCATAACCTGAATTGTAAAGATTGTAGCCAAAATTTTCGATACGTCTTGAAAAAGGTTCCGGTGCCGTGTCAAAATAGACTTAGTTCAACTGCTCACAACAGCGGCTTGGGCAGCGGTTCATTTTCCCTCATTATAATATTTTTCTCCATAAGTATTCTTCTCCATAAATTGTAATTCTCCTCTGCCAATCTAACCATCAGCGCAAAAAAACTTGCCATATCTTGCACTCGCAACACCCCTTGTTGACGACAGCGAACGAACATGTGACAATAGGCTTAAATGGCTGGAAAAAGAGAGGGATAAACCATTGGGCTATGTATCCACAACCAAAAAACCTACGGCTCCTTCAGGCGGCTGGTCTGATCTTTGGAAGCAAGAAGATTACTGGGCCATGTGGCTGGGTCTGACCATCGTGCTTCTGGCTATCCTGCTTTGGAGTACCGGCAATCATTTTATGAATTGGATTGTCCTGAAAATACCCGACTACAGCGATTATCATACCGGGCTGGATTATCTCTTCACTCATAAAAACTCTCTTTTGGCACTTTATCTGTTTTTACTTGTTTTATGCTCGGCAGCTATCAAAGTCTTAACCGGAGAAGTCAAAGGCTTCTTAGTAGGCTTTACCTTTCTTTTTGGCTTAAGTATTTTGGTTTCCTTTTTAGGTTCCTGGGATATCATGAAGCACTATAATATCGAGACTCCCCTACTGGCCCTTTTAGCGGGTCTGTTAATCAGCAACTTCCTGCGGATTCCCCATTGGCTGAGCACTGCGCTGCAGACTCAGTTTTATGTTAAATTTGGGATTGTGCTCATGGGTGCTTCCCTGCCTTTTACCCTGATTCTTCAAGCCGGCTCAACCGCCTTTGCCCAAGCCACCATTATTGCTGTGGCCACCTTCCTCACCATTTACTGGACGGGCACACGCTTTTTGGGTCTCGATAAACGATTTTCGGCTACCTTGGCTGCCGGAGGCTCCATCTGCGGTGTCTCGGCTTCCATCGCCATCGGCGGTGCGGTGAAAGCGGAAAAGCAGCATGTGTCCATTGCCATCTCGCTGGTTATTCTTTACTCCATTGTCATGATTTTCATCCTGCCTTTAGCTATTAAAGCTTTAGCCATTCTCCCCGGGCCGGCGGGAGCCTGGATTGGTACGGCAGAATTTGCCGATGCTCCGGGAATGGCTGCCGCCGCTGCCATCAACGAACAAGCGATTAAAACCTTTACCCTGATGAAAGTGGTCGGCCGTGACATGTTTATCGGCATCTGGTGTTTTGTCATGGCGCTCACCTCCATCACCCGCTGGGAAAAACGCTATTCGGGAACCACCCCCAATGCTTCGGATATCTGGTTCCGTTTCCCGAAATTTGTGTTGGGGTTTATTATCGCCTCCATTATCATTACGATTTTGGCCGCTTCCACTGATGCCGTGACCACCAAAGCTATCGATGATCATGTCATCAACCCGATTATCGAATTGAGGAATTGGGCCTTCATTCTTACCTTTCTCTCCATTGGGCTGTCCAGCCGTTTAAAAGAGCTGGCTTCAGTGGGCTGGAAACCTTTTGCCGCTTTTTCGGCCGGGGTTCTGGTGAATATCCCCTTAGGTTACCTCTTATCGGTGGTCATTATGGGCAACTATTGGACAACAATCAAGTGAGCAACATGGTTAAAACTGCCACCTTGGCCTGGCAAGGCTTTGTGGCTAGTTTATATAAAGTAAGGAGAGTAAAAGCATGCACCCAGATAATGAAACCTGCGTACAAAGGGCACGATTTTTCTTCTATTTTTATGAGAAAACCTGGGAACCCGGAGAAAAGCCGCCCTTAGCAGACATCTTAAAAGCTAAGAACATCAGCCCCCAGGCTGTCCGCAATTTAAAGGACTTTTTGGCTTGCCGCTTGGAACGGATCGCCGCTATGTTGGAGCTTCTGACCGAAGCCCACGATGATTGGGCGATGACGGGCAAAAAAGAGTATATCCTTTTGGAAACGGAAACTTATGATTTCAATGAGGCTCTCAAGCTCCTCAAGGACCATGGCTTTACGGATAAGGAATTTATCCTTAAAGTTGAATATACCCGTAAATGGGGCGTCCTCTAACATCACTAAACACTAAACCGCTAACCTACTAAACTGCTAAACCACTGACACTACGGTTCAGGCCGGAAGGCTGCCATCTTCGCCAAGGCCCAAGGGCTTTCTCTCGATTAGCGATCCTTGGGTTTTTTATGACCTGGTATCTGACATAATGTCAGGCCAATTTGTCTGATTGTGACAAATTGGCCTGATTTTTTATGGCCTCTTTTGCTTGGCCGATCACCCTGAAACCCTCTATTTATGCTAGCATTCACAAGAGCAAGCTTGTTGGCATAGAAATTGCTTATTATTAAGTTTACGAAATCAAATATTACCTGAGCAAACCACGGCGAAAGGAGATGACAGGCACTTCATTCCTCAGGCTGAATCCAGTCCTTTAACAAACCGGTCTAAAAACTACTTAAAAACTACTTTGGGAGGGTTTTAAGATGGCACAAGTTGAAACAAATAAACCAACCTCTCCTTCCGGCGGTTGGTCCGATCTTTGGAAAAAGGAAGATTATTGGGCAGTTTGGCTTGGTTTAGGGGTAGTCTTAGTGGCTATTATACTCTGGTCTTCAGGCAGCACTGCTATGAAATGGTTGGCCATCAGTGTGCCAAGTTATTCGGAATTCGGCAAAGCTGCAAGTTATGTCAGCACTCATGTCGGCGGTATTATCGGTCTATACCTACTTTTTATCGTCCTTTTCTCCATTGCCGTAAAAATTCTCGGCCATAAATTAAGCCAATTTATTCCTGGATTTACCATCGTCTTTATTATGAGCCTCGCTGTCACCATCCTGGGTTCCTGGGATGTCATGAAAAAATTCAATATGGAAGCTCCCCTGCTGGCTCTGGCCGTTGGCCTGATTATCGGTAACTTCATTAAGCTTCCCAAATTTATGGATGCTTCCCTGAGAACTGAGTTCTTTGTTAAAACCGGTATTGTCCTGATGGGAGCTACCCTTCCTTTCACTTTAATTCTCCAATCCGGCCCCGTGGCTTTTCTGCAGGCCACCATTATTGCCGTCACCACTTATCTGACCATTTATTGGGCTGGAACCCGCCTCTTTGGCTTAGATAACCGTTTTGCGGCTACTTTGGCTGCCGGCGGCTCCATCTGCGGCGTCTCCGCTTCCATTGCCATCGGGGGTTCTGTTAAGGCTGAGAAGCAGCATGTTTCCATCGCCATTTCCTTAGTTGTCGTTTGGGCTATTGTTATGATCTTTGCTTTGCCCATTTTCATTAAGGCCTTAAACATTCCTCCCGGTCCTGCCGGAGCCTGGATTGGCACCTCTGAATTCGCTGACGCGGCAGGCATGGCTGCGGCAGCCTCCATCAACGAACAGGCCATCAAAACCTTTACTCTCATGAAGGTGGTGGGACGGGATATGTTCGTTGGCATCTGGTGCTTCATCATGGCTTTCATCTCCATCACCAAATGGGAAAAACGCCAGGACGGAACCAAGCCTAAGGCCGGTGAAATCTGGACTCGTTTCCCCAAATTTGTTTTAGGATTTTTTGTCGCTTCCATTATTATCACTGCCTTGGTAGCAGGAGTGGATCCTGCTGTTTCCAAAGATATCACAGCCCAGGTTATTGGTCCCCTCAAAGAGTTAAGAAACTGGGCCTTCATCTTTACCTTCCTCTGTATTGGTTTGACCACCCGCTTCAAAGATCTCACTTCCGTTGGCTGGAAACCTTTTGCCGCTTTTACCACCGGGGTTTTAGTCAATGTACCTCTGGGCTATATTCTTTCTGTCGTCGTCATGGGCGGTTACTGGGCAATGGTCCAATAACCTCAAGCGCCGTGAACGGTGCAGTCCATCCGGAAAAAGCCTTCCACAACCTGGAGGGCTTTTTCTAATGAAGGGGCTAACAATAACAGGCCTGAAAAAATTCGACGTGAACATTAAAGGGGTATATTATATACTTAAAGAAGCTTGGGACATGAAAAAGCTTAGAACATGACGTTTTGAACATTCCTAAAGGTCTTATTGCGGCGATGATGAAGCATTGGGATGGAGGCCAAACCCTTGAAAGAAAACTCAATTCCCTGGTGGATGCGCATAAAAGTACATTTCCTCTTGTTTGGAATCGCCATGTCCATTCTCCCGCTGTTTTTTCTGGGCTATTTAGGTTTTACATCGGTACGGCAGAATCTTCAGATGGATATTTACGAACAAAACTTTAACCAGGTCTCCGTACTTGCCCATGAAATCCAGGATGCCATAGCCACTGTCGAAAGCAGCCTAAATTTTACGAAGCCAACCACTGCCCGGGCCTTGACGGGGGACGAGGAAACGCCGCGCCAGTTGATTTTGGAAACCCTGTTGCAGAAGGAACCTGCCCTTAAAGAGCTTAAGGTTTATGATCGCAACTTCAGAAGCATCGCCCATCTCCAGCGTCAGGCAAGTGTTCTGCCGGATTCGGCAGCCACCGGACCTGAACATACCCTCTCTGCAGAGCCTCTTCTCCCTACAAAGCCTCTTCTTTCTGCAGCGCCTCCCCTTTCTGCAGAATCTTCTTCGGCGATCAGCGACCTGTACTTTTCTCCGGAGGGTCAACCTGAAATCCGCCTTACTGTGGCTGTTCAAGACCCTAGGGACGGTAAGCTTCTGGGGTATCTGCAGGGGACTATCGACCTAACCACTATGATCAGCCGCTATTATAATTTTCAGTTAGATGAGGGAAAGTATGTCTTCTTAGTTGACCGGTCCGGAACCTTGATCGGCCAGACAGACCCTGCTCTCCCTGGGCATCAGGAAGTTCTTCGCCAGAATCCTGCCGTCCAGAGTTTCATGGCGGGGGAAGCTTTTTCGACAGGAAGCGACTATAAGAATTATGCCGGTATGCATGTGATTGGCGCCTTTGCCGCTATGGATACCCCGAACTGGGGGGTATTTATCGAGCAGCCTGCCCATGAAGCGAATAAGCCCATCTTTGAGCTGGCTCTTCGTTTGGTTATGATCGCCATTCTAATCATGACCCTGGTGATGATTATCAGCATTTCCTTCGGCTTAAAAGTCGTTCACCCCATTGAAAATCTGGAATCTCAAGTCAGGCAGATTATCCGGACGGGGGATTTGGAATCCCATATCCCCATTGAAAGCTGGGATGAAATCGGCAGGCTGGTCAAATCCTTTAACCAGCTGCTCAATTCCCTGGATCAGAAAAATGAAAACTTAAAGAACGAGCAGCAACTCCTGGCCACCGTGGTGGACGGAGTCGACGCCGGCATGGTGCTGTTAAATTCGGAAACGAAAATACTCTGGTGGAATACTAAGTTCGCTCAGTGGTTTGGTCAGCAGTTGGCCAATCTCCCCTGTGAGCAGGTCATTGCCGGACAGGGGACAGAGGGTGTCCTCCTGGAAAACGGCCGGACCATCACGGTTCTTCTCCAGGGGGAGCGCCGGCATTTCCGCCAGATGTATTATGAATTGTCACCGGATAATCCTGAAAATGCCTCTTATCTCCTGCTTCTTGATGACGTGACTCAGGAAGTGGAGATGGAAGCCCGCATGATTGAGACGGACAAGATGGCGGCCATCGGACTTTTAGCTTCAGGAGTAGCCCATGAGATTAACAATCCTCTGGCTGTGGTTGCCGCCTATAGTGAGGATTTGCTTGATCGTTTAAATGAAGAGAATGCCGCTCCCAGCCAGGAAGAGATTAAGCTGGGCTTTAAAACGGTTTTGGAGCAAATTGTCCGCTGCAAGCAAATCACCGCTCAGCTGCTGGGCTTTGCCCGCAAACGTGATTCCGGCAGCGACCTCATTGATATTGGCATCGCCAGCGCGCAGACTCTGGGGCTTTTGGAGCATAAGGCCAGGCAAAAGCATCTTCACATGCACTTTCAGGGGGAAGACAGTCTCTTCGCCCTGGGCAATGAAAACGAGTGGCAGCAAGTCGTGCTCAATCTGGTTACCAACGCCTTGGATGCTTCCGCCGAAGAAGGCATCATCGAACTGTGGAGCTACCGGGAGGGCCCTAAAATCCAGTTTATCATTCAGGATTATGGGGAGGGTATTCCTCAAGACCATCTCAAGAAAGTTTTCGATCCGTTTTTTACTACCAAATCCTTGGGCCAGGGCACAGGCTTGGGGTTATACGTGAGTTACGGTATTATTGCCAAGATGCATGGCGAAATGATCTTAGAAAGTACGGAAGGACAGGGGACTAAGGTAACCATTTCCCTGCCCTTCCATGAAGCAGGAGAGCAAAGCCCATGAAGCACAGTCAAAAAATTTTAATCCTCGATGATGAAACTACGTTGCGGGGCATTATCGCTCAGCGTTTAAAGCGCAAAGGCTATGACGTCCTGGAGGCCGGCACGGCCAGTGCAGGGTTGTCTTTCCTTAAAGATACTCTCATTGACGCCGTCTTGTTGGATATCAAGCTGCCGGATGGTGACGGGCTGATTCTGCTGCCCCAAATCAAGCAGATGCAAACGGATCTGCAGGTCATTATGCTGACCGGCAACGGGACCATCGAGTCCGCCATTGAGGCTATGAAGCTGGGGGCCTATGATTACCTGACCAAGCCCTGCAATTTAGCAGAGCTGGAAATCACGTTGCAAAAAGCCCTGGAAAAGCGCAAGCTGCTGATGGAAAATACCGGCCTGCGCCAGGTGGTCAACCGGCAAACGTCAGAGTTAAAAATCGTGGCGGAAAGCGAAGCCATGGTTGCACTCCTGGAAATAACCCGTAAAGTTGCTCAGACGGATACCTCTGTCCTGATCCAGGGGGAGAGCGGGGTCGGCAAGGATCTGATCGCCCAGGCTATCCATTTCTGGAGTTCCCGGGTCAATCAACCCTACATCCCTGTCAACGCCGGGGCCATTCCGGAAGCTCTCATCGAAAGCGAGCTTTTCGGACACGAAAAAGGCGCCTTTACCGGCGCCGGAACTCAAAAAATCGGCTTAGTGGAAATGGCCGACAACGGCACCCTCTTTCTCGATGAAATTGGGGAAATGCCTTTAGCGATTCAAGTCAAGCTGCTCCGCTTTTTAGAAAGCGGCGAATTCCGGCGGGTGGGCGACACCCGGCTGCGGCGGGTTGATGTGCGGATTGTGGCGGCGACCAACCGCGACCTGAGACAGGAAATAACTCAGGGCAGGTTCCGGGAGGATCTCTTTTATCGCTTAAACGGCTTAACTCTTCTGGTTCCGCCTCTGCGGGAACGGCGCCGGGATATTATCCCCCTTGTCCATCATTTCCTGAACTCCCGCCGCAAGGATCTGCTCCATAAGCAGTACAGCTTATTGCCGGAGACTCAGGAGCAATTGCTGAATTATAGCTTTCCCGGCAATACCCGTGAACTTTTCCATCTTATTGAACGGGGGCAAATTCTCTCCTCCGACGGTACCATCTCCCCCCATGACATCTGGCCGGAAAGGTCTGCTCAAGCTCTCAACCCCCCCGCCGCTGCCGATTCGGCAGAGGGCTTCTTCCCTATCTTTGCGAATGGCTCCTATCCTTCTTTGGAGGATGTGGAAAAAGCGTTTATCCTGTCTACCCTGAAAAAGACCAGAGGACATAAAACCCAAACAGCCAATTTATTGGGAATCAGTGTGCGCAATCTCTATCGCAAACTCCAGGCTTACCATATGAATGAGTAAAAATAGTTTGTTCTTGACGACATGACACTCCTGTCATATTATAAAAGTGACAGGAGTGTCATCTTTTGTAACTATCCCACATAGGGAATAGTAGGTCAGCGAAAGGAGAGGGTTCTTTGCCTACACAAACCTTTTTTAATCTGCCTGAAGAAAAAAGAAACCGCATCCTGGAGGCCGCTACCCAGGAATTTGCTGCTTATGCCTTTGACCAGGCCAGCATTGCCCGCATCATTGAGCAGGCGGGGATTCCCCGGGGCAGCTTCTATCAGTATTTTGAAAATCTCAAGGACTTATACAAGCATATTTTTAACCTTGCTGTGGAGAAGAAGCTCCTCTATTTTGATGCCAAAGTCCCCGACCTGCATGGGGATGGCTTTGAGTTTTTCTCCACCTTACAGAGGCTTTTCGCAGTAGGCTTGGAGTTTGCTCAGGATCATCCCGAACTTTTGGCCCTTGGTGATCGGTTTATTAAAGAAAGCAACCTCCAGCTGCGCAAAGAAGTGATGGCTGAACAAGCCTCTAAAACCACCGGCTTTTACAGAGCTATGCTGCAGCGGGGTTTCGAACTGGGGCAGCTGGATCCTGCCGTGGATTACACAACTGCACTTTTCTTTATGCGTGGAATGCATACTGCATTGACCGATGCTTATCTGGCTTTGGGCCCAAGCGATCAAAACCAATTCTTCGAAGATGAATCCTATCAGGAGACCATCCATAAGGTTCTTTATCTCCTTGCCCATGGTTTGAAAGCTAAGGAGGCGATACCGTGACGCTTTTGCTTGAAGGAAAAGGTGTCCGCAAGGTGTATCAAACGGGAGAGATTGAATTGGAGGTCCTGAAAGGGCTGGATTTTCAAATCTTCGCCGCTGAATTCATCGTGATCCTCGGCCAAAGCGGCTCCGGGAAAACCACCCTCCTCAATATTATCGGCGGTATGACTCCGCCTACCGCCGGGGAGCTGTATTACCGGGGGCAGCCTTTGCATGAGGCCAGTGACACGGAGCTGACTCTTTACCGGCGTCAGGCCGTGGGGTTTGTCTTCCAGCATTACAATCTGATGCCCAACCTGACCGCCTTTGAAAACATTTGGCTGGCCGCCGAAATCGCTGAAGACCCTCTGTCTGTGGATGAAGTCCTTCGGGACGTGGGGCTGGAGCCCTGGGCGGAGCATTTTCCTTCCCAGCTCTCCGGCGGGCAGCAGCAACGGGTGGCCATTGCCCGGGCTATCGTTAAGAATCCTGCCTTGCTGCTTTGTGATGAACCTACCGGTGCTTTGGATATTCAAACGGGTATTCAGGTGTTGAAAGCTTTACAAAAACTTAACCGGGATTACCAGAAAACGATTATTATCATTACCCATAACGGGGAGATTGCCAAGATGGCTGATCGTGTGTTTTTTATCAAGGATGGGATGCTGGAAAAAATCCAGATCAATGAGCATCCTCTCCAGCCGGAGGAACTTTTATGGTAGTGCTGAGAAAGAAACTGTTCCGGGAAATCCAAGCCAACAAAGGGGTCTATCTGGCCTGCATTGTGGTGATCATCATCGGGCTTCTTTCTTATACCTCCATGTCCATCGTTCTGGAAAATTTAGAACGGGCGCAAAGCAAGTTTTATGCCGATACCCACTTTGCCGATGGTTTCATTAAAGTCACCGGCTATCCTGAAAGTCAGGTGAAAAAGCTGGCTCAGCTGGAGGGGCTGGCTGATGCGGAGGGACGAATCGTCAAGGATGCCCGGCTTTTTGAAGAGCAATCCGACAGCAACCGTTCCCTGCGCCTGGTTTCCATGGGATTTGAAACGCCGCCGGAGCTGAATCAGATTCTGCTCTTCAGCGGCCGTTTTCCAGTGGACAGCTCCTTGGAGATCCTGGTGGATCCCAAATTCTTTGCTGCCAATGAACTGGCACTGGGGGATCAACTCACCCTGATTCTGGAAGGGAAGCGTTCCACCTTCACTGTGGTGGGAACTGCCCAAAGCCCTGAATTCATCTATGCTATGCGCTCCGCTCAGGATCTTTATCCTGATCCCCAGACCTTTGGCATGGCTTATCTTCCCTACACTTCCCTCAAGAGCTTAGTCAAGGAGTCCGGCCAGGTCAATGACATCGTCTTCTCCCTGGAGCCGGACACCAAGTTTGAGGATGTTAAAGCGCTCCTGGAGGAGGAACTTAAGCCCTACGGTCTCCAAAGCATCTTCCCCCGCAAGGATCAAACCAGCCACGCCATCCTCGAAGGGGAGCTGAACAGCCTGCGCAGTATGGCCCAGGCTTTGCCCATGGTCTTTCTGGGGGTTTCCAGCATTATTCTCTATACCATGCTGCGCCGCCTCATTGAACAACAACGGGGGAGCATCGGCACTTTAAAGGCTTTCGGCTTTACCAATCAGGAAATCGTCCTTCATTATTTATCTTATCCCCTCCTGATTGGCGGGATGGGAGGATTGTTGGGAGGGCTGTCCGGGATTGCCCTTTCTTTTCCCTTAACGGCTCTCTATGAAGAATTTTTTGCTCTGCCTGGTTTGGAAAGCACCTTTTCCTGGAAATATCTCTTTTTAGGGATCGCTCTTGCCCTGATTTTCAGTTTGCTTAGTGGCATTAAAGGCAGCCTGGACATCCTCCGCCTGGATCCGGCCGAGGCCATGCGTCCCGCGGCTCCAGGCTCAGCCAGGAAAACACCTCTGGAGAAACTGCCCAGGCTGTGGCGCTCCTTCGCTTCCCAAACCCAGATGGGGATCCGCAATGTTTTTCGTGCCCCTGTGCGCAGCGCTTTTACTGTGGTGGGCATGGCGGTGGTCTTCAGCTTAATGACTGTTTCCTGGTCCATGGAAAATATGATCGATAAACTCACGACCTTTCAATTCCAACAGGTGCAAACCTATGATGTGAAGATTGCTTTAAACAGTCCCGCCTCTGCCCGCTCCCTTCAGTATTCACTGGCCCATGAGCCGGGCGTCACCGAGCTGGAACCCCTTTTAGAAATCCCGGCTACCCTGCAGCATCAATGGCATAAGAAAGAAGTGGCTGTCTTAGGCCTCTCCCCGGATTCCACCCTTTATCATGTGCTTGATCAACAAGGCCATAAAGTCCCCCTGCCCTCTGATGGGATCCTGCTCTCCCAACGCTTGGCTCAGCTCCTGCAGGTGCAGGCGGGGGACTCCATTCAAGTGAAAAGCTCCCTCAGCCGTGAGTTGGTTGCCGAACAAGAGGAAACCCTGATTGTCAGAGGAGTCATCCCCCAATATATAGGGCTTAATGCTTTTATGGACATTGGTGCCCTGCAGAACTTTTTGCAGCAAGGGGAGATCGCCACGTCCATGCTCATCGGGATGAATGAAGAAGATGTCTCCGCCTTGAAAAGCAAGTACCGGGATGCCGGTCAAGTGGGTTCCATCGAATCCGCCAAAGAAAGCTTAGCCAAAATTGAGGAAATGATGGGCTCCTATGGCTTTACTATCTACTTTCTGGCCATCCTGGCCGGCATTGCCGGCTTCGCCCTGATTTATAATTCCAGCATTATCTCTCTTTCGGAAAGGCAGCGGGAGCTGGCCTCCTTGCGGGTTCTCGGTATGACACCCAAGGAAGTTCTCAAAGTGATCACCTCGGAGCAGTGGCTGTTAACCCTCCTCGGCGTTCTCCTGGGGATCCCCCTTTCTTTCGCTCTCTCCCAAGCGATGGGGCAATCCTTGAACTCCGATCTGTACACCCTCCCCACGGAAGTTCCTCTCTCGGCTCTGGGCGGTGCAGTGCTGGGAACGGCATTGTCCGTATGGTTTGCCCAAACACGGGCTTACCGGAAGATTGTCGCCATGCCTTTTGTGGAGATTTTAGCTACGAAAGAGTAACTCCTCCCCGTGGGGCGGCTCAACTCAAACTTAACTCTAATTAAGGAGGTCTTCCTATGTCTGTTGAACCATCTTCAGCCAAGGGCTTTCCTTTCTCCTTCTTCAGGAAGGGCCGGATGCCAGGAACCAAAAAAAACAACCAGAAAAATACCCGTAAGCGCAGGGTCATCATCTACGGAATCATTGCCGTCCTTGTTCTCGCCTCCGTGCTGGCTTCGAGCCTTAAGCCCCTTGCAGGAACCGTGCTCACTGTGGAGCCCAAGGAATTTGTCCGGGGATTTACGGAAGAGGGGCAGGTTTTGGCGGCCCAGGAATGGCCTCTGTACACTTCTGTGGATGGAAAAGTCATGGCTGTTCATGTCCGGAACGGCGATTCCGTGAGCAAAGGACAGCCCTTGCTGGAACTGGATACCACCGATTTGGTTTATCAGTTGACTGCTTTAAAGGCACAGCTGCAAAGCGTGGAAGGCCAGCATCTCCAAACAACCGGCGATCCCATCAAAGCCTTGGTACAGCAGCAAACCCTGCTCATTGAACAAGCTGAACGGGATGCGCAGGCTCTTGAGCAAAGCCACAGCCGGATGAAGGCTCTCTATGACGCGGGGGCAATTCCCCTGACCCAATATGAAGAAGCCCGGCTTCAGGCTGAAAAAGCCCGGAACTTTTTAGAGCAACAGAAAGCTGCGCTGGCCTTGCTCTACGAGCAGCAATCCCTGCCCGGGACCGAACAGATCTATGCCGGCCAAAAAGATGCACTGCAAGCACAGATCAGCCAACTGGAGGATCGGATTGGCAAAGCTAAGGTTACGGCCCCGGAAAACGGTCTGATTAAAGATGCTCATCTCAAAGAAGGAGAATTTGCCGCCGCCGGCCAACTTCTCTTGAATGTCTTTGCCCTTAAAGGCTACAAGGCGGAAGGCTATATCTTAGCCAAGGAAGCTCCCTCCCTTAAGGCCGGAGATTCTGTGGAGATCATTCTGGATACTAATTCCGGGGATCAAATTCTCAGCGGGGACATCGAAAGTGTGGAACCCTCAGCCGTGGAGCGCATTTCTCCCCTGGGGTTGAAAGAAAACCGGGTTAAAGTAACCGTCTTTCTCCACAGCGAATCAACCGTGATTATTGGCAGCACGGTAGATATTAAATTTATCACTCACCGAGCAGAGGCTCAGCTTATGATCCCCAAAACCGCTCTTTTCCCCTATGAAAACGGGGAAGCGGTCTGGGCTGTTGATGAGGGTAAAGCCCGGATCCGGCCGGTGGTTAAGGGGATGGAAAACGACAAGGAAGTCATTATCCTGGAAGGGCTTACATCAGGGGAGCAGATACTTTTGGATACCGATCTGGCCGGACTTAAGGAAGGCAAAAAGATCAAGGCTCTGTAAATGAGACTTCCTTCAGCGGTAGATTCGACTCCCGCCGTCTAACTCAGAAAAAGGTATACTTTTCCGCCAAGAGGAAGGTATGCCTTTTTTGAGTTAGAAAAACATGGTATTGTAATATAAATCCTACTGTTTCATGCAGATAATCTGGAATTTATAGGATGAAATAAGAAATGGAGTGAGGACTATGATAGAGATACCTCTTTATGATACTTTCTCAAAGATTGAACCAATTATTAAGGGTATGTCAGGAGATAAAAAATACTATATTGAAACTGTTGAAGGAAAACATTTTCTGCTTCGTATTGCGGATTTCTCTGAGTATTCTCAAAAAGAAGTTGAATTTGAGGTCATGAAACATTTGGTTGCACGGGGTGTTCCAATGCCCTCCCCAATTGATTTTGGTACTTGTAATAATAGCAAATGTGTGTATACGTTGCTCAGTTGGGTTGATGGAGTTGAGGTTGAAGCTATTTTGCCCGCCTTATCCAAGGCAGAACAATATACGCTGGGGATTGAGGCGGGTGAAATTCTTCGAAAAATTCATACGCATTCTTCACCAGATATTGCTGATAATTGGGCCGAACGATACTATTCTGTAATTAATCCAAGATTGAAAGCCTTTCGCTCTGAGGGTATTCCTTTTGTCGGAGATACTATTATTTTGAATTATCTCGAAAGCAATGGAGTTTTACTAAACAATCGGCCCCAGTGTCATCATCATGGTGATTACCATATGGGTAATATGATACACTCTGACACTGGGCGATTATCAATTATTGATTGGCATACTGTTGACTTTAATAATTGTGGAGACCCATGGTATGAGTTTAATCGTATAGGTATAGAGTTTCCGGCATTTGCGTCAGGTCAAATTGATGGTTATTTTGACCATAAAATACCAGAGAAATTTTGGAGTCTATTAGCTTATTATCTTGCAGCAAGCGCCATAACTTCTATTGTATGGGCAAAATATTTTGCCCCTGAAAGAATACAAGATATATTAAAGTTAAATACAGACATACTGCGTTGGTTTGATGATATGAAAAATCCTGTTCCAACATGGTACCTCAATGATTTCTCTTAATTGCAGAGTGATATATTAAATTACCTTCTTATAATTTCTTGGCTCACAAAACCTTTTTCCCACTATTACTCCAGAAAGACATATCTTCCGCCAAGGGGAAGGTATGTCTTTCTTTATGCATAAAAAACATAGTATTATTGTCGTAACGGTCATAGCAACCGTTTTCGAGGAGAGGGAATCAAATGTGATTATTTATATTATGTGAGGTTAACATATTATGAAGGATATCGTTTATGAATGGTATGGGGATAGGAAAAACGTAGATGAAATGGTTCATTGGAGTAAAGGAAAACTCAAGAAATGGGAGCAGGCGGTCGCTGAATTTTTTCCCCCAAAAGCAAAAATTCTTGATGTTGGATGTGGAATGGGAAGAGAGGCATTTGCACTTTCTGACATGGGATTTTCTATTATGGGCATTGATATTTCGGAAGAAGTTATTAAACAAGTCATGCAATTATCTTTGCAAAACTGTTATGATATTCCGTTCTCGATTTATGATGGGCATACGTTGCCATTTGACGACGCTTCATTCGACGTGATAATTATATGGGCGCAGACTTTTGGCATAATGTATGGGGATACATATAAGAGCGACTTCCTGAATGAGTGCAAACGGGTTCTTAAGAAAGACGGCTTGCTAAGTTTCTCCGGTCATGATTACAGATATGCGCTGGAACATTATAAACACTATACAAATGGCAGGAGGTTTTATCCATACGCTAATGCCGAAATTTATTGGGAAACATTCTTACCCGAAGAACTTACAAGTTATGCTGAAAATGCAGGATTTTCGGTTATGCTTTATGGACAGGGAGAAATATATAAGCCTGAAGATGGAATAGTGTTGCATTGCTTGTGTAGAAAATGAGTAAAATTAAGGAGAAAATTTTTTTACGCTATAACTGCGATAAAACAGCGATAGGCTTCATGTCTGTTGCTGTTTTATCGCAGTTATAGTGTACTAATGAAACGCAATCTATTATCGAAAAGAAGTTGATGCATAGTTGATTCCTAAAGGAGAGTCAACTTCTTTCTTTTTATTATGATAAAGTAATAGTTGAATGGGGGGAACATTCATGGCTGAGAAAGGGTTTGCGATTAAAACTGAACGCCTTATCTTAAGACCCTTAGAGCGAAATGATTTAGATACTGCACATGAATATGCAGGCGATGTAGAAAATACGAAATATATGATTCATCTTCCAAACAACACGATAAAAGAAACTGAGCAGTTTTTACAAAGAATAGCTGCCGAATGGGAGAAAGACAATCCATCCTTTTATGAATATGCAATTATTCTCGGCGGGAAACATATTGGTGCTGTTTCAGTATATCTTGATGAAAGCAGACAAGAAGGTGAACTTGGCTGGTTAATCAGTAAAATGCATCAGGGAAATGGTTATGGGACTGAGGCAGCAAAAGCGGTTCTCGATTGGGCAATAAATGAGTTAAAAGTCAAAAAGATTGTGGCTTACTGTGATTATCGAAACGAGCCGTCTTTTCATGTTATGCACAAGATTGGACTATGCCTTGAAAGAGACGACGGCACGAGACGTTATAAAGGCAGTGATATCGATATACCAGAGCTTATGTACTCGCTGACAGTTGAATAAATGGATCGTTGAAAAAAGAAGTTAATAAGATACTTTGGAATATTTTTTCCCATTATTACTCCATGATCTGTCTGACGGCTTTTTGCCAGCCTTGGTAATACTTTTCCTTAAGGTCTGCTGCCATCCGGGGTTTAAAGGAGCGTTCGATTTTTGCCTTGCCTCTTAATTCCTCTTTGCTGCTCCAGAATCCCGTGGCCAGCCCGGCCAGATAGGCTGCTCCCAAGGCTGTGGTTTCAATGCAATGAGGGCGTTCCACTTCTACACCCAGAATATCGGCCTGAAACTGCATCAAAAGGTTGTTAACCACCGCTCCCCCGTCCACTTTGAGCAGTTGGAGAGGCAAGCGGGAGTCCGCCTCCATGGCCTCCAGAATGTCCCTGGTCTGATAAGCCATGGACTCCAAAGCGGCACGAATCAAATGGTTTTTATTGCTGCCGCGGGTCAAGCCCACAATGGCCCCCCGGGCGTCCATATCCCAGTAAGGTGCCCCCAGCCCTGTAAAAGCAGGCACCAGGTAAACTCCGCCATTGTCGGCAACCTTGCCAGCAAAGTATTCTGAATCCCCGGCGGTTTCGATCAGCTTTAACTCATCCCGCAGCCATTGCATCACCGCTCCGACCATAAAGACACTGCCCTCCAGGGCATAGATTACTTTTCCATCAAGCCCCCAGGCAATGGTACTGATCAGGCCATGCTGGGATTCATAGAGTTCTTCTCCTGTATTGAGCAGCATAAAGCAACCGGTGCCATAAGTATTCTTGGCCATCCCCGGTTCAAAACAGGCCTGTCCGAAGAGGGCTGCCTGCTGGTCCCCGGCAATGCCGGCAATAGGAATAGGATGCCCGAACAGGCCCTCGGCGGCTGTCTCTCCGTAGATAGCGCTGGAGGGCTTTACCTCTGGGAGCATGGCTGAAGGAATATTGAGCGCCTGAAGCAGCGCCGGGTCCCAGGCCAGGGTCTTAATATTATAGAGGAGAGTGCGGGAAGCATTGGAGTAATCCGTGGCATGAATGCGGCCCTTGGTCAGATTCCACACCAGCCAGGTATCCATGGTACCGAAAAGCAGCTCGCCCTTGGCGGCCCTTTCCTGAGCACCCGGTACCTGATCTAAGATCCAGCGGATTTTCGTGCCCGAAAAATAGGCATCCAGAACTAAACCTGTTCTTTCTTTGAACAAAGGCTCTAACCCTTTCAGCTTCAGTTCGTCACAAAGAGGCGCGGTTCTGCGGCACTGCCAGACAATGGCATTGGTTACAGGCTTTCCTGTATGTTTATCCCAAACCACCGTGGTTTCCCGCTGGTTGGTAATGCCGATTCCGGCAATTTCTTCGCTGTTTACCTGATAGCGGGCCAGCAGCTCGGCAATGACCCCGTATTGAGTGCTCCATACTTCTTCCGGATCATGCTCTACCCAGCCGGGCTGGGGGTAAATTTGTGTAAATTCCTTTTGGGCCACACCGACGATTTGGCTTTCCCGATCGAACAGGATGGCCCGGCAACTGGTTGTCCCCTGGTCTAAGGCAAGGATATATTTCTTCATGGCTTTCCCCTCACAGGCAGAGATTAGGCTGGCCCCCTTTCCACGGATGACCCCTCCCTGCTTAATTATACTAAAGATGCTAAGCTAAACCAAAGGCCTGAAAAGAAAAATACCAAGGGGGTTCTTTTTTAACACCCCTTGGCTTTTACATTTATTTCCTGAACAGCTGCTCATACCGGCTTAAGGCACGAACGGCAGTGAGTGCCGTGCTTATAGGCTCCTCATAGTCCCACCCCTTGGCATAGATGGCCTTATAGGAGGGTTTAAACGAACCGTTGGGATGCTGGGCATCCATAAGATTCAAGCAGCCCTTATCCAGCACTTCCCGGTGAACAGCACCGTCATACCTCAGCAGTCCGGACAAAGCCAATCCTGTCTCAACTGTAGAACCCCAGCCTCCGTCCTCTTGCTGAGACTCCAGGACAAATTGAATGGCTTTTTGCCTCGCCTCCAGGATATCCCGGGTCATATAGAGCTGCTGCCAATTAAATTTCCACTTGCTGAAAAGTTCCAGGGCCTGGGCTGTGCCGTAGACCGACCCTTCGTACCAGGATGAGGAGAAAGCCCCTTGAGCATCCTGCTGGGATAACAGCCACCTTAACCCCCTATAGACGAAATCCTCCTGGGAGCGCCCCCGTCGCCATAATGCCTCCAGAGCATGAATGGTGACATCGACACTGGGAATATACACAGGAAACTCTGAGGTTATCTGGGGTGGTATACCGGTAAAACTGGGGAAAGTACTCCAGCTTCCGTCTTTGTTTTGCAGCCTTTTGAGGAGCTGGGCCCCCGGAGAATTTTCCACTCCGACCTGATAAAAACCGTTCAAAGCAACCGCTGTGTCGTCCAAATCAGGATGGGTATAGGGGGGAGTGCTGCCATAGCTGCCGTCAGCATTCTGCGCCTCCTTTAACCAAGCGACTCCCGGCTCCAACCAGGAGTTACCCTTCCACCTCTTGCCGGTTTCCCCGGCGATGCAGACCGCCCACCCCATAGCCCAGTTCTTGAGTTGATCAAAGGCCGGCCAGGCTCCGGTAGCATACTGTTTCTGCATCAGCCAGCGCCCGGCCCGCTGGCATGGCTCCGGGTACCCCCCCAAACGCATAATCCCCAGAATGGCCAGGCTGGTGGCGATAATATCCTCCGACCAGGAACCGTCTTCCATCTGAGTATCAAGAAGATATTGAATTCCCCTATTCAGCCCCTCCTGGGATTCCGTAGCGAGCAGGGAAGCTGCCACCACTACCGGCCGGCCATAGAGAGGCAATTTGGCCAGCACACTTTCTTCCAGAATGTTGGGAAGAATGATTTCTTCAGGAGTCGGGCCTTCCAGTCCGGGAACCACCCGCTGACCCAAGGTTAAAATCATTTGGGAAAACTGCCTGGCCTGGGAGAGCACCTGGAGCTTGGCCATCCATCCTCCTTGGCTCCCCTGCAGAGCCAGGCGGGCAATCTTCGTGATTTCCTCGTCAGGCTGGCCCCCGGGGACTTTTCCCCAGCCCCCGCGATTATTCTGCCATAACCACTGAATCCCCCGTTGTTGGGCCCCCTTGAACTCCCGGCCCAGAGCCAGCAGGGCCAGGGAGGCCAGGGCCGTCGCCCCGGGGCTGGGGGAAACACCATGGTCCTGATCAAGCTTATCCGCTAAAATCTGCTCTACCCCTTCAGATACATAGGTTTGAGCTTTATCTGAACAATCACTTAAATTCTTGCCAAAATTCAATCGATCACCTCCATCCATCCCTTTATCCTATGCATAAAGCAATTTTTTGTTAGAAATAATCACTTTAAACCGTGCCGCAAGCAGTTTGCGCCAGGCCTCTAAAGACTATATAGGCCGGGCTCAGGGGTTGCGTAATAAAGGCTAAATGTTCTAAACTCTTAATATGACAATGAAAATAAAAAAGCAACTATACTAACGCTGGGAGGTGCCAAAATGGAGAAAATCAATTTAGCAGAAAAACTTCAGCTTTTTAATGAATACTGGAGCCCTAAAATTATCGGAGAAATCAATGATTCCTATGTGAAAGTTGCTAAGTTTAAAGGAGAATTTACTTGGCATGTTCATGACAATGAAGATGAAATGTTCTTCGTGGTTAAAGGTATCTTAACAATAAAATTTAAAGATAAAGACATCCACTTGCATGAAGGGGAAATCATGCTTATTCCAAAGGGAACCGAGCATATGCCCGTTGCCCCGGAAGAAGTCCATGTGCTTTTAATAGAACTCAAAAGTACCTTAAACACTGGCAACGTCATAAACGATAAGACCATCGAAAAACTTGAGAGAATATGACAAAGCAATAAATGCTACGGTACAAACAGAAAAAGGAGGCCCTTGCCTCCTTGAACTTTATTTGCTCTATGCGCTTTTTCTTGGGATGCTGAGGACAGCCTGAACTACTTTTTCCCGTTCTTCATCATAAGCTTCAAAGGTCTTCAGGGCGTTTTCCACATCCTGATAAACCTTCCAGTACTTGCAGGCCAGGCAGGGTGCCCCGTTGCCCTCCATAAAAGCGGTCACATCTTCCACGGGATAACCCAGGAAAATCCCCAGTTCATGAGGACATTCCTCTTCAAACCGTTGCCTTAACAGACAGAGACTGTCTTCTACCTTAGGCAGATCAGCATACCCCTGTCCTTTAAGGAAGTTTTGGTTCTTCCAGACCGCCAGACAGTTGGCCAGCGTCTCATCCCGATAGAATAAAACAATCACCCGGTCATCTTTGCGCCGCAGCTCACAGTAACGTACCTGCAGCTGTAGACAGATTCCCTCTTTATAGCGATCCCAAAGAATCAGCATCTCCCGCTTGTGGTTAACAAAGGTCATCAAAGAGGATGGCTTAATTTCGGCTAAAGTCGGAGCAATATCATATTGAATTTTATAAAGAAGAAAATCCCGATCTTCAAAGCGGTCTAAAACTCTGAAAAAATCATGAACACAGGCCTTGCTCATTCCTGCCACCTCCTGAGAAAAATCCCTTAGTTAATCAACATGCACATTCTTCTAACTTACACAATTCCCGTTCCAAGGCATTTAAACTGCTGCTATGACTGCGGATGAGGGGAATGTTGCGGTTTTTGGCTACCTTTACGGCAACTTTAACCATAGCATGGGACACGGTTCCGGTAAAAAGAACGATCCCGTCCGGCTCCCCCATTACTTTTTCAAAACGTGTTGGAAGCTGAGTATAGACTTTCACATTATGCCCACGTTTTGAGCCGATATGTATATAATCCTTTTCCATACGATCAAGCCCGCCGATCAGTAATATCGACATTGAATCCCACACTCCTTTTTCCTTATTCTCAGCAATAGCTATTCAGTAAACCTGCTCTAACTATACTATAAATGATAATGATTTTCAATATCATATTTGCATTATTTTTTGTTTTTTGCCACTTTTTATTCACCCACAGCTCTTTATTTCTGAAGACAGGAAAAGGGACCCCTTCCTTTTGGAAAGAATCCCTTTGCTGATGGGTGGATCAGGCCAATCCCAGCTGCTTCCCGCCTTAGAGTGCCGTACCTTTAGCGGGAACAAAAAATTGTGACAGATCGACGCCTTCCAGTTCAAGCAGCTTTACCTTTAAGCTGATGCCCCCGGCATAGCCTGTCAAGCTCCCACTGGAGCCTACGACCCGGTGACAAGGGATGATGATCGAAATAGGGTTGTGCCCTACCGCACCGCCGACCGCTTGGCTCGACATGCTTGGCCTGTTCATTTTCACAGCCATCTTCCTGGCGATATCACCATAGGTAATGACTTCACCATAAGGGATTTCGCACAGAATCTCCCAGACCCCTTGGCGAAACTCGCTGCCGATGGGAGCCAGCGGCAATTCCGAAATAGCAGGTTTTTCACCAGCAAAGTATCTGTCCAGCCACTTTTTAGCGGCGGCGAATACGGGTATATCGTTTTTGGGGGTCAGCTGTTCGGATAGGGTACCTCCGTGATATTTTTGCCCTTCCATCCACAGGCCAACAAGGTTCTGACCATCGCCAGCCAGTGTAATCAGGCCGGCAGGTGACAAATAGGTTGTTGAATAATACATTGTGTGCCTCCTTATCATGAGTCCAAAGGGTGATTGTGGCATAACTCCGCCGGGGCCTTCTTTCATCCAGACCAGCGATGGGCTTTCACGTCCACACGGCCCCCTGGCAGGAAGGCAATGCCTTCACTTTCCAAAAGTATTTTCCTTACCTCTGCATGGGGGCCACCCGTGATAGAGCCGTCCGCTCTGACCACTCGGTGACATGGCAACTTCTCTGGACAGAATCGCATGGCCCGCCCAACCTCACGTGCTGAACGAGGCCGTCCCAACATCCAAGAAATTTCACCGTATGACACCACCTTGCCGTAAGGAATCCTGCCGACAATAGCATATACTTGTTCAAAGAAATCACTCACAAAATCCCTCCGCTTGATTGGCCTGATTTTGATTTTCTAATCCCTCACCTATGCATTGCTTATGGAACACATCAATAACAGCATAACAGATTAAGGCAAAAAAGGGATCCCTTCCTTTGGGAAAGGACCCCTCACTTCATTTCTTATACCACCTACCGCCTTAATGGACTTACCTTGTTCATCCCCAATTTTGTCCTTACTTCCTATATTATTATAATGCCGCTGAACACTTTCAACATCTGTCACGGCTTCCTGTTACCGGGACTTGGCATCCTGCTCACTCTTTCTCACCGAATTTATAGCCGACTCCCCAGACGGTCTGCAGATATTTAGGCTTGGCAGGATCCTCCTCAATCTTCTCCCGAATCTTGCAGATAAAAACAGCGATACCGGTCAGCTCCCCCACGTAATCTTCTCCCCACACATAGGTCAGAAGCTGCTTCCGGGTATACACTTTGCCAGGATGGCTGGCCATATAGGCCAGAATCTTAAATTCTTTGGGTGTGAGCTCCACACGCTTGCCTTTCAAGCGAGCCTCATAACGCTTAAAAAAGATCTCCAAATCTCCCAGCTTGATGCT
Organism: Desulfitobacterium chlororespirans DSM 11544; assembly: GCF_900143285.1. Classification (NCBI taxonomy): domain Bacteria; kingdom Bacillati; phylum Bacillota; class Clostridia; order Eubacteriales; family Desulfitobacteriaceae; genus Desulfitobacterium; species Desulfitobacterium chlororespirans. The sequence goes on from NZ_FRDN01000006.1 coordinate 23,121, forward strand.
TTCTCTTTCCTCTGTTTCACCGGCCTGGTGATCCCGTCGGCGAAGCAAAGCCTCGATGCGCAAAGATAGTTCCAAAGAGCTGAAAGGCTTGACGAGATAATCATCGGCTCCCGCTTTAAAGCCCACACTTTTGTCCACGATGTCTCCTTTGGCGGACAAAATGATGATGGGGACATTGCTGCCCTTTTTGCGCAGCTGGGTACACACATCAAAGCCGTTGAGTTTCGGCATCATGACATCCAGAATCACCAGGTCGGGATTCTCCGCTTCAAACACAACCAAGGCCTCCGCACCATCCGCTGCATAGCAAAAATCATAGCCGTCCTCTGTGACAATATACTCCACGACAACACGTATGCTCTCTTCATCATCAGCCAGCATAATCTTCATCTTCCATCGCCCCTTTCCCTGCCCCACCCAACGTATATCCCCTGGGGTTTATAAGTTTGGGGGGAGCCTGCCTTGGCTAAGGCTGAGCCTCTTACATGCATTATTCTGAACATCAATGAGGACTTCATGATGAGCTTGATTGAGCCCTCTGATTGTAAAAAGGAGTATCTTGGCTGATACTCCTTTTAGGTACTCATCGTGCCTGGGTGAGCTAAAATTATGTCAATCCTACTCCGGAGACAACCATTGTTGCGTAAAATATATATCTTCCGATCACTTGACCGGCCAGAATCAACACTGCACCGCCGACAACAGCACCGGATACGGATTTGCTTAGTTCATCTTTAGCCAGCCACAGAATCAATCCCGCTCCACCAAGGATAAACAACCATTTAACAGCCAGGGCTGGCTTCAAGCCGCCAAGAATAACAAGGCTGGCTTGCAATGCGGTACTGGTGCCGGCCCCTAAGGAAATGAAGTAAGGGACTACAGCGGCTACTTGAATAGCCACGACAGCCGCCACCGCTAAGGCTACGAATTTCTTCATCTTGCCCGCTTCTTTCATACTGAGAACGAAGAAAAGCATGGCCCCCACGGATAGTGCTGCTGCATAAAACTCTACAGTGGTCGTAGCACTTTGCCATACAGGCACACTGGCCGAGCTGTAAATCTTCGCCATGGCAAAGACATCGATCAGACCCACCAGGGCAGCTGTTGCCGATAAGCCGGTGATGGCTCCGCTTGCTTGAGGCTTAACATAGAGGAGTACGGCAGTCACAACGGTTAACCCGACAAAAATTGCGGTGAGCCATATTTCGCGGCTGAGCCAAGAGGTACTGAATTGAAACAGAGCATTGATGGCATGCAAGGGGCGGCCTAAATGCAGCAGTGAAGCAATCATTCCGGCAGTACCTAGGCCTGCCGCGCTGATTATAGCACGTTTGAACGTACTATTTTTTGTGGATAATCTGCCAATGGCTACAAAGAGTATCATCCCAACGGCAGCCTGAATGCAGATGGAGAACACTGTCAAGGCAAAATGGTCCATTATTTACACCTCCATCACTGTGAATTTCGAATCAAGGGCACAGTCTTTGGGCTTAATCAGCACAGAAGGTTTTGTCGTAGCCGCTGGTGGCAGGACTGGAATCTCATTCACCAATCCGGACCCATATTCCATCTTTAATTGATCCAAGTCACCAAACTTAAGACAACGCATGAGGCAGGCATCAACGCATACTGGATTTTCACCTTTGTCACGCAAATCCTTGCATGAGTCGCATTTACCCACAACATTTCTTGCTTCGATATATTGTGGAACGCTGTATGGACAGTTCCACACACAATACTTACAGCCGATGCACATATCTTTATCATGTTGGACGGTACCGTCGTCGCCGAAATGCATCGCACCGGTCGGACATCCCCGCACACACTTTGCCTCTGCACAATGATTGCACGATCCGGAATAGTGAAATACAAAGGGCGTTGGATAGGCACCGGTTTGAAAGGTCCTTACCTTGCGAAAAATTGTGCCTACATCCAAGCGATTTTTATCTTTACAGACGACTTGACAAGTCCGGCAGCCAATACAGGCTGTGGAGTCAAAATAAAATCCTAATTTCCCCATCTCGTCTATCGCTCCTTTCTTAAATTACTTTGGGAACTTGCTGAGGCTTCAAATAATCAGGGATCAACTGAGCACCTTGGTATTTTTCAAAATTACAAACATAGTTGTTGTAGCCACTGACCCCTAAATTACTTGTCGTCGGACCGCAAAGAACATTGTCCGTACCGGCCATATCAATGCCGGTCTTTTCATCGATATCTACCCAGGTACCATGGGGCAGCTCAACGATACCGGGCATCGTGGTATCCGATACACTGGCTTGACGCAAAGTCTTACCGTGAGCATTCCACACCAGTACCGTATCACCGGTTTTGATGTCTTTCTTCTCAGCATCCTGCCTGTTAAGAAATACCGGATTGAGACAAGCCTCTCTGAGCCATGGCAGATTATCCTGGTTGCAATGGGTGCGCCGCAGATAGTGAGGATTCGTCACGACATAAGGGTAGTCACCTTTCACCTGATTTTCCCAATCACTAAAGGTCGCTTCATAGCATTCAGGCGCTACCGTATGGGAGGGATAAGGCTTGAAGGTCATATTAGCGATGCCTGTATTATTGAGAGTGTCTGCTTTCCAATCACTGTAAATTTCAAACTTACCGCTTGCCGATGTCAAAGGATTATTTTCCGGATCTTTTATAAAGTCCTCATAGGCGTAATATCCGTAATTATCTCCTTCATGCCGCTCGACCTGGTAAGCGCCCCGCTCTATAAATTCCTGCAAGCCAATTCTTCCCGCTTGGGGCTCACCCTTTACCCCCCACTTGACAATATCATCGGCGGTAATCGTTACAAGGGGGCTGTATGATTTTCCATCTTCTGAAATAACAGTGCTGCCTGCTATTTGATTGAAGAATTGTTGTTTCTCATCAATAGGGAAAACCTGCTCGACATCGACGCCTAAACGCTTGGCCAATTCAACGGCAATCCATTGATCTGACTTTGCTTCATAAAGGGGTTCGATAACCTGGGAGTAAACGAGGATTGCTTCTTTGTCAAAGGTCATCACGACTCCCGGTCTTTCCCATTGGGTTGTAATAGGCAAAATAATATCTGAGTATTTAGCCTGGGTATTGAAATTAAAAGTCTGGGTTACAACAAAGTCCACCTTGCGATGCGCTTCAATGCCGTATGTCATAGAAGGAATACCTTGAAGTGTCGCTTTATCTTCAGTATAGAGAACACGGATATCTATATCCCTCCATTCTCCAGGCAGCCATTCCATATTACCTGTGTAAAGATATTTCCCATCAAGGATAGACTTCCATAAATTCGGGCCATTAATGCAATCTTTAACAGGGTTATTAACTTTCGGAAGTCCGGAACTTCCTGCTTTCACTAAAGCCGGTCCTGCATTTGACTGCCCTTTATAGGCGTTTCCGCAGGCATGTCCAGGCTTGCCTACATGTCCGGTCATAAACCCAATTGTAGAAAATATCTGTGGAAAATCTTCAGAACCTGCACATCTTGCCGGTGCAGTACCATGGAGCATTGTCACTTTATTGTCTTTACGTATCTTTCGCGCGTAAAAAATAATATCCGCTACCGGTGTGCCACATAGTTTACTTGCCCAGGCGGGAGTTTTAGGAATACTATCATACTTGCCAAGAACATAGTCTTTAAAGTTTTCATTTAGCTTTGCACCCTCAGGCATATGGTCTGCATCAAATCCTAAGGTACATCGATTCAGACACTCCCAATCAATGAGCGGATTACTGACGGGATCATCTTCAGTAATCAGGGTATAAGCAACCGCTAACAAAAATGCCGTATCTGTGCCGGCGTGAACAGGAATCCACTTGGCATCCAAAGCTGCCGCAATGGCATTGTAATTAGGACCAACAGAAATAAATTCTGCACCTGCTTTTTTGGCCTGTAAAAAGCTATAAGAATATAAACCAGCAGTAGACCAAGCGGAATTTGCTCCCATTAAAATAATGACATCTGATTTTCTTAGATCAAAACGATCATTGGCAGTCTGCATACCCTGCTTTAACATACCAATTTTTTCCCAAGGAAAATAGTATGTGCCCAGTGACGTTGTATCCCAATGCGTCGTTGTTCCTCCGTACGCATACAGTACATTTTTCGTCCAACCGCTACGGGCAAAGCTCATAATGGATTGAGGGCCATAATTTTCCTTCGCCTTTTTGATCTCCGCCGCCACATAATTCAGGGCTTCATCCCATGAGATACGTTCCCATTCATCTTTGCCACGCAAACTTTTGTCTCCACCACCAGGCTGCCAGTGTTTTCTTTTTAAAGGATATTTGATCCGATCGGCACCCAAAACATCCTGCTGCTGCGAACGGCCGCGCAAACAGGCTCTTTGCTGTGGATATTCAGGGCTGTCAGGGTGCGTGTCGTCAGTTTTTTGACGGATTACCATGCCCTCTTTCACCAGAGCCTTATTGACGCAGCGACCGCCGCAATTATGCCAACAAGCAGAAGAAACCCATTTCTCGCCATTATCCAAGGCAGCATCTACGCCTACAGTGCTTAATGAATTGCTGCAGCCAGCCAAAGATAGACTGGCAGCAGCTGCGGCACTCGCTTTAATAAAATTTCTCCGGCTAATACTTAAACCAGCAGCTTTGCCCACAAAATCAGCCATACACTTTTAAACCTCCCTTAAACTAGTCATACTTCATTGATCCCCTCAAGGACTATGGATCGCCTTCCTTCAATTTATGTTTTTATCACATCCCAGCCATTGCGTCAGGCTTTGCATGTGTAGATATTAACAAATAGCGAACCCTAATTCTATTTAAAAAAGGTTTCACTTTGATTAATTTTTGTAAATGATTGTAATGAAGACAGGAAAAGGGATCCCTCCATTTTAGAAAGGATCCCTTTGCTGTTTGATTTCCTCACAGAGATTTGCTCAACCTTAAAGTGCCGTTAACTCATCCAAAAGCTCGGCATCTATCTTGACGATATGCTTGGTCAGATCGGCCATCGGCGGATAAAAGTAATGGGTCTTGCTTTTTTGAATGTCCTGAGCGAAATCGCCAATCCAGAGGAGCAGATGATCACGCAGAAAGGCTTGTTGATCTGTGAGGATAGCTTTCATCTCCTCCAGCCGGCCCTGATCGAAATGGTCCTGGGCCACTTGCGATAGGTGAGCCATAAAATCCAGCTCCAGGCCAAGATGATCATCAGCTTCATGAGGGTAGTTGGAGGGCAGGAAGCTATATTTCAAATAAGCGCGGCGGACATTTAAAGTGCTTTCCTGGAACAGAACCCGCTCCTTGGTGAGATAAACGGATTCCCAGGGAGGGGCAGGCAGGTTGTTGGGGCCAATGAACAAATAAGTATATTCACTTTTCAGTTTGTCCATAGTTTGCTCAGGTTCAGCCGCCAAGGCCCGGGCCACCTCACTTAAAACCTCGAAATGCTGATCAAAGAGGTGTTCATCTTCCTGAAGCAGGAGCTGCAGGGCTTCCCGGGTATGGGGGTCTGTCACAACCTTTAATACTTCGGCCTGGGGTTCGCCGCCGAAGATCCGCTGCAATAATCTATAGAGATAACTTCGGTTGGCCAGCAAGATTGCGATTGCCTCATTTTGTTGATTCATTTCTTATACCACCTATCCATCTTAATCCTCTTACTGTGAGTCCACAATGTCTTTACTTTTCTATAGTATAATGTTCGCTGCCCACTTTCAACATCTGCCGCAGCTTCAACTTGCCGGGACTTGGCGCCCCGCTCACTCTTTCTCACCGAATTTATAGCCCACGCCCCAGACGGTCTGCAGGTATTTGGGTTTGGAAGGATCCTCTTCAATCTTCTCCCGGATCTTGCGGATAAAAACGGCGATACCGGTCAGCTCCCCCACATAGTCCTCCCCCCACACATAGGTCAGAAGCTGCTCCCGGGTAAACACTTCCCCGGGATGGCTGGCCATATAGGCCAGAATCTTAAATTCTTTAGGTGTCAGCTCCACACGTTTGCCTTTCAAGCGAGCCTCATAACGCTTGAAAAGGATCTCCAGCTCCCCCAGCTTGACGCTTTCTTTCTCTGCCTCACCGGCTCCGCCGGTTTGATGCTCCCGCCGGCGCAGCAAGGCCTCGATGCGCAGGGATAACTCCAAAGTGCTGAAGGGCTTGACAAGATAATCATCGGCTCCCGCCTTAAAACCCACACTTTTGTCCACAATATCTCCCTTGGCAGACAAAATAATGATGGGGACATTGCTGCCCTTTTTGCGCAGCTGAGTACACACATCAAAGCCGTTGAGTTTCGGCATCATGACATCCAGAATCACCAGGTCGGGATTCTCCGCTTCAAACACAACCAAGGCCTCCGCACCATCCGCTGCATAGCAAAAATCATAGCCGTCTTCTGTGACAATATGCTCCACGACAATACGTATGCTCTCTTCATCATCAGCTAGCATAATCTTCATCCTCTATCGCCCCTTTCTCTGCCCCATCCTAACCGGATACCCGGATGCCCGAGTATCCGAATGCCCAGATACCCAAATGCCCGGATAACTAAATAACCAAATAACCGGATAATCAGGTACCCGTGTTTAGAAGTCCAGGTGATGCCAGTCCTCTTTATCCTCTCCCGCCGGAAGTCCTACGGTGAACAAACTCCCGACCTTCAGCTCACTGACGACTTTGATCCAGCCTCCGTGCAGTTCCGCCAACTCCTTAGCCAAGGCCAAGCCCAGGCCACTGCCATTATACTGACGGTGGATGGAGGAGTCGCTCTGCACAAATTTCTCAAAGATATAAGGCTGATCCTCTTTGCGGATACCGATGCCATTATCCTGAACATTGATCAGCACTTCATTGCGCTCCTGGTCATAGGCCACCCAGACTTTGATCTCTCCGCCCTCAGGAGTGAATTTCAAAGCATTGCTGAGTAGGTTCTCCACAATCCGCCTTAATCCTTCCCTGTCTCCCTCAATGACGGGAACGTCCGAGTGCAGGACACTGGAATACTGGATACTCTTCTTCTCGATTAATGGTTCAATAACGCTTTCCACGGCATTGATCACATCGACAAGATCGATGGGTTCGATGATCAGTTCTTGTTTCCCCGCTTCGATCCGGGCGATTTCCAGGATATTGTTGATCATGCGCAAAAGAACCTGGCTATTGTCTCTGATCTCCTGGGTGATTTTCTGTTCTTTAGGACATTTGCCTTCCCTTGCTTTTTCCAGAACCTCGGCAAAGGCAATGATCGAAGTCAAAGGAGTGCGCAGTTCATGGCTGATAATAGCCAGAAAATCCGATTTATATTGATTATCTTCACGCAAGCGCCGATTGGCTTCCTCCAGCTGGATCTGCTGGGATTCCAGAATATCGTTGGCCCGGGCTAAATCCTGGGTCCTCAGCTCGACTTTGTTCTCCAGGTCGTCATATAACATCTGCAGTTCCTGGGTCATGATCTCAAAATGGTCTGACAGATCCCGAATTTCCCCCTGAGCATCAATATCCTTTAAATCAACCTTTAAGTCTCCTGTTTTAACATGTTCTATGGCATCCTTCAGCTGATTGAGGGGTCTGGTCACCAGCTTGGACATCGCGTAATAGATGACCATGATAATACTCAAGGTAAGCAAGGAGATATAACCGACTTGTTTGACCACATTGGATTGAATATTTTCCGTATACATATCTGTGGGCATGACAATGCTGACAATGCCGGCTAAGTCCCCTATTTTCCAGCCCTCTTTAGGATAGCCCAGAATGTCCAGCTCACCGGCGGGTTCCCCATGGCATTCCAGACAATTTTCTTCGATGCGCATGGGTGCGGTATAACGAAAAGCATCTTTCCCCGCATATCCCGACACTTTATAGAATTCACTTGTCTTCACATCAGCGGCAAAGAGGGTGAGAGCTTCCAATTCAAACTCATCAGGGATATCGGCTTTATTGCGGGGATTGAAATTCGTATAGCGGATAGTATACCCTGTTTTTTTGCCAAATAGTTTGCCAATGCTCTTGCCGACCAGGGAACAATGGAGTTTCTTAAAATTATATTCCCCATTGGCGTCATAGTTAATGACATCCTGATTGATCACCATGAATTCCCAGGCGGCCTCCATCTGCTGGGAGAGGACATAGGCTTTTTCATGCATTTCCCTTTCAGCTTGCTTTTGTTGAGTCATCCAAATCCAGACCACATTCATAAGCAGGGAAACCGCCAAAATACCTACCAATAATATAACAAAGCGGGTTCTGATCCGAACATTGCTGAGACCCAACCTTTTCACCCCCGGCAGTTTCAATGTAGTTTCATTATAGCAGTTTATTGCCAAAAAGGAGTATCTCTTCCGATACTCCTTTTTAGCTCTTACTCATTGTTCTCATGTTTGCAAAGGAAATTAAGTCAACCCTACTCCGGATACCACCATGGCGGCATAGAATACATATCTTCCCACCACTTGACCGACCAGAATCAAGGCTGCGCCGCCGGCAACAACACCGGACACGGATTTACTCTGTTCATCCTTGGCCTGCCAAAGCACCAATCCGGCTCCGGCGAGAATGAACAGCCATTTGATGGCTACGGCCGTTTTCAGACTGCCGAGAATCATCAGACTGGCTTGGAGAGCGGTACCGCTGCCCGCCACCCCTAAAGAGATGAGGTAAGGGACGACCACCGCTACCTGAACAGCGACAACGGCTGCCACAGTCAAAGCCACGATCTTCTTCATCTTTCCCGCTTCTTTCTGGCTCAGCACCAGGAAGAGCATGGCTCCCATGGATAGGGCGGCGGCATAGAACTCGATAGTGGTGGCGGCGCCTTGCCATACCGGCACACTGGCCGAGCTGTAAATCTTGGCCATGGCAAAGACATCGATCAGACCCGCCAGGGCAGCCCCTGCGGATAAGCCGGTGATGGCTCCTGACGCTTGAGGTTTAACATAAAGGAGTACAGCCGCCACAACGGTTAACCCCACGAAAATCGCCGTAAACCAGATCTCGCGGCTGAGCCAGGAGCTCCCGAATTGAAACAGGGCATTCATGGCGCTCAAAGGGCGTCCCAAGTGCAGCAGCGAGGCCAGCATACCGATGATCCCCAGGCCTGTCGCTGTGAGCAGGGCGTTTTTGAATACCCCTTCTTTATTCATGAGCCGGCCGATGGCCACAAAAAGCATAATGCCTACAGCGGCTTGGATACAGATGGAAAACACGGTCAAAGCAAAATGTTCACCCACCGGTTACACCTCCCTTTTCTTATAGGTTTGATTGAGTGCTTCGTTTTTGGGCTTAATTAAGAAGGATGGGTTGGTTTGGGAGGCGCTGGGAAGGACGGGCAGTTCTCTGACCAGATCATTGCCATATTCTGCTTTCAGCTCATCCAAATCGCCGAATTTTAAACAGCGCATAACACAGGCGTCCACACAGGCGGGATTTTGTCCGTCTTCCCGCAAATCCTTACAGGAATCACATTTTCCCACAATATTTTTTCCTTCTAAATATTGGGGAACGCTGTAAGGGCAGTTCCAGACGCAATACTTACAACCAATACACATATCTTTATCATGTTGAACGGTGCCGTCTTCACCGAAATGCATGGCTCCGGTGGGGCATCCTTTAACACATTTGGCTTCCTTGCAGTGGTTGCAGCTCATGGAAAGATAATAGGCATAGGGCTTGGGAAACTTGCCGCCTTCAAATTCGTGGACACGGCGGAAGAGAGTCCCCACTTCCAAGTTGTTTCTATCTTTACAAGCTATTTGGCAGGTTTTACAGCCTACACAAGCATTTTGATCATAATAAAATCCTAGCTGTCCCATTGATTAACACCTCCTATAAAATTATCCGTTGGGGCCAGTTGACATCGAGGGCAAGGGGCTTATCGTATTTCTCCACCTTCACATTGCAGGAGTTGTAACCGGTGTGGCCTTGCCCTGTGGCAATCGGCCCGTTGAGAATTCCGGTACAGCCTGCTTTATCCACGCCATTGCCTTCATCCATATCAATCCAAGCCCCTTCCCCAAGGGATACGACACCGGGGGTAATGGTTTCGGTGACATAGACAGGACGAATGACAGAACCATGCTGGCTGGTCACTCTGACAATATCGCCGGTTTTGATTCCCAATTCAGCGGCATCCTGAGCACTCAGGCGGCATTCCTGGTTGAAAGCCTCTCTTAGCCAGGTTACATTATCCAGGGTTGAGTGGGATCTTCTGAAGTAATGAATCGTGATCAATTGGAAGGGATAGCCGTTCTTCTGGCCATCTTCGTAACCTTCCACAGACGGTTCATATTTAGGAATCGGGGATTTGCTGGTAAAGCCCACCTTTTCGATATTGTCCGCCAAAGACTTGCAGTAAATTTCAAACTTGCCGCTGGGAGTATTCACTTTATGATTGGCAGGATCGGCGACAAAATCTTCAAAGCTGGTAAATTCCAACTTATCTCCTTTGTGACGAGGAACTTGATAAATGCCCTTTTCCTTAAATTCCTGGTAAGTGATGCGGCCGGTTTGCGGTTCGCCCTCTGCACCTAAGGCCTTGATGTCTTCAGCCGTTAGGGTGAGCAGTTTTTCATATCCTGAACCGTCTTCTTTGATGACTTCAGCCCCTGCCAACTGATTGTAAAGTTGCTGTCCATCAGATACGGGGCAAACTTTCATCGGATCAATGCCCAGTCGTTTTCCGATCTCCTTGACGATCCACAGATCATCCTTAGCTTCATACTGGGGCTCGACAATTTGGCGATAATGGATGAGGATTTCCCGGTTGCCTGTCAAAAGTCCGCCCAGCCGTTCCCATTCGGAGGTCACAGGAAGCACTAGATCGGCATATTGAGCGTCAGCTGTTAAAAACATGTTCTGAGCAACCACAAACTCAACTTTCCGGTAAGCTTCTATACCCTGGCTGGACCCTGCCCTTTGATTAAGATTATGACTGAACCAGGTCCAGATCATCTGGATGTTGATGTCCCTGATTTCTCCTTTTTGCTTGATGTATTTGCCATTAAGAATGGCGTCATACATTTCGCCGCTATTGATACTGTCATCAATCGGATTGACTATTTTCGGCATGCCGTTGCCGCCTGCTTTAACCAAAGCCGGTCCGGCGTTTGTAGCGGAATTATGCATATTCGGGCTGACACCGGCGCCGGGAATACCCACATTTCCTACCATATAGGCTAAGGTCATCATGGCATGAGGCAAATGCTCGCCATTATTGATCCGAGCCGGGGCTCCACCGGAAATAATTGCTGCCGGCTTCGTGGTTGCGTACTCCTGAGCAAATTCGGCAATCTTGACAGCAGAAATACCACAGATTTCGGCAGCCCACTCCGGGGTCTTGGGCGTATTGTCATAGGTTCCCAGAACATAATCTTTGAAATTATCTTGCGGATCGGCACCTTCCGGCAGATGATCGGCATCAAAGCCAATCGTGCAGTTATCCAGGAAATTTTGGTCAAGCAGATTATTTTTAATGATGTAGTAGGCCATACCTAAGATCAAGGCTGTGTCTGTCGCCGGACGGATCGGAATCCACTGATCAGCCAAAGCTCTTGCCGATTCAGTGTAGATGGGATCAATCACGATAAATTTAACTCCAGCCTTTTTCGCTTGCATATAATTATAAGTCGGCAAGCCCTGGCTGGATTGAGCGGGATTAGCTCCCCAGAGAATGATCAGCTTGGACTCTCGCAAACGGAAACGATCGTTGCCATCGCTGGCTCCATTGTGAGGCTGGCCGGTAACCTTGGAATAAACTGTGGGCCATGATCCCCAGGACACACTTCCCCAACGGGCCGTATAGCCGCCAAAAGCGCTGAGCAGACGGGGCACGGCTTGCATACTGTCAGAGCCGCCCACCGGTGCAAAAAAGGTGCGGTTGCCATAGGCATCCTTAATCCGCGTTAATTCAGAAGCCATAATATCCAGGGCTTCATCCCAAGAGATGCGCACCCATTCGTCTTGGCCGCGCAGTTCTTTGTTGCCGCCCCCTGGCGCCCAGTTTTTGCGTTTCATGGGGTATTTGAGACGATCGGCGCCCATCACCATTTTGCGGTGAGAACGGCCGCGGGCACAGCCTCTTTGCTGAGGGAAGTCCGGACTATCTTCATGGGTATCGTCCGTTTTTTGACGAACAACCACTCCATCCACCACTAAAGCTTTGTTCAGACAGCGTCCGCCACAGTTATGCCAGCAAGCCGCCGTAATCCATTGGCCCTCATTGCCGCCAGCCGTTGCGTCAACTCCGGCATTGGTAAGTGTGGAACTACAGCCGGGTAAAGCCAAGCCGGCAGCGCCGATGGCACTGGCTTTTAGAAAATTCCTGCGATTTATTTGTTTATTAATAATACCTTCAAGAATATTTCCCATTTTTCTTCCTCCTTTTCTCTGTTTCAACAATCAAGGCACTTAACCTTTTGTGTAAAGTCTAACAAATCAATCTTAATAATTCTATTTCTAAAAAATTAGTAATTATTAATTTTCGTTAATAAAATAAGCCTGCCTGCCGACGTTTATACCCGTAAACGTCGGCGGCAGGCCCCTTTGGCACTTATCGTTGCCATGGTTTCCAAAAAGTAATTAAGTCAGCCCTACTCCGGATACCACCATGGCGGCGTAGAATACATATCTTCCCACCACCTGGCCGACCAGAATCAACACTGCGCCGCCGGCAACAGCACCGGATACGGATTTGCTCAGTTCATCCTTGGCCAGCCAAAGCACCAACCCGGCTCCGGCAAGAATGAACAGCCATTTGATGGCCACGGCCGTTTTCAGACTGCCGAGAATCATCAGACTGGCTTGGAGAGCGGTACCGCTGCCGGCCACCCCTAAAGAGATGAAGTAAGGGACGACCACCGCTACCTGAACAGCTACCACGGCTGCCACGGTCAAAGCCACGATTTTTTTCATTTTTCCCGCTTCCTTCAGGCTCAGCACCAGGAAGAGCATGGCTCCCATGGATAGGGCGGCGGCCAAGAACTCGATGGTGGTGGCGGCGCTTTGCCACACCGGCACACTGGCCGAGCTGTAAATCTTGGCCATGGCAAAGACATCGATCAGACCCACCAAAGCCGCCCCTGCGGATAAGCCGGTGACGGCTCCGGCGGCTTGAGGTTTAACATAAAGGAGTACAGCCGCCACAACGGTTAACCCCACGAAAATCGCCGTAAACCAAATCTCACGGCTGAGCCAGGAGCTCCCGAATTGAAACAGAGCATTCATGGCGCTTAAAGGGCGTCCCAAGTGCAGCAGCGAGGCCAGCATACCGATGATCCCCAGGCCTGTCGCCGTAAGCACAGCGTTTTTGAATACCCCTTCTTTGTTCATGAGCCGGCCGATGGCCACAAAGACCATGATGCCTACGGCGGCTTGGATACAGATGGAGAACACGGTCAAAGCAAAATGTTCACCCATGGATTACACCCCCACTTTCTTATAATCAGGCTTCAGGGCCTCATCTTTGGGTTGGATCAGAAGGGAAGGATTGGTTTGGGACGCCGCCGGCAGAATGGGTAACTCCTGGACCAGATCCGCTCCGTATTCCCCTTTTAATTGGTCTAAATCGCCGAATTTCAAGCAGCGCATAATACAGGCATCCACACAAACGGGGTTTTGCCCGGCATCTCTTAATTCCTTACAGGAGTCACACTTTCCGACCACACTTTTATCTTCAAAGTAATGAGGGACACTATAGGGGCAGTTCCACACACAATATTTGCAGCCGATACATAGTTCCTGATCATGCTGAACCGTACCATCGGCAGCAACGTGCATGGCCCCTGTCGGACAACCTTTGACACATTTAGTATCTGCACAATGATTGCATCCCATGGAGAGGTAATAGCCCCCCACCTTGGGATAGATGCCCCCTTCAAATTCATAGACTCTGCGGAACAGCTCCCCTACTTTAAGGTCATTTCTGTCTTTGCAGGCGATTTGGCAGGCCTTGCATCCCATACAAGTGGTCATATCATAATAAAATCCTAATTGTCCCATCAGGTGTCACCTCCTAAAATATAATTCTTTGTTCCCACAAGGCATCCGGTTTTAAGGGTTCCCCTGGGTATTTCTCAACCCGAACAATCGTTGTATTCCAAGGCTCTTCCCCTTGCCCGCTCAGGCGTGCTCCGCAGAGAGTATTGGTGGCACCTGCTTTATCAATGCCTTTTTCATCATCCATCTCTACCCAGGCACCTTCCCCTAAAGTCACCACACCCGGCATTAAGGCTTCAGAAAGGGTCAGAGGGCGAAGGCATTTGCCGTATTCACTCTCGATTAAAACCGTATCCCCATCTTTCAAACCAAGGGCTTCTCCATCTCTGGTGTTCATCACAAAGTCCTGGGGATAGGCCTCTCTCAGCTGGGGAATGTTATCGAACACTGAATGGGAGCGTCTTCCGTAGTGGATGGTCACCAGCTGGAAGGGGTAATGGCCCTTCCTTTTGCCCTGCCAATCTTCAAAAGTATCTTCATAGCCGTCTAAGGGCGGCTCATACATGGCGATGGGCGGGACTGTGGTCAAACCATAGGACGCTATCTTATCGGAGAGGGCCTGGCTGTGGATTTCCAGTTTGCCGCTCTTGGTTGTCAGGGGATTAGCGGCAGGATCTTTGACAAAGTCTTCCCCTTGAATCACCGTTAAGTTATCCCCGGCCGTCCTCTTCACTTGATAAACACCCTGCTCCATCAGGTCCGGCAAGGCAATCTTTCCTTGCTGGGGTTTGCCCTGGACGCCCCATGCCTGGATATCCTTTTCGGTAATGGTGATCAGGGTCTCGTAAGTCTTCCCGTCCCCGCCAATCACCTGGGCGCCGGCCAGGCTGTTAAAGAATTGCTGTTTCTCCGTGAGCGGGTAGATCTCATCCGGATTCAGTCCCAGGCGTTTGGCCAGTTCACGGTCTATCCATTCTTCAGTTTTTGCTTCATAAAGGGGTTCCGTCACTTTTTGATTAATAAAGATAGCCTCCGGATTGCCTTGATAGATCTTGCCTTCTTTTTCCCACTCCGTGGTTGTGGGGAGAACAATATCCGCATATTTGGAGATGCTGGAAAGAACAATATCATTGGTGACTACAAAATCCACTTTGCGGAAAGCCTCAATCCCCTTATTGATTCCGGAAGATTGATTAAGGAAGTTATAACCGCTGCCATCCCGGACCAGCCAAATCAGACGAATATCACAAGGAACTTTCCCTCTGCCGCCCGTTCCCGTATATTCACCCTTTAGGATGG
The DNA here is from genome assembly GCF_900143285.1 of Desulfitobacterium chlororespirans DSM 11544. Lineage (NCBI taxonomy): Bacteria > Bacillati > Bacillota > Clostridia > Eubacteriales > Desulfitobacteriaceae > Desulfitobacterium > Desulfitobacterium chlororespirans. The sequence continues at coordinate 38,316 of NZ_FRDN01000006.1, forward strand.
CGTCATAGGTCTCGCAATAGGCCATGCCGTTGGCATCGGGGTTGGTGGGATTGGCCCACCGGTAACCGTCATAGGCTCCATAGGTGGCATCCGGGAACAAGGGGTTGACCACCGGCGGGAGGCCCCTGCCCCCGCCTTTGACAAGGGTTTGGCCCCCGTAGCCCTGGCTTGCCGCATAGTTCATCGTCCATACTCCGGCACCCGGCTTGCCTACGTTGCCGGTCATCCAGCCTACCGTCAGAAAGGCCTGACAGAATTGCTGACCCCGGTAAGTGCGGGCTGGCGCAAAAGATGAATTGAAAATCACCGGTTTGGTTGTGGCAACTTCTGTTGCAAACTCTCTGATCAGCTGAGGGTCGGTGCCGCAGATGGCCGAAGCCCATTCAGGTGTTTTGGGAACCCCGTCATAAGTGCCTAAAACATGATCCTTGAAATTCTCTTTCGGGTCTGCTCCCTCCGGCATATGATCCTGATCAAATCCCACGGTACATCGGTCAAGGAAATCCTGATCCTGCAGATTGTTTTCAATCATGTGATAGGCCATGCCCAGGAGCAGTGCCGTATCCGTGCCCGGCCGGCAAGGGATGTGTTTATCGGCTAAGGTCTTTACTGAAGGGGATACCAGGGGATCGACAAAAATGAACTTTGCTCCCGCTTTTTTAGCCTGCAGCAGGTTGTAGGTGGGATTCCCCAGATTGGAGCGGGCGGGATTAGCCCCCCACATGACGATCAGTTTCGCATTTCTCCAGTCCGGTCTGTCGTTGGCCTTCCAGGAGAAGAAGCCGGTCATGCATTCCTGAACCACACCCCAGGCGCCTGATGAAGAGGAGCCCCATCTTACCAGGCCTCCGCCGTAGAAATTCAGCAGTCTGCTGGTGCCCAGAATGGATTTATTGCCATGACCTTCCTTAATCCGCTTTAACTCAGCAGCCACAGAATCCAGGGCTTCATCCCAAGAAATCCGTACCCATTCGTCCTTGCCCCGCAATTCCTTATCCCCGCCGCCAGGCTCCCAATGCTTGCGCTTCATCGGATATTTGATCCGATCCGCTCCAAACACCTGATGTCTTTGGGAACGCCCCCGGTGACAACCTCTTTGCTGGGGATAATCAGGGGAATCGGGATGGGTATCATCAGTTTTTTGTCTGAGGACAACCCCATCTACTACATAGGCTTTGTTCAGACATCGTCCCCCACAGTTATGCCAACAACCGGCGGTAATCCACTGACCCTCATTGTTGACGATGGCGGCGTCGGCTCCGGCTTTGGTCAGCGTGTTGCTGCTGCAACCCGGCAACGCCAAACTGGCTGCGCCAAGAGCACTGGCTTTTAGAAAGTTTCTGCGGTTGATTTTCCGGTTGACAATACCTTCAAGAATGTTTCCCATACAGCACCTTCCTCCTTACTTTCATACCAAGTGTTCAGTGTTATAAGTCCAGAGCAGCTTCATAAAAAACACCTGTTAACCTTTGTGTAAATTTTAACAAATAAATTATCTGAATTCTATTGCTAAATAATAATGAATTATTAATTTTTGTTAATATTATCTTTATTTTCTATAGGAAAGATCTTTTAAAATCAATAAAAGGCTGCCGGGGGTATTTAAAGAAAACCCGGCTTCGCCGAGCTTTATAGTTTTACACCCCACACAAAAGGCGAAGCCGCTGGTTGCCCTTATACTTTCTGATAGTGTAAAGAAAAACACTCGCGTCCCGGGGACACGAGTGCTCAGCATCTTTATGCATTTTTCTGCGTGACTAGGGGTGAAAGCGAGGTTTCTTGAATCCTGTGGCTGAGGCATTGCGCATCGTTCGGCTGCCGCTCTCTCCTCGCCGGGCCTTGACTCTCCCGGCATTGCTTTTCAGGACAGAGAGGAAAGAAAGGGCCGCGCAGGCAATCAACCCGATGCCAATCTTAACATAGGGGCCTTCAAGCAGAATCGTGCCGGCAATTAAGAAACCACTGCTCAATATTGCCTAGACAATGCGGTTTCCCTGTTCCCTCTGGCTCTGTAACAGGTTCTGTTCAAAACTCCGCGCGGGATGAAGCCTGATGCTGCCGCCTTCCAAGCCTGTGATCAAGTGATTGATTCTTTCAGGCAGGCTCACCACATCAGTGAAGGTTTTCTTGGCCTGGTCAAGGATAAACTTTTGGGCAAAGCCTTGTGCTCCGTCTGCTTGCTCTTTTCCGGCCAGCAGCTCCTCCGCATAAGGGCGCAGGGTCTTAATCAGATCCAACCGGGGATTCAATCCTCCGCAGATTCCCACAATCGACAGCAGCGCCTTGCCCAGGAACAAGGTCCGGGCCGGAATCTGAAAGGGCTGGGAGTACATGAATTCCCTTAACTCCCAGAGAAATTCCTCGGAATTCACCTTTTTCAGGTCTTTCTCCGCAAAAATATTGGCTAGTATAAGCTTCAAGCCCTTGGCCAAGGTGCCCTTCTCCGCATGGGGGCGCAGGAAACCCAGGTTAGCAAACACCTCCACCATCTGTTCCGTATCTTTTTTAAACAGGGCCATGACAAAGGAGATCAGCTCTTCCCGCATCCCTTCATCGATCCGCCCCACCATGCCAAAGTCCAGGAATACCAGGGTGCCGTCTTCCTTGACCAGGAGATTCCCCGGATGGGGATCAGCATGGAAAAAGGCATCGCTGAGAAATTGCTGCACATAGGCTGTGATCAGGGTGTCGGCCAGCTTTACCCGGTCCAGCCCCGCCTTGTCCAGAGCGGCAAAATCATTGATCTTATGGCCTGTGATATACTCCATGGTCAGGACGCGCCGGGTGGTATATTCCCAGTACACCTTCGGCACGGCAATTCCCGGCTCTCCGGCAAAGTTCTCCCGAAACTGATCGGCATGACGGCCTTCTTTAAGATAATCCAATTCATCCAGGGTGGTTTCTGTGAATTCAGCATAGATCTGCTCTAAGTCCACCGCAGCCCGGATTCGGGGATAGCGCTTGGCAAAGGTGACCACAAAGCTCAGGGCATCAAAATCGCTGCTGATGATCTCTTCAATACCGGGGCGTAAAATCTTAACCGCCACCTGGTCATGGCCTTTGATCTCGGCCATATGAACCTGTCCTAAAGAGGCTGAAGCGATGGGTTGCGGAGAAAAATTCAGGTAAATCTCCCCCAGCGGGCGGCTATATTCCTCCTCGATCCTCCTGATAATATCCGTCGTCTGCACAGGCTTCACGGCATCCTGGAGCGAGGCAAGCTCCCGGGTATATTCCTCAGGCAGGATATCCACCCGGGAACTGAAGAATTGTCCCAGCTTAATGAGCAATCCGCCCATCCCCATGGCTGTCTCGGCAAAGATCCGGGCTTGCTTTTGGTAGGCGGCTTTAAGTTGTTTCTGATAAGCTTCTTCCCCATAAAAACGTCTTTTTTTACTCAGCCACCATAGTTGGAAGACAAACCGCAGGAACATGGTAATGATGACCCGGAACCGTTTATCTTTGAAAAACCTAATAATTATCGGCATGGATACCTCCCCGATCGTTTACTTCTATAACTACACTTTGGCCGCCCTGCAATGTTCTACCCTATACTGTTCTACCTTATCCTGTTCTGCCTTATCCCTTGCCAGGCCTGCCTTATTCCTCCGGATCACCCTTCTTCTCCGGATCACCTTTCTTCTCCCTTTCTTGGGGGGGATCAGCAGTGAACATCTCCTCAAAGAACCGGCTCTTTCTGAAGATCATATCGGCGAAGCGGGTCATGACTTCCGATTTAAAAATAATGACGACCCCTTTGCGCTTATTGCCAAAGACGACCAGCTTCTCTCCCGCTTCAATCCCCAGCTCTTCTCTGGCTTCCGCAGGAATAACCACTTGTCCCCGCTCTCCCATCACTGTGGAGCCGTAAAACTTGCCATGATGCATTTTTCTCTTACCTCCCATTATCAGTATGATATATCATACTAATCATACTTGCAAATTAATTGATCAAAAAAGGCATTTCCCGCCCAGCCAGCGGAAACATGCCTTTTCTTTAATCTTCAAAAACTATTCATTTCTCTTCATATCCTTACTGTCTTATCGACAGCAGGGTTTGCTTAAGCTCAGATTCTATGGCAGTAAGCTCTGACTCCGCAGCCAGCCGTTCTTCCTTGCCCTTTCTTTGAATGTCCAGCACACCGTTAATGGTTTCGATTAAATCCTGATTGACCTTTTTGATGGTTTCTATGGACACGATTCCTCTTTCGCTTTCCTTAGCCACACCCAGAGTGCCTGCTTTAAGTATTTCCGAGTTTTTCTTCAAAAGCTCGTTGGTCATGTCCGTCACCTTGGTCTGGGCTTCCAGGGCGGCCTTGGCATTGGCCAGACCCAGAGACAAAACCATCTGGTTTTTCCACAGGGGTATGGAATTGACGATGGATGACTGTATTTTGTCGGCCAGCTGGGCGTCGTTGTTTTGAATCAGGCGGATCTGGGGTCCCATCTGCAGGGAGATCTGACGGCTGAGCTGCAGATCATAGACCTTCTTTTCAAAGCGGTTGACCGCATTGGCCAAATCATTCAGCTTTTGCGCCTCTGCCTCATCCCCTGATTCGGCAACCCGCTCCCGGAATGCCGGCAGCACTTTTTCATTCATTTCCTTAATTTTTTCCTGGCCCGCCACGATATACATGGTCAGCTCTTTAAAGTACACCAGATTCGTTTTATACATTTCATCGTACATGGCAATGTCTTTAAGCATAGTGTGACGATGAGCCTGCAGCATGCTGCTTATCTTGTCAATGTTGACTTCCACATCGCTGTAGCGGGCAATCAGCCTGTCAATTTCCGTTTTGGCCTTTCCAAACAGATTGCCTAAAAAGCCCTTGCTTTCACCGGTGGCATCAAAGTTCTTGATGGTTACGACCAAATCCGTAAGCAGCTTGCCTGCCTCACCTGAGTCCTTGGTTTTGACATTGGCCAGGGTATCGTCCGCAAATTTGGCCAGCTTGGTCTGGGCACTGGAACCATAGGTAACGATGGAGTTGCTGTCCCCAATATCGATCTTATCCACAAATTCCAAAACCTGCTTTTGCTCCTCAGTCGTTAAGGAAGCCAGGCTCATCCTTGATTTTCGCCGGTGCTGCTTGTACGTCGTTGCCGAAGTCTAACTTTATCTCTGTCATGTTTATCCCAAGCCCCTTTCACATCGATTAATTTTTAAGAGCCTCAATGATTTTATCGTAAATCTCTTTTTGCAGCCCCTTGGTTACTGAGGTTATTTCCTGAGGGATTCCCTGTACCGGCACAGCCTTAACGTCATATTCCCCGCCGACCACACCGGTTCGGAAGCCGTATTTTTCCCAGGCTATTTTTTGAATCTCCGGATCGGCCAGGGCGTCCACATAGGCTGTGCCGCCCTCCGTAAAGCTCATGATGCAGTGAGAGTTCCAGATGGTTGGACTGGGATAGAGTACCCTGATTTTATCTTTCACTTTGGCAAAGCCGTCAGGATTTTTATTGGCAAAATCAATAATGGATTTTTCATAGTCAACGATCATGGGGTAAGCTCCCTTCCCCATTCTGAGATACAGATCGAACAGGTCGGCGGGAGTATTGTTCATAAAGCCCGAAAGCTTGTAAAAGCCCTTCAGTTTGGGCAGAACCCCACTGATATTGCTTTCATCCACATACCCCTCGTTCATAATCGAGGCCAGCAGTCCGTAATACGTTGCACCGGGCGAGGAGGTCACCGGATCTGTGCTGGCGATATTGATCTTGCCGTAAATATCCTCGATGCCTATATCCGACCATTTGGTGTTCTTTTCGATATAGGACAGCACGGCGGGCATATCGGCAATATAATAAGTATCTCCGGATTGTTTGACAATTCCTTTAGACATGAGCACATCGCAGATGCTGTCCCAGCTGTAAACCACAATGGGCGTGGATAAGGCGATCTGGGACTTAAAAGTTTTCAGCCGGGGCGCTTCGCCTTCTGCGGCAGGTTTTTTATAGTATTCATAAAATCTCTCGTCGCTGAAAAAAACAAAGTCATAGCCCTGATTGTCCTTGGTTACGATAGGATCCTTAATCAGGGCGTTGTTGCTCCAGTTGTCCACTTTCAGGTTGATATTGTATTTGTCATGTAAGATCCCCAGGATCTCCGGATCCGCCAGAAAGTTCTCTTTACCACCGCCTACCGCTCCGGTAACGGTGATGGCCGTATCCTTCGGCTCAGCCATGGATGAAGCGGCGATTCCGATGACGATCACGACGATAAAAGCAGCGACGGCGGTCAATACTTTTTTCATTTATGAGCCTCCTCCCCTAAAATCCTGATTGTCCATAAGCCCTTCTGATTTAAATACAGCCGTCATGGCAGCCATTTCGGCCTTGCTGTCCAGCACATCCTTGGAGAACAGGCTGTAATACTTTTGATCGAAAGCATCTGCTATTTGGGGCAGAAAAAGGGAAACCTGCCCGGCAAATTTCTGGGCTTCCTCTGTTTTAAATGAGCCCTCAGCCAAATTCTCATAAGTATTTAAGATATTCAGCAGCCCCGGCAGATAATATAAGGAAAAATCATTCAGCTTCATGTGGAGAGAAGGGTCCTCCGCCAGGGCCTCCCCTATTTTCAGGCAGGTTTTATGGATGGTGGACAACCTGACCAGGACGTCCTTCTCCACGTTCAGCCTCTGCAATTGCTCCAGATACCGGGCCAGGGCAGAGCTGTGATCCATAATCCCTTGGTGAACCTTGTCATAGGCATCCTCATCGCCCCTTAAATCAACCTTTACCTGCTTTTCCTTTTCCAGAGCCTTTATGGTCAGCATAACGATTCCCAGGCAGGCCGCACTGCTTAAAGCGGATATCAATAGATTGCCGCCGATCAGCCAGACGGCGAGGAATGCGGCTGCCGCTGCAACACCAAGGAATATTTCTTTCATAGCAATCTCCTCTAATTATATGCTCTTATCTCCTTAAAGGCGTTAATAAGGTCTGTTTTGCCGTCAAAGGTCTTGCCCCTTGTCAGCCTGCTGATTTCATCCAGCTGCTTCGGATTGGCCTTTCCGAACATAATGGAAAATACGGGGGTATCGTAGGCTGTGCCGGCGCTGAATCTGCCGCCTGATTCACCGTCGGTCATCAGGACGATGGATTTGGTATAGGTTTCGGAATCAAATTCCTTTAACAGTTTAATGGCCTGCTCCACCGGTCTGTAGATATCCGTTCCGCCTCCTGTCTCAGTAGCCTTGATCTTGACAAGCAAAGCTGCTGTATCCGTGCCGGAGTGGGTTGAATCCACCCATTTCAGATCACCGGCAAAGGGAATGACCACTATTTGATCCTTTTCGGAAAACTGGATCAGATCCTCCGCGGCCAGTTCATGATTCAGTATCCTCTCCATAGCCGCCACAAGCTGCTCATTGCCCTCCCCGTACATGCTGCCTGAATAGTCAAGGCAGAAGACCACCGCTGAGGGCTTTCTGAATAAATCCTGATAAAGGGTCAGGGCCATGTTAAGCACTGGGCTGGCCGGATATTTAATCGGGGACAAATAAGCATTTTTATCGATTCCGTAAGATTCCTTAAACACCTCAAGGTTGGCTACCAGACCTCCGTAGGTGGTTCTTCTCCCCATACTTTCCAGCTTTTTCTGGGTATCCGCGGATAATAAGAAGTCCTGCAGCTTATTAAAAACCTCCAGTTTGTCACTGTCATTATTGTCTATATAAGCAAAGGGGCTGTCTGAAACGGAGACTCCGTCCGAGGGATAGATAAACAGCAACGGTTCTTTATTGCTGGCGATCAGTTGCTTGTTCAGCTCGATCAGGGAGGATTCATAGTTGACCAGGGCATCGTAGTCCCCTTCCCTGAAGATGTCGATCAGGTACTCATCACTGCCGGAATTGCGTGCCACGCCCTTAAACAGCTTCTTTAAGCTTTCCTGAAGAGCCGGTGAGGTTAAGTCTTCCTCTGTCAGCACCGGAGGGTTACCCGCCAGGCTGTTTAAAAAACCTATGTAGGCCGAAGCTCCGCTGTTTGTTTGCGTCACCGAGGGCATCAAAAACTTTAAATTTCCTGCTTCAACCGCCTTCACCAAGTCATTGACAACGGTATCCCTGCTGAATCCCAAGGCTTTATATCTGCTTTCCTTGACCGCAAAGATGACAGGGTTAACGGATATGGATTTGGAGTTTTTCAGAACAGAACTTGGGATAGACGCGTTCCAGATGCTGTTTGAGGACCAGACGGCATCATAATCCTGGGGCGATGATTTGATCAGGGCAGGTATATTCAGAGAGCCCGTATACTCAAATCGCAATTCTAGGTTATTTTCCCGGGCAAACTCGCTGAGCATCGGCTCTAAGTCCTTATTTTCACTACTTGACAAAACAGTGAACCCATCGTCCCCTGCTCCCCCCTTCCCGGGAGAACAGGCGCACAGAGAAAACACTAAAGCTGCCAGCAAAAAGACAACCCCTATTTTTCTGTACAAAACCATCTCACTTCCCATCTTTTCGCATTTATTTCTATATATTATAACATATGTCAACAAGGATTTATTAAAGCCGACAGGAAAATTTGGTTGCCTGGTCTGCCTTTGTCATCTGGAGATGCTTTCTGTGCATCTCATTAGAGATTATGAAGGGAAAGGAATTTATGCTATGCTGACCTTCGACAACCTGTCCGTGTACAACAAAAAAAGCGAGTCCGTTCGCCTAAAGCGCGGACTCGCTTTTGGGTAGACCTCCTCCCTTAAAATCCTGATTGTCTATGAGTCCTTCTGATTTAAATACAGCCGTCATGGCAATCATTTCAGCCTTGCTGTCCAACACATCCTTGGAGAACAGACTGTAATACTTTTTATGGAGGGCGTCCGCTATTTGCGATAAAAAGAGGGAAAATTCTGCAGCAAATTTCTGGGCTTCCTCTGTTTTAAATGAGCCTTCAGCCAAATTCTCATAGGTATTTAAAATATTAATCAGCCCGGGCAGATAATATAAGGAGAAATCATTCAGCTTCGTATACAGCGAATTGTCCTCCTCCAGGGCCTCAGCTATTTTCAGGCAGGTCTTATGGATTGAGGCCAACATAACTATGACGTCCTTCTCCACGTTCAGTTCTTGCAATTTGTCCATATACCGCGCGATAGCGGAGCTGTGATCAAGAATCGATTGATAAACCTTGCCATAGGCTCCCTCATCGCCTTTTACTTCAATCCCTATGTTCTTTTCCTTTTGCAGAGCCTCCATTGTCAGCACAGCTATTAGCAGGCAAGCCGAACTGCATAAGACAGATATTACAATATTGCCCCCGATCAGCCAGACAGCAAGGGCTGCTGCAGCCGCTGCAGCACCAATGAATACTTCTTTCATGGCAATCTCCCCTAATTATATCCTCTTATCTCCTTAAAGGCGTCAATAATATCCGTGTCCTCATTAAATACCTTACCCCCTGTAAGCCTGCTGATTTCATCCAGCTGTTCAGGAATTTGGTAACTTGATACAATTGAAAATACCGGAATATCGTAGGATATATCAGGACTGAACTTGCCATCACGGGATAGACCGTTGGTTATCAGGATGATCGATTTTGTATAGATTTCAGAATCAACATCATTTAATATCTCAATAGCAAGCTCCACCGGTTCGCATATATCCGCTCCAAATCTCTTAGTGGCACCCTTTATCCCGGAAATCAAGGCTTCTGCATCCGCAGCGGATTGAATTGAATAAACCTTTTCAGGAACATAGCCAAAGGGAATAACAAATATCTTATCCTTTTCAGAAAACTGGATCAGCTCCTCCACAGCAGTTCACGGATTAATATCTTCTCCATGGCCTCAGCAAGCTGCTTATGGGACTTCCCTTTCATGTGTTCTGAAAGATCCAGACAGAAAACGACGGCAGCCGGCTTTCGGGACATATCCAGGTAAAGGGCCAGGGCCCTTTTCAGCACAGGAACCGCTGGATATTTAATAGGGGACAAATAAGCAGTTCCGTCAATTCCATAGGACTCTTTAAACACCTCAACGTTGGATACCAGACCTCCGTAGGTGGTTCTTCTCCCCAACCCTTCAAGCTTTTGCTGGGTATCCGCGGATAATAAGAAATCCTGCAGCTTATTAAATATCTCCAGCTTCTCACTGTCATTATTGTCTATATAGGCAAAAGGGCTGTCTGAGACGGAGACTCCGTCCGAGGGATAGATAAACCGCAAAGGTTCTCTGTTGCTGGCGATCAGCTGCTTGTTCAGCTCGATCAGGGAGGATTCGTAGCTCACAAGGGCATCGTAGTCCCCTGCCTGGAAGATATCGATTAAATGCTCATCACCGCCGTAATTTTTCACCACTTTTTTAAAGATCTTCTCTCCTCTTTCCTGAAGCGCCGGTAATGTTAAGTCTTCCTCAGTCAACACCAGGGGCTTACCCGTCAGGCCGTTTAAAAAGGCTATGTAAGCCGAGGCTCCGCTGTTTGTTTTCATAACTGAAGGCATCATAAACGTTAATTTTCCTGCTTCAATCGCCTCTGCCAAGTCATTGACAACCGTATCCCTACTGAATCCCAAGGCTTTATATCTGCTTTCCTTGACCGCAAAGATGACGGGGCTAACGAAGATGGATTTGGAATTTTTCAGAAGATCTCTTGGGATTGACGCATTCCAGACACTGTTTGCAGACCAGACGGCATCATAATCCTGGGGCGATGATTTGATCATATCAGGTATCATTACTGAGCCCGCATACTCAAATCTCAAGTTTATTTTATGTTTCCGGGCAAACTCGCGCAGCATCGGCTCTAAGTCCACATTTTCACTACTTGACAAAATAGTGAACCCCTTTCCACCTCCTGATGAGACAGCGAAAGCCTTAGTGAGCTCTTTTTGGGAAGAACGAGCGCCCCAAAACACTATAACTACCAGCAGAAAAACAATCGCTATTTTAACAATCGTTATTTTTCTGTACAACCCCATCTCATTTCCCCTCTTTTTGCATTCATTTCTATATTATAGCATATGTCGGTGAGGATTTATGGAAGCCGCCAGGGAAAAACCATGGCTGGCGGCAAGGAGACAGCCGGCCACACAGCATGAAAAATAGAAAGACCGCCTTCAGCAAGAATGCGGTCTCCGTAAACCAAACCAGTCTGCTATACCCTTGTATAATAAACCACCCCGTCTTTTAATTCCCTGACCACCATGTTTTGCAAGACCAGATGGGTCAGGTGAGCCAGTGCTTCTCCAGTGGCAAATAATTTTTGGGCCGGCGGAAAATCCTCCCAGGACCTAATGGTTAGATCCCATTGCATTTGGCCGGCCATTTGGGCTCCCGTCATGCTCTTTTGACCAAGAATCTTCATAACGTCTTCCAGCCGCCGTTGGTGATGATCTCTCAGTTCTTCGATCCGTTTATATCCGTCCTCAAGCACAAACCGATGCCCGGGAAAAATCACCTTGATATCCAGTGCGGCAATTTTATTCAGGCTTTCCAGGTATTCGCCCAGATAATCCCTGGTGATTGTCGCCGGCGGCGCCCAAATGGTATTATTGGGAGTAATTTTTCCCAGGATGTGATCGCCGGAGAAAAGGATTCTTCGTTCCTGATCATAAAGACAAAAATGGTCCGGCGCATGACCTGAGGTTTCAATACACTGGAAACTGAATTCGCCAACTTGAAGAATATCCCCATCCTGTACGTTTGTTGCCTCTTCGATGATGTCGCTGGCATAAGTATACCCGGGGTGGTGGGACATCGTGATATTGGTCAGTCCGCTTTGAGCGAGCAGCTCATTTAAGAAGCCATGCAGCCCTGCCCCTGCATACCCCAGCAGCGTATCGGCGCAATACTTGCCGGTATAGATTGTGTTATCCGGACGGGACAGATAACCGGCTAAACCCGAATGATCCCCATGCAGATGAGTTATGAAGATATCCGTATTCTCCATAGCAATACCCAGATCAGCCAGTGCTTGATCCATGGACTCCTTGCATTCGCTCCGGTTAAAGCCGGTGTCGATCAGGAGATTTCGTTCTTTCCCTTTAATATAATAGGCATTGGTGGCTTTCAAAGGGTTGTTGGGAAGAATGATGGGGATTTTAAAAATATCCGGGTATACTTGTTCAATCATCACTAAACATCCTTTCCTGATCAAGTTGGTCTGCCGTGAACCTACAATGTTTTATTTCGAATTTTCTCAATATTCTTATATAAGTTTACCACAACTTTGTCTTCTCTTCTCGCTATGTGCATAGTTTCTTTTACTTTCTCATAAAGAAAACCCCGAAAGCACTGCTTTCGCACTTTGTTGCTTCGCCCGAAGACACTGTCGACCCACTTGTTTGCCTTTTAATCACACATCCAGAAAGGCGAAGCCGTAGGTTGCACTTATGCTGGAGGAAAGTATGCAAGGTCGTTATATTTTCTGAAAGTGCGGGAAAAGACCCTTGGCCCGGATGGTATACCACTCGGATCAAGGGTCTTTTATTTTATCATCTCATTGTTCCATTATTTTATATTCCCTGATTACATTTCCTTCTTTAAACTCTCAGTCAGAAAGTTGACGATCTTGTCCTTGTAGACCTTATAGCTCTCCGGCTCCTGCTTGGCAAACTCCTTCATCTCCCACAAAAGCTCCCGGAAGGTGCGATCCATGCTTTCATATAAAAAGGCGACCTTGTTGGCCTTAGTCTTGTGATAGGCCTCATCCAACCTGCTGCTCATCCGGTTGATAGCCTGGGCGGAGGTCTCCTGTTTAAGGCTTTTCAGATCCAGGCTCAGCTTTTCCACCCTGGCCTCGCTCTTCTCCTTAACCTGATTCAGCTCATCCACTTTGCTCAGCAGATTATCCCGTTCGCCGCTCAATCTGGTCAGCTGCTCTTCCTGATCTGTCAGGACTTGCTGAAGATCTGCTTTTTCCTCCACAGCCCGGTCCCGCTCCGCTGCGGCCTGATTCCGCTCCTGAACCGCCTTTTGCAGCTCCCGGGTCGATAAGTTCTCCAAATCCAGCTCGGCGATAAGCTGTGCCCGTTCCTCCTCCCGGACCCCCAGTAGAATGATCCCCTGGGTATAGGTTAGTTTGGCAAGCGCTTGCCAATCTGGCAAATCAGTTTGCTGGGATTTATACTCCTCAAACAGACGGATCAGGTTGGTCGCCGTTCTATGGGAGTAGCTTACCGACTCTTCCAGCCAGCGGCCCCATTCCCCATAAGGGAGCAGACTTTTCGCCTCCGCCAGGCGGCGGCCGATCTCGATAGCACTGTAGAGAAGCACTTTGCCTACTTGATTCTTGATTGTATTGATTTCAGCAGCTATTAAAAGGGGGGTGCGTTCCCCACTCAACTCTTCCATGATAGCTCCCTGCCTTTAATCAGGTATACCCAGCTCTTCCATTAACCCCTCCATAAGAATTTGGACAAAATTCACCTCGTGTTCTTCCCCCAAATCCTTTAACCATTTCGGAATCATGATACATTTGGGAACCCTCTTCTTATCAATGACCTGCCGAACCTTCAGTGTATCGGCCTCCAGCTCAATGACTTCGGCCCCCTCCCCCTTCGTCCAGCTGGCGGGATTGGAAGCGTGCGGGATGTGTATCTTGTCCTTTTCCATATGATACAGATGAAGCCCCAAAGAAATCTCCGCATCATGAAAAGCGCTCTCCCGAGTTTCCCCCTGGCAAATAAGGTCCGGCAAATCCGGGAAAACGACGATATACCGGCCCGACAGAGCATTGCACTCCATGAGCGCCGGAAAAGCATAGTACGTGATCATCATTACCCGTCCCTTTCGATTGATCTACTCATAGACTATGTGGTCAAGGTCCTAAAGGTTACAAATTTAACCAATATACCCAAAAATAATTATTTTTTATAAAAACGGCTCTCCCCCTGTCACCTTCCCAGGAGCAAGTCCATAGGATAAAGGGACGGGACGGGTCCCCCCGGCCGTCAATGCACTACAGCGTAAAGGAGGTGAACACACATGGCGGTAGTTGCGCATCCACTGAGCTCGACAGTGGTCATTCGATACCAGGTTGGGGAAAACCCTTCCGGTGCTCCGATCATCAGGCAAAAAAGCCTGAACAACGTCAAAGCCGACGCCACAGATCAGGATATATATGATGTGGCGGCAGCTTTTTTCGGCCTGAGCGAGCGTGTGGTCATCCAGACCATCCTCAGGAAGAATTACGATTTGATCGATGAATAACGTTAATAAACCTTCAGTCAAGGAATAATCTTTACAACACTTAGCAGAAAGGAGGTGAAGAGATGGCTATTACGAATAAAACTGTCCTGCGGCTGACGTTTAATACAACGGGAAATAAAACATTTGCCCTCAGCCTGGATGATCCGAAGCCGGGCTTGACCGCAAATGAGATTGAAGCAGCTATGGAGACGATGATTCAACGGAACATTTTTCTTTCCCCCAGCGGAGAGCTGACGGGCAAGAGAGATATTCGCATCGTCGGGACGACCATCGATGACATGTTCGACCCTCTCCAAGGCTAGGGGGAGAGTCGGCGGGATCATGGGTCAAGTAAGCGAAACCCCAGGATGCTCCCTTTAACTGGGAGTATCCTGGGGTTGGTTTTAATCCTCCGGCCTAAGCGCTTATCAGTACTCTTCCTGCTTGCCGCCGAAAGCTCCTACTTCCTTTACTTTTCCTTTCACCATTTGCAGCAATTCCACCTGGGCAGACGTCAGAGGAGCAAAGGCAAATGCCAGAAACCCTCTTTCTATTGCTCAAGCATTTTGCGGGCTTTGCGCTTTAAGGTCTTTTCACCGTAGAGCAAGCGCACTTTAACCTTCCGGCCCTTTTTATACTGTTCCGGATCACCATGGACAGTGGTGGAGGCCATAGCCCTAATAAAATTGTCCACGGTATCACCGAGACGGTCAACTATCCGGGCTGTATATCCCGAATCACCCTTAAAGACATAGAGGCGGGGAATCCATATGCTGCTTCCCCGAGGGCGCAGATCTGCTTCCAGAGTGACTTCAATCTCCTGTGGCTCGTAGCAGAGGCAGCCAAGATAATGCTCGATTAGGGGAGGAAGAAACCGTTCCGTCATGATGATCGCCGCATGGGGAGGGCCGGGAATACCGAGCACCGGCTTGCCTTCCGCACAGGCCAGCACGAGATTCTTGCCGCCGGGACTGATGCTGGCACCATGGCACAAAACCGTTCCCAGCTTGCGCAGCGCTTTTACGGTGAAGTCGCCATAATTCTGTTCACCCCGGCCAACGCCGCCGATCACAACAAGGATATCGCACTGTTTAAGCTCACGCTCCACAGCTGCTTCGATTTCAGATTCCGAATCGGGAACGATCGGGGCGACAAAGGCTTCGGCTCCACATTGGCGGGCCATGGCTTGAATAAAGATACTATCGCAGTCAATGTTCTCGCCAGGTCCGGGACGGCTTCCCGGACTGCGCAGATCATTGCCGATGGCCACAATCGAGATGCGGGGCCTGCGTTTGACCGGAATCTGAGTTATTCCGGCATACTGCAGCATGGCCAGGTGGGAAGGTGTAAGCTTTTCACCTGCCTCGCTGATCTTCTCCCCTTCCGCCACGGAAGAGCCTTGCAGCTGGACGCTTTGGTATTGGATAGGCAGGGCAAGCAGAACGGCCGTATTGTCTTTGCGTATGCGGCACTGTTCGGCATGGAGCAGGGTATCAAACTCAGCAGGGATGACGCTGCCCATAGGGCAGTGTAAAAACTCATCGGCAGCAAGAACCTTTTCTCCCCGCTCCCACTTCCGGGAACAGTTTTCCCAGTCAACGGCAATGCCGTCATGCATCGCACAGGTTGCCACCGGAATATCAAACTGAGCAGAAACCGATTCAGCTGTAACCCGATCCAAGGCCTCCGCCAAGGGGATTATTTCACTGTCAACCACCTGCCCGGCGATGGCCAGGAGCAGTTGATCCATAGCCGCTACGGGGGATAACACCCCAAGCTCTTTTTGCTCACATTCATTAGAACAATTATGACAGCCCTGAACGCAGGCTTGTGGGGGGACCACTATATTTTGTTTCATTATCACAGCACTCCTTTATCACAACACTCCTTGCACAAAAGCCGGCAGCCTGAAGCCAAAGCGCCCCGCAGCCCAAAGGGCCGGGGGCGCGTTTTAAACAAACTATTGGGAAAGACCTGTTGTTTTGGCCCCTGCGAAGTTAGGCGCCATCACCTTCCAGTCGGCGTCGGTCATAGTATAGCCCAGGAATTTTTGATAGAACTCCTCAGCGTATTTCTTAACATCCATGTCAGCAAACACCTCAGGATACATCATCTTAGCCATCAACAATACTCCTTGGGCAAATTCAATATCGCCGGACCACTGAACAATGCCCATCGGCATGATATAGCAATCCCCATTTTTAACGGCAGTAAGATTTTTGTAGCGCTCATCCTTTTTCCAGTTGTTGTAGAACTGGGCCATTTCTTCTCCATAAGGGCTGGTTACGATCTGCTGGAAAATAAAATCGGGGTTCCATTTAACAATCTCTTCCGGATCGACCTTGGTGTAGTATTGATTGATGCCTTCCGTGGCCAGCTTGCCGCCGGCCAGGATGACGCCATAGCCCAGGGAAATGTTTTCGCAGAATACTTCATCCATGGTGGTGCGCACCACTAAAGCCGTCTTGCGCTCCCCTTCGGGAATCGTGGCCACCCGTTTTTCGATCTCGGCCAGCAGATCGTTCTGCCACTTATAGTAGGCGTCTGCAACATCCTTGGTTCCGGTCACATCGGCCATGGCATTGATTTCCGCCTGGGCCACGGCCAGGACAGATTTATCATCAGCAGGTGTAATACCATCCACATAAACAGGCATCTTGAGATCCTGCATTTTTTTGTTGGCATCGGCGGCCTGTTCAGGGGAGATAATGATGTCGAGGTTGGCATCAAGAAGCTCCTCAACGTTGACATCATTAAATGAGCCATAGTTGGGAATATCCTTGATCTGAGGAAATGCTTGGTTCAGCCATGTATAACGGGCGACATCCGCCATAACAGCGACTTTATCCAGCTGGCCCAGCAGGATCAGGGAGCCAAAAGCCCCTTTCCACGAGGTCACGGCGATTTTATTCACCTCGGTGGGAATGGTCACGGTATTGCCTTGCATGTCAACGATTTCACGGGTAGCGGCCGGGGTAGAGGCTCCAGGGGTCTCGGCTGGGTTGGCAGGTTTGGTGCCGGAGCATCCTGTGAGATACCCAAGCAGCAAAACAGCAGACAGCAACAAGGCGACATTCTTTCTCATCTTCTTTAACATGTTTAATCTCCTCTTTGTTAAAATTTTATATGTTAAGCAATCTGTTCCCCTAAAAATAACACATTGCAAAACTACCGTTGGGGCATAGTCCGGCACTCTTCTTATTCTTTTGTAAGCTGCCGGGAGAGCTGTTTTTCGCTATAAAGCAACTCTACCTCTACAGGAGAACCTTTAGGATATTCCATTCCCCGCCGGTAGCGGGCAATGCCTTCAGCCCGGGCAAAGGTCTCGATGTTGTCTCCCATACGGACGGGGTTTGCGATATAGCGTCCATTGTCTGAACTCAAACGGACGCGGGGAAAAAAGTCACTTGTCCTTTTAGCGGAAATATCAACTCCCGCCTCGGCGGTAATAACAGGCCGTTCATAGCAGGGAATATCCAAAAACAGCTCCATAATCGGCGGAATAAGCTCCTCCGTCACCAAGATAGCGGCGTGGGGAGGACCGGGAATTCCGATAACAGGCTTGTTGTCGATGACACCAAGGAGAGCTGCTTTGCCACCCGGGCCGAAGGATAGGCCATGAACAAGAACCGAGCCCAAATCCTCGACAGCAGCCCGGGAAAAATCGCGGTAACCTTCTCCTCCCAGGCCAACGCCGCCGATCAGCACCACCATATCACAGGCGGTTAGTTCGGATTGGATAGCACCTTTCAATGCCGCGATATCGTCTTGGACAGGGGGCCTCAGCCTGGCTGTACCGCCGCATAAACGGATCACAGACTCCACCAGTATGCCGTCTGCTTCCGGGTACTGCCCCGGGGCAGGCGTTATTCCCGGAAGGGTAAGGTCGCTTCCCACCGGAATGATGGCTGCGGTCGGCTTGCAATATACAGAAACCTGTTCTATCCCGCTGTAGCGGAGAATCGCCAGATGGCGCGGCTCAAGAAGAAAGCCTTTTCCCAAAACCAACTCGCCCTTGCGAATGCTGGAAGCGCGGCGGATGATGCCTTCCCCTTTTTCGGATAGGCCCAGCAGCCGGACACTGCCATCACTTTGAAAGGAACAGAGTTCGTAGGCCAGCACCGTATCAAAAGGCTCAGGGATAACATTGCCCATCCCTACGATCTGAAAGCGGTCAGGCGCAAGAAGGGCGGAGACTGAAGCACCCGCCTCTTCACGAACTATGGCAATCCCATCATGGGTTGCATAATCTGCAACGGGAGAGTCCCAGGCCGCCAGAACATCCTGGCCTATAACCCGGTGAAGGGCCTCGGCTAGAGGAACCTGTTCCACGCCGAGGGAAAAATCAGCCGCCAAAGCGAGCTTGGCTAAAGCGTCTTTTTTGGTCGCTGCCGAAGTGTTCTGCCGGTGGCAGCGGCTTTGACAAGCGCTGCAGGGATGATCGCATGTTTGCAAAGCAATCGTTCCTCCTTTAGGTGATCGAAATGCAGGCCTTGATTTCAGACCCTGTGGTATTGGAGATAATTCCGGTGGCAATGATTTTGGTTTCCACCCGGTACAGATCGCGTAAAGTCTGCTCGGAAATAACTTCAGCAGGAGCACCCATAGCATAGATCCCGCCATTTTTGAGCATCAGGACCTTGTGTGAGTAAAGGAAAGCATGATCCGGAAAATGAGAAGACATAATGATGCCCAGACCTTGTTGGGAGAGCTGATGGACCTGATTTAGAACCAGCTGCTGATTGCCAAAGTCCAAAGCGGTGGTTGGCTCATCCATGATCAGCAGCTGGGGCTGCTGAGTAAGAGCCCGGGCGATCAATACGAGTTGCTTTTCGCCCCCGGACAGTTCCAGGTACCGCTTGTTGACCAGATACTGAATGCCGAGACGTTCCACAACGGATTCGGCAATCTCTTCATCTTCCTTCTTGGGGGAAGACATCATGCCGAGATGGGCAGCGCGTCCCATCAGGATGACATCCATGACCGAATAGGAAAAGGGCGGGTTCGTGGATTGAGGGACATAGCCGATCTTTTGCGCGATTTTGGCCCGGGACCAGCGCAGGATGTTTTCACCGTCGATACTGAGGGTACCGCCAAGGATTGGGATCAGAGCCAGCATGGACTTAAACAGCGTCGATTTTCCGACACCGTTTGCGCCCAGCAGGCAAAGAACTTCTCCGTCTGTCAGGGTGAAGTTAATATCCCTGAGAACCGGTTTGTGCGCAGAATAACCGCAAACACCGTCCTTTAATTCAAAGAGCATGTCTAGCCCTCCCTTCCGTACATCATAAGACCGATAAAAAACGGAGCGCCGATGATCGCGGTGAGCACACCCAGGGGGATCTCCACGGCAGTGAGGGATCTTGCCACATTATCCACCAGGAGAAGAAAGACACCGCCACCCATGACCGTTGCCGGAATGAGCACCTTGTTATCCGGTCCCACCAACCTTCTCATCAAATGGGGAATGACGAGGCCCACCCAGCCGATCAAGCCGCCGATGGAAATCGAAGCCGCTGTTAATAATGTCGAGCAGACGATCACGAGACGGCGCAGCTGCTTTGTCTCGATGCCGAGAGTCTTGGCTTCATCATCGCCCATGGATAAAACATTGAGCCGCCACCGTACCAAAAAGAGCGGTACGGCGCCAATCAGCATGAGGATGATGGCCCACTTGATATTAGTAAGGGTGATATTGGAAAGGCTCCCCATCAGCCAATAGGTAATGGCGGGCAGCTTGTCCCTCGGATCGGCGAGAAACTTGATCAAAGAGACAATGGCGCTGGCCAGGGAGGAGATAAATATGCCTGAAAGGACAAGGGACAGGGAAGGATCGCGCTTGATCCGTGTGCCGACCAGGCAGGCTAAGGCCACCGCCCCCAAAGCGAAAACAAAAGCAAACAGCTGAATATAAAAATAGCCAAGACCGCTGAAGATAGCGATGGCCGCTCCCAAGGACGCTCCGGCGGAAGCACCGAGAATATCCGGCGCAACCAGCGGGTTTTTGAACACTGTCTGATAGCAGGCGCCGGACAGAGCCAAAGCTGCACCGATCAGAACCGCGGCCATAATGCGCGGGAAGCGGATAAAGAGAACCACCGTTTCATGGTTTTGGGGCCAGGTTGCGTCAATCGGAAAAACCGCCGAGAGCATGATCAAAACAGTATCCTTGAACGGAATGCCCTCGAAGCGCCCAATGTTGAATGAGACCAAGAAAACGATAATCAGCATAGCAGCTAAAATCATCAGTCTAAAATGTGCCGCCCGTATTTTTTTTTGCCGCTCTGAATTGACCATAAACTTTCCTCCAAAATCAAATCAAAAATTTCTAAATAAAAAGGCCGTATCTCCCGTCTCGAAAGATACAGCCGCAAAACAACACCTATCAGTAATGATAGATGCACAAGTCTTGTCTTTCTCCTTCTCAACGTGAAAGGCGGCATCGTTTCCAATACCACCCCGTGAACCTGTATCGCGCTGCCAAGGCGCGCAGCGATACTGTTCAGGCCTGAAAACCGTAAACTAAGGGATAGGTCGGCAGGCTCGGATACTCATATAAAATTATGGTCATCATTATATCACTAATAAATAGCTAATTCTATTAAAAAAATATTAACATTTATTAATTTTTATTAGTTTATATAGTTTTACATTAGGTTTCATTAGGTTTTATTCCATTGATCTTTATCGTCTTCGTTATTTATTATTAGCTTTTGTTAATCTTTATTGGTTTTCAGTAATTGCCTTTTTCCCGATATTACGAAAGTGGGCACCAGCAGGGATGTGTGAATGTATGATCTTCTGAAGAAACCGGACATAGTTCGGGAGGAAATGTGGGATGACATCAAAAAGACTCCCCTATGCCGTTGTAAGCCGCATTGAGAAGTCTTTTTATCAGCTCAATATCCCTTGCCCTGATCCCGGAAGTGCCGTTCAATCTCACGTTTAGCATCCCGCTCGGCAATATCCTGGCGTTTATCATAGTTCTTTTTCCCCCGGCAAACCCCGAGTTCGATTTTCGCCAGGCCGTGTTTAAGGTAAATCTTAGTGGGAACCAGGGTCAGCCCCTGTTGCTGCACTTTCCCGATCAGCTTGATGATCTCGGAGCGATTGAGGAGGAGTTTGCGCTTGCGCAGGGGATCATGATTAAAACGGTTCCCCTGCTCATAGGGGCTGATATGCAGCTGATAAAGCCAGACTTCACCGTTTTCGATCCGGGCATAGCTGTCTTTGAGGTTGACACGTCCGTTGCGAATGGATTTGATCTCGGTTCCGGTAAGGATAACTCCGGCTTCCAGCTTCTCTTCTACAAAATAATCATGATAGGCTTTGCGATTGTCAGAGATGACTTTTATTCCTTCAGATGCCACAAGGCTCCTCCTCTCTATGCGTTATCACGTACAGTGTAAACTTTCAGATCTTCAGTATAGCATAGACTTTCGCCTTTTTCCAGCAGAGGCCGCCGTCCGGCGCAGTCTCCCTTCCCGCACAGCCTTCCTGCCCAGCCCGATACCGGCTCAATGCAAAAAAGAAGCAGAGGAACTCACTCCCCTGCTTCCCTGCCTAAGTCGTTTTAAATTAAGAACGGAGCGATAATCAGAGAAATCGTACCCATAACCTTAATCAAAGCGTTTAAGGATGGACCGGCCGTATCCTTGAAGGGGTCCCCTACAGTGTCCCCGATGACAGCTGCAGCATGGGTGGGGGTTCCTTTACCGCCGAGATTTCCAGCTTCAACATACTTCTTGGCATTGTCCCAGGCTCCACCGGCGTTAGCCATGAAGATGGCCATCAGCAATCCGGAAACTGTTCCGCCGGCCAGCATTCCACCTAAAGCATCCTTACCGAGTAAAAATCCTACCAGGATCGGAGAGCCTATGGCTAAGAGTCCAGGAACAATCATTTGACGAATAGCAGCTTTAGTGGAGATATCCACGCAAGCGCGATAATCCGGTTTAGCCTTTCCTTCCATAAGACCAGGAATCTCACGGAATTGGCGGCGAACCTCACCGATCATTTCGAAAGCAGCTTTACCTACAGCTTCCATAGCAAAAGCAGAGAAGAGGAAGGGCAGGGCTGCACCAATGAAGAGACCGATAATCGTGGTGGGTACCAGGATGTCGATTCGATCCAGATGAGCAAGTTCAGAGTAAGCATTAAAGAGAGCTAAGGCGGTCAAGGCCGCGGAACCGATAGCGAATCCTTTCGCCACCGCCGCAGTGGTGTTCCCTACAGAGTCCAGTTTATCCGTGGTCTTACGGACCTCGGGCTCTAATTCAGCCATTTCGGCAATACCACCGGCATTATCGGCAACTGGTCCAAAGGAGTCAATGGCCACCACCATACCTGCCGTGGAAAGCATCGCCATAGCAGCCATAGCAATACCAAAGATACCGGCTACCGCAAAAGAAACATAGGTCGCAACACAGATGACAATAACAGGGAGTGCCGTACTCTTCATACCGGTAGCCAGACCTTGAATAATATTGGTGGCGGCACCGGTCTCAGAAGCTTTAGCTATTGCTTGAGCCGGGGCCTTCTGATTCGAAGTATAGTACTCTGTCAATAAGCCGATCAGGATATTCACAACCAATCCACAAATAATGGCAATGAATATGTTGTTAGCAGTCAGCGTTAAACTTTCACTTACCTGGATAGGTTCAGTGATCATCAGTTGGACGATGGCGAAGGAAGCAATAGCCGTTAGAAGGTTAGTTCCCCATAAGCCTTTGTTTAAAGCTGTTTGAGGATTGGCATTTTCCCCGGTGCGCACGAAAAAGCTGGCGATAATCGAGGAAAGTATTCCCGCGATACCGATCATCAGCGGCAGCATGAGCCCGGAGACTCCGCCCCCTACGGATTTGAAAGCTACGGCGCCAATCAGCATCGCCGCAATAGTGGTGGCAGCATAAGATTCAAACAGGTCGGCGCCCATTCCGGCAGTATCACCCACATTATCCCCTACATTATCGGCGATAACAGCAGGGTTACGGGGATCATCTTCAGGAATACCGGCTTCGACTTTACCTACCAGGTCCGCACCCACGTCGGCTGCTTTCGTATAGATACCACCGCCGACACGAGCAAACAAGGCAATGGCACTGGCACCAAAGGCGAAGGAGTTAATGGTCTCCGCATCCTGGAACCAAAGGAAAAGAGCGGCAACCCCAATGAGACCTAAGCCGTTAACCGAAAGACCCATAACCGCCCCGGCGCGGAAGGATACGCCCAAAGCCTTGTTCAGGCTGGTCCGGGCAGCTTCCGTGGTCCGGGCATTAGCCCGGGTGGTAATTCCCATGCCCACATAACCGGCCACAGCGGAAAGCAGTGCTCCCACCAGGAAAGATACAGCCGTTTGCCAGCTTTTCAAAAAAGTTAGAATAAGAAAGATTATGATTACAAAGGGAATCAGTGTTTTGTACTGACGATTGAGGAATGCCATGGCACCCTCCTGAATCGCGAGAGAAATCTCCTGCATCCTTGCATTTCCCGGGCTTTCCTTTAAAACGCTACTTGCGAAATAGAAGGCAAATGCCAGCCCGACGAGACCTGCTAGGACAGCCCATATAGGCGTTGAAGCAAAATCCATTGTCAATAAACCCCCCTAAAATAATAATAATTTTTATAATTATGTAATGAGCCAGGTGTTCCCCTAAATACTAATTCAGTTTCCGTTTGGCGCCATTAAAATTACAACCTGGGATTGTTCATTATTGATTTTGGTAAGGTAATGGATGTGTTTTTAAAAGGATTATCTTTCTGCGATGATCTTCTATTTCTACGGAAGCTGAATAAAGGGAAAAAGGGGACCTGGCCTTATTTCATGAGCCAGGCTACCCCCAGAGAACTCAGCAAAAATATTGCAGCTGAAGCTATGCTAACTTTTTGAAAGACAGCGTCCAAGCCCTTCTTTTTCCCAAAGAAGGATTCGCTGGCACCACCAATAGCTCCCAAACCTGCACTCACACCGGATTGAAGTAAAACCGTTGCGATCAGACCTAAGGAACTAAGAACTAATATTACGGTTAGAAAAATCACCATACCTATTCACCTCCTAAATCTATTGAAAACCAATCGGAAGCAATCGCCTGCCTAGACCAGGTAAACCGCCACTTCTCTCCTGTTTTTGGCAACAGAATGGGGTGTGGCGGTCATTCCCTATGGTTTTAGTCAGTACCGCTATTTTAGCATAAAAATTTGACAAATGGCAATAGTCTATACCCTAGCTGTCAATATATGGCCTTTAACGGCCCAGAGCCTCATGACCGCGATAGACTCCGGTTTCCCCCAGCTCTTCCTCGATGCGAAGAAGCTCGTTATATTTTGCCACACGTTCTGTCCGGGCGGGAGCTCCTGTTTTAATCTGTCCCGCATTCACAGCGACAGCCACATGAGCCATGGTCACATCCTCGGTCTCCCCGGAACGATGGGAGATGACCGTTGTGTAACCGGCACGTTTAGCCATTTCAATGGCATCCAGAGTTTCGGTAAGGGTCCCGATCTGATTGAGTTTAATTAAAATCGAATTGGCGCATTTTTCTTTGATGCCCCTGGCCAAGCGGGCGGGATTGGTGACAAATAGATCATCCCCGACCAGCTGAATCTTGCTTCCCAGTTTCTCCGTAAGCTTTTTCCATCCTTCCCAGTCTTCTTCGGACAAACCATCCTCGATGGAAACGATGGGGTATTTTTCAACCAGCTCTTCGTAGTAGGCAATCATCTCATCCGCTGTCTTGGTCAGGCCTTCTCCTTCAAGATGATACTTGCCATCACGATAAAGTTCCGTAGCCGCTACATCCAAGGCCAGAGCGATATCTTTCCCAGGCGTGTAGCCGGCACGCTGGATGGCGTCCATAATAGCCAGGAGGGCATCGGCATTGGATTCCAGGCTGGGAGCAAACCCGCCCTCATCCCCAATGGCAGTAGCCAGTGACTTTTCCTTAAGAACAGCTTTCAGACTATGATACACTTCGGTTCCCATTTGCAGCGCTTCGGCAAAACTCTTGGCACCGACAGGCATGATCATAAACTCTTGAATATCCACATTATTATCGGCATGCTGACCACCGTTGAGAATGTTCATCATGGGAACGGGGAGTTCCTTGGCATTAACCCCGCCTAAGTATTGATAAAGAGGAAGTCCAACGCATTCCGCAGCCGCTTTAGCATTAGCCAGGGAAACCCCCAGAATGGCATTGGCTCCCAGCTTGCCCTTGTTCTCAGTGCCATCCAGAGCAATAAGCTCCCGATCGATAGCCGGCTGATCAAAGGGGTTTAACCCTTCTAATTCCGGAGCAATCACTTCATTGACATTCTCTACGGCTTTAAGAACGCCTTTACCCAGAAAACGGCCTTTATCCCCATCTCTCAGTTCAACGGCTTCAAAAGCACCTGTGGAAGCACCGGAAGGAACAGCCGCCCGGCCCATGGAACCGTCCTCTAAAAGGACTTCGACCTCAACGGTAGGATTGCCCCGGGAATCCAGGATCTCCCGTCCATAAATCTCTTCGATATAACTCATAGGGTTTACCTCCTAAATATAGTATTCATCAAATCAAGGATTTTCCAGTCATCTCCTGGGGCTGCGGAATCTCCAGCAGCCGGAGCATCGTCGGCGCCACATCCCGCAAGGCTCCGCCTTCCCGCAAGGTTTTACCCTTAAGCTGATCATTAACCAGGATCAAGGGCACCGGATTGGTCGTATGGGCCGTTAAGGGCTGGCCGGTTTGCAGGTCCACTTTCGCTTCAGCATTGCCATGATCGGCAGTTATAATGACGGTTCCCTGGCGCTCTAATACCCGGGGAACGATTTGCCCGATACACTGATCCACCGCTGCGATGGCTTTGACCGTAGCTTCAAACTCTCCTGTATGACCCACCATATCCGCGTTGGCAAAGTTCAGAATGATCACCTCATCCTCTTCTCTTTCCAGACGCTTTAAGAGCTCCTCGGTAATTCCATAAGCACTCATTTCCGGCAGCAGATTATAGGTAGCGACTTGGGGAGAAGGAATAAGACAGCGGGTTTCCCCTGGACAAGGTTCCTCTACCCCACCATTAAAAAAGAAGGTGACATGGGCGTATTTTTCTGTCTCAGCGATGCGCAGCTGCTTTTTCTGATATTTGGCCAGAACCTCTCCCAAGGTATTATCTAAGTTCTGAGCAGGAAAAGCCACGGCCGTCCCTTTCAGCTTATCGTCATATTCAGTCATACACACATAATGGAGATGCAAAGGTTTTCCCCGGTCAAAGCCGGTAAACTCTTCATCTAAGAGAGCATAAGAGATCTCCCGGGCCCGATCGGAGCGGAAATTGAAGAAGATAAAACTGTCACCGTCCCGAAGCGGTCCCACAGCCTCCCCTGCCGAGTCGACAATGACTGTAGGTGCCACAAACTCATCCGTGACCCTGACATCATAGGATTGTTCAATAGCTGCCAAAGGGTTAGGCGCTTTCAGACCTTCCCCATTCACTAAAGCCCGGTAACCCTTTTCCACCCGTTCCCAGCGTTTATCCCGATCCATCATATAATAACGGCCGCTGACGGTGGCAACCTGGCCAAGACCTAATTCCTGGCATTTGATATTAAGTTGGGTCATGAACTCTTTGGCACTTTGGGGCAGCACATCCCGGCCGTCCAACAAGGCATGGATGAACACTTTTTTAACCCCCATGGTTTTGGCCATAGCCAGGAGGGCGAAAAGATGTTCACTATGGGAGTGAACCCCTCCATCCGAGAGCAACCCCATCAGATGCAGGGCGTTGGGTCCATCCTTGACCCGTTCCATGGCTTCCTGCAAAACGGTATTCCGGGCAAACTCACCGGTCCGTATAGCTTGGGAAATCCGGGTGAATTCCTGATAGACCACCCGGCCTGCCCCAATATTCAAATGCCCCACTTCCGAGTTGCCCATTTGGCCTGGCGGTAATCCCACTTCCTCCCCTGAAGCAACGATCAGGGTATGGGGATACTCCTCAAGCAGTCTGTCGAAATGGGGTTTTTGGGCCTTAGCCACAGCATTGCCTGCGGTCTGGGGATTATAACCCCATCCGTCCAGAATCATCAAGAGCAGAGGCTTCATAGAGCAGCCACCGCATTCTGAACCAATTGGGCAAATCCTTCGGCTTCCAGGCTGGCCCCGCCCACCAGAGCGCCGTCCACATCCGGCTGAGCCATGAGCTCCCCAATATTGTCCGCCTTAACACTGCCCCCATAGAGGATATTGACCTCATCGGCAACCACACCGGCAATTCCGGCTAACGTAGAGCGAATCATGGCGCACATCTCCTGGGCATCTTCACTGGAGGCTGTTTTACCCGTGCCGATGGCCCAAATGGGTTCGTAGGCAATGACCACCCGTTTCAAATCATCCGCGGAAAGATCCGTCAGATCCTTTTCCACCTGGCCGCGCACGATGGCAAAGGCCTTGCCTTCTTCCCGGTTGGCTAAGTTTTCACCCACACAGAGAATGGGAGTGAGCCCTGCCTTAAGGGCCGCCTTCACTTTTTTGGCAATCTCTTCATCCGTTTCACGGAGAATTTCCCGGCGCTCCGAATGCCCGAGGATGACATAGGTGCAGGCAACATCCACCAGCATTGCCGCAGAGATCTCCCCTGTATAAGCCCCATCAGGGGCATAAAACATATCCTGAGCTCCAATATGAATGACGCTCTCCTCCAGCTCATTCTTGAGAACATTTAAGGCTGTAAAGGGCGCACACACGACAACATCGATTGCAGTGACTTCGCCAAGCACTCCTAAGAGCTTTACCGCATATTCCTGAGTCTCCCGGAGACTTTTATTCATCTTCCAATTTCCAGCGATAATAGGATGTCGTTTGGCCATGAAATGAGCTCCTTTCAAGATGGGATAAGTTTAGATGTTTTGTAGTGCCGCTATACCGGGCAGGGTCTTGCCTTCCAGGAGCTTCAGGGAAGCTCCCCCTCCTGTGGAGATATGGCTCATTTGCTGTCCTACACCCATTTTTTCTACGGCGGCCACGGAATCTCCACCGCCGACAATGGTCAGACCCGGACATAAGGCCACAGCCTGAGCAACTTTCTCCGTCCCCTTGGCAAAGTGCTCCATTTCAAAAACACCCATGGGGCCGTTCCAGACGATAGTCCGGGCCTTTTGTATTCTTTCACTGAACAGTCCGGCACTTTCCGGTCCGATATCCAGAGCCATTTCGTCCTCGGCGATCTCCCGGACAGCAGTGACCCGATAGGGCGCATCGGCTTTAAATTCTTTGGCCGCAACCACATCCTGAGGCAAAAGAATGTCCACCTGGAGTTCCCGCCCTTGATCAAGAATCTCCTGAGCCAGGGATAATTTATCGCCTTCCACCAGGGACTTACCCAGAGAATAGCCCTGAGCTTTCAGGAAGGTATTGGCCATGCCGCCGCCAATGATCAAGGCGTCCACTTTATGGAGCAGGTTCTCAATGACCCCGATTTTGTCGCTGACCTTGGCTCCGCCAATGATGGCCACAAAAGGCCGCTCCGGATTCCCCAGAGCCTTGCCCATACTTTCAATTTCCTTTTGGAGAAGGAAGCCGGCCACCCCGGGAAGATGATGAGCGATTCCTTCTGTGGAAGCATGGGCCCGGTGGGCTGTACCGAAAGCATCGTTAACATACACTTCGGCTAAGCGGGCTAATTGCTTGACAAACTCCGGTTCATTCTTTTCTTCCTCGGCATGATAACGGACATTTTCTAAAAGAAGGACTTCACCTTCCCGCAATTGGGCTGTTGCTTTTTCTACTTCCGGACCGATGCAATCCGGGGCCATGGCTACCGGCCGCTTGAGCAATTCACCAAGACGTTTGGCCACCGGAGCCAGGGAATAGTTCGGATCCGCTTTTCCCTTGGGGCGTCCTAAATGGGAAGCGAGGATAATTTTAGCCCCTTCGTCAATCAGATAGTGAATGGTAGGCAGAGCCGCCCGAATCCTCGTGTCGTTGGTAATATTGCCATGGTCATCCATAGGCACATTAAAATCAACCCGCACAAAAACACGTTTTCCACGTACCGTAATGTCCTTAAGCCCTTTCTTATTCATTAGGTATGTTTCTCCTTTCCTCGTTTGCTTAATCATTTTTAAAGTATATCTCTTCTTTAGACTTGCTATTTATGTCTATGTATATGCCAACAGCAATTTCATATCAATTCAACCTGTCTAAGTTTAGCACTTTCTATCATCTTAGTATACCGCTCCAAGGAAAATTCTACTCTTGTGACCAAACCCATCACATCCTGGGCAATATTAACAAAAGGTTACTGTTATTATTCAGCACCCTTTTCTAAAATTCCTTCCTCATCCCTGCCAATCTGCGGCTGCTCATCATCGGCTAATAGCGTTTAGTAGCTTTTAATAGCGTTTCCGCAGCGCCGTGGACGGAAGCCCCAGTTCATCGCGGTATTTTGCCACGGTTCGTCGTGAAATCTCCATATTCTTTTCTTTAAGAATCTCGGAAAGCTTTTGATCGGAATAGGGACTCTTGGGATCCTCGGCGGCGATGATCTCTTTCAGGGCTTGTTTAATTCCTTCCGTGGTCATGCCCTGTTCACTGCCCAGCCCCGTAGCAAAAAAGAACTTAAACTCAAAAATCCCCCGGGGGGTTTGGATATATTTATTAGCCGTAGCCCGACTGACCGTAGACTCGTGAACCCCGATTTCTTCCGCAATGTCTTTGAGATTGAGGGGTTTTAAATAGCGGATGCCCCGTCTCAAAAACTCTTCCTGGCGTCTCACAATAGCATCCGCAACCTTATAAAGGGTAAGCCGCCTTTGCTCGATACTGCGAATCAGCCAGGCCGCCGCATTGAGTTTTTGCTCGACAAATTTGCGAATCTCTGATTCATTATTCTGACTTAGGGCCTTGCGGTAGACCTGATTAATTCCCAAACGAGGTACGGTCACATCATTGACCAGGATAATATATTCGCCCTCAACCTCTTCAACCACAACGTCGGGAACGATATAGCGCACCTCGCCGGTACCGGCAAAGCTCCGTCCGGGTTTAGGATCCAGGGTGCGGATTAAATCGGCCATATCCTGAACCTGACTGGGGGTAATTTTGAGCTGGCCGGCGATCCTCTGTAAACGACCGGCGGCCAAATCCTCCAGATACTTAAGAAATTCAGGCAGCTCCGGAGGGTAGTCCGCCAGCAGGGGAAGCTGCAGGAACAGACATTCTTCCAAACTTCTTGCCCCCACTCCCAAAGGGTCCAGGCCTTGGATCACTGCCAGGCCTTTTTCCACTTCTTCAAGGGGAAGCTGGAGCTGCTTCGCTATTTCCTCTAAAGAAAGGGTTAAATAGCCGTTATCATCCAAATTGCCAACAATATATTCAAGCAGCTTCTGGGACATGGGAACCCTTTGAATATGAATCTGTTCCAGCAAATGCTCCTGAAGGGAAGGACCTGACGCTAAAAAAGGCTCAAAGCGGGTGCTTTGCCCGGCATCCGGATCATACTCCTTGCTGACGCGTTCTTCCTGATGTTGAAAATACTCTTCCCAGTTCATATCCCAGGTCCCTTCGTCCGCCCCCTCGTTCTTCTCTTGAGCCGGGGAATCTTCCTGGGTATTCTCCGCGCTTTTGTCGGCGGAATCGTCAATCACATCGAGAAGAGGGTTTTCCAGCATCTGCTGCTCCACATAACCGGAGAGTTCTAAAGCGGATAACTGTAAAACGGCAATCGCTTGACGCAACTCCGGCGTCATGATCAACTTCTGTGTCTGCTCCAGGTTCAAGCCATATCCTATGCGCACATTTATCCTCCTTTCTTGACTCGTTTACTCTGTTCCTCCAGCTTTTCGGCAAGCTCGTCGATCTTGCGCATCCGGTGATTGACTCCCGATTTTCCTACCTTGGGGACCAACATCTCCCCTAACTCTTTCAAACTGGCATCAGGGTATTCCAGCCGCAGCTCGGCAATTTCCCGCAACGGCTCCGGCAAGGCCTGCAAACCGATGGTGTGGGCTACCCTTTGGATATTCTCCACTTGCCGCACTGCTGCGTCCACCGTTTTATTAAGGTTAGCCGTTTCACAGTTGACCAGGCGGTTGACCTGATTGCGCATATCCTTGAGAACACGGACATTCTCGAATTCCAACAGAGCCCGGTGGGCACCGATAAAGGCCAGAAACTCAACAATATGCTCACTCTCTTTAATATAAACCACATGCCAGTTTTTACGCATGCTGACCTTGGCCCCTAAATGGAATTTATTAAGCAGCTTGCTTAAGGCCTCAGCATGGAGAGGATCATTAGTGATGATCTCCAGATGGTACGTTCCCTCGGGATTATTGATGGAGCCTCCGGCCAAAAAGGCCCCGCGCAGGTAGGCTATTCTATCGCATTTCTTTTTCACCAAAACGTTAGGAATACCCGGTAATATTTCGCCCTCTTCATCCAGAAGCCCCAACTGCTGAAGATCCTGTAACGTCCGGGGATAGATTTTTACCATGTAGGAGTTATTCTTTTTTAAGCGCAGTTTTCTCCGCACCATAATATCCACCGGCAATCCCAGCAGGTGTTTAGCCAAGCGATACACTTTGCGCGCCACCGGGGCACTTTCAGTGATCACATTCAAGGCATAAGAATTATTGGCAATCTGCAATGTCCCATCCATCCGCACTAAGGCAGCCAATTCGGCCAGATTGCAGCATCGCTTCCCTTCCTCGATCCGAGCCAGCTCATCTTTGGTTTCAGCACTAAAGGACATTCTTCCACTTCCTTTACCAGTACTTCATAGCCCCATTGGCTCAAGCACTAGGACTCTTCTCTGAGCTTCTGGTTCAGCAAATAAGAATCCACTAGAGCAATCCGCTCTCCCATGGGTTTTAAACTAAAAAGCAAGCGAATCAGGAGCCGCGCCAGACGGTCCGAGTGGTGGCGCAGGGTATCCCCTTCCTGCAAAAGGTCCGCTTCCACATACTTAGCCCCCAGCCACTCCACACTATCCCTATTCCCTTGTACCGGATAGGAGCCTTCCTCCTCATAGCGCTTCAGCAGCTCCTGGGGTATCCCTTGTTTATTGGCCACCACCACATCCACAAACCCGGCGCCGCAGTGATCCATAAGGGACTGGAGATGGTCCGAAACCTGGAATTGGTCCGTCTCCCCCGGTTCAGTCATGATATTGCAGACATAAATACAGGGAACATCCACTTCCTGAATCTTTTCCTTAAGTCCTTTCACCAGCAGATTGGGGAGGACGCTGGTATAAAGGCTGCCCGGCCCTAAAACAATCAGATCCGCTTCTTCCAGAGCCTTTAACGCTTCCGGAACCGGCTGGCAATCCTCCGGCTCCAGATAGACCCGTTTAATCCGTCCTTGAGTATCTCTGACCTGAGTCTCCCCCTTGACGATAGTCCCATCCGCTAACTCCGCCGTTAAAACCACCTGCTCCATGGTCGAGGGATAGACACTGCCCCGCAGGGCAAACACCTCACCCACATGCTCGATGCCCTTTTTGAAGTCCCCAAAGGTATCCGCCATCCCCGCTAAAACCAGATTTCCCAGACTATGCCCTTTCAAGGTTCCCGTATCAAAGCGGTAGGAGAATAACTTCTCCATAATATTCTCCGTATCCGATAAGGCCACCAGGCAATTGCGGATATCCCCCGGCGGGAGAATGCCCATTTCACTGCGCAGCTTGCCTGAGCTCCCGCCATCATCGGCTACGGTGACAATGGCTGTGAGATTTCGGGTATAATTCTTCAATCCCCGCAGCAAGGTTGATAAGCCCGTCCCGCCGCCAATGACCACGATTTTCGGCCCCCGCCGCAAATGCTGCCGTGAATACATAACATCCACAATCCGGGCTTCTTCATCAGGCAAGAGCACCGAAATAATGGAATGAAGCATCCTTTTAAAACCAATCACCATCGCCCCCGCTCCCAAAGCGCTGATGAACAGGCCCATAGGAACAGCCGTACGGGGCGCACTGCCCGTCAGGCGGTAAATTCCTTCCCGGAATTGCAATTCCAGGTAGCCCAGGGCGATGCCATCATTCATCACGGAAAAGCCTGCGGCAAAGATGAACACGCCGAGCACCGCTAGTAAGAACCAGCGTTTAACACCTAAGTTAGGATAAAGCCATTTCAGGGATCTGGGGAGTGATTTAAGCAATTTAACTTTCATTTTGATTTATCACCCTTCCGATTGCGGGCAGCATCCCGGTGTTTAACACTCATCGTATAATTGCGTTCCTGAAGAAAAAGCCCAATCCGTTCCGCAATAGCCACCGAACGGTGCTGTCCCCCTGTACAGCCTACCCCAATGACCAGATGCCGCTTGCCCTCCTTCACATAATAAGGAAGGATAAACTCCAGGAGGCCCAGATACTTATCCACAAACTCCTGGGCTACCGGGTTGCTGAAGATATAATCCTGCACCTGGGGGTGCTCTCCGGTAAGAGGCCGCAGCTCAGCAACATAGAAGGGATTGGGAAGAAAGCGCACATCGATCAATAAATCCACATCCAAAGGAATGGCATATTTAAAACCAAACGAGACTACGGAGACTGCTAAATCTCCTGAAGCCTGTTCACTCCCGAAACTCTCAGCCACCTGATGGCGCAGCTGCTGGGAAGACAGATTAGAGGTATCCATAATCTTGTGAGCTACCCCGCGGAGCTCAGTCAGCATTTGCCGCTCCATTTGAATCCCTTCCAAAATTCCGCCGCTGGGAGACAGAGGATGCCGGCGCCGGGATTCCTTATAGCGCCCCACCAGCACTTCATCCGAGGCTTCCAGGAAGAGTATTTCATAATGAAATCCCTCCCTATGCAAATCCCCCAAAGCTTCCGCCAGTGAGGAGAAAAATTCCCCGCCCCGCAAATCGCAGACGATCGCCGCACGAGTCACCTTGCCTTGGGACTGAGTACAGAGCTCAGCAAATTTCAAAATTAAGGATGGGGGCAGATTATCCACACAAAAATATCCCTGATCCTCAAGACTTTGCAGCGCCTGGGTCTTACCTGCTCCCGAAAGTCCCGTAATCACCAGCAATCGTACCTGCTTTGACAGCATAACCACTCCCCCTTCTCTACACTGCATACCCTGAAGCTATTTTGCTTCAAGGGCTTTTACGGCCTCCGTCTGAGCCTCGGCCAACGCTTCCTCCGGCACAACCCCGCTCCAGGCCTTCTGCCAGGCCCTGTCCTGGATAGGGATCAGCTTCCCTTCCAAGGCATTTCCCGGTAAGGACCAGACTTGAGCCAGGCCTAACCCCACTTGGCGGAGAATTCCCGCCTGAGCTTCTTCGCGGCTATAGAATGAACTGCTGGCAGGAAAACGCTTGCCCGCCTTGGCAATCGCCCATTGTGAATCGGCGGAGAGCAATTCATCTTCCACTAAGCGGATCAGAGGGCTTAAACTCTCGGAAGTTTTGATGGATGAATTGGCGATCCCGAGGGTTCTCGTCGTCAAAAGCTCCCCCTGTCCGGCAGTCAATTGAGTTAAAGGCACACTTCCCCAGGGTATGTCTGCGGTTAATCCTTGAGCCTGACTGGCATTAGCGATGGTATAAGCAGCCTGAGCATTAAGGAACAGATTCCAGGCATTAGGGTCGACCAGCAAAAGATTTCCTTCCCGCCAAGCCAAAAGCTGTTGGAGAAAAATCAGATTGGCCGGATCCTGGAGAACAGGTTGCCCATTGCCGGTTAATTTCCCGCCTTGAGCCGACCACCAGGGAGTCAAATTCCTGGTGTCAAGAGCCGTTAAGGCCAGCACTCCCTTGGTTGTATGGAAATCCGCCAGAGTAGCAGGCAACTGGGCTAAATCCGTCCGATAGAAAAAAAGAGGAACATCCGTGGCTAAGGGATGGGCGTAAAGCTTTTCCCCATATTTAAATTGCGACGTTAAACCAATAAAGGAATCCCCGTTGCCCAGGACAGGGGACAGGGCTCCCTGTTGGAAGAGCTCAGTTAAGGCCTGAGCGGTGGTTAAGAACAACTCCGGCCCCTCCCCGCCGGCTTGAGCAAGATAAGCAAGCTGGGCTATTTCCCCTTCTGCTATATATTCCAGATGAATGAGCACTTCGGGGTGACCGTCCATAATTCTTTGGACCTCTTTAGCCAAGGCCTCCCCTTCCGCCCCGGCAAGGGAATGCCAAATCTCGATCACCGCCGGAGCAGCCCCCCCAGGCAACCCTTGCCGGGGATCCTCCCCGCAGCCCGCCAGCAGAAGGATAACTATCAGCAATCCGCTTATTAGCATTCTATGACGGAGTTGTTTAACTAAACCCTTAACCATGACATTCTCCTTATACTTCTCTAAATACTTTGTCTCATAACTCTTTCATTTAGAATCCAACACTATGCTGAAGTCTAATCTACTTCTTTGAAAAAATCGCCCGGGACGGGATAGGTTTGAGTCTGGCCATTTTTATAAAAAAACAGCCGCCAGCGGGGCTGAGGCTCCCCAAAATACTCCACCGCCGTAGCCCGGCTCCATTGCCGGCGGTCCATCCCGCGAAACTCCGGTATGATTTGCTCCCAGCCCTGATTCTGCTGAAGGGAAAATTTTATCTCCCCATAGTTTGACGGCAGATCCCCCTCGGTTGGAAGCAGATAGTCCGGAACACCATTGGGCCGTTCCCACAGATAATAATCCAATCTCAACTGTTCTCTCAGCAGCGCAGTCAGATCAGAACCCCAGGTTTTTTTCTGCGCGGTAGCAAAATCCCAGAGCTTTTCAAAAAGCGCTTTAGCCGACCAACTCTGCCTGAACCATCCCTGCCCGTGCCAAAACTCAGCAAACTCATGATAAAAGTCAAAGGGAGTGGGATAGTTCCCGACGGCCCAAGCCAAAGTATGACTGAAGCGGCCCGAGTTATAATATCGATCCAGAAGTTCCTCCAGCCGGTGAAGCCGGAGCAGCTCGTCATGGCTTAAATCATCGGTCTGCAAAATAGTGTAAGGAGGATCCGGAGCAAAGACGAGCCCATATTCCCCGCTTTGCTCACGCAGTCCTGACCCCTTAAGCACTTTCAAAAAGCCTAACTGAAGCATATCCGGTTGAAGGTTATAGACCTCATTAAAGGATCTGCGGAAACTCTCCCAGCCCTCTTTAGGCAAACCGGCGATGAGATCCAGATGCAGATGGGCTTTATTCAACCTTTGAATCTCCCGGACATACCTTGCCCAGCGCTCAAAATGCTGAGGGCGGTGAATCGCGGCCAGAGTCTCCGGATGTGTGGACTGCACCCCCATCTCAAATTGCACCAGGTCCTGAGGATAATCCTGCAAATAAAGAAGCCACTCCTCATCCAACAGCTCCCCCGCCATCTCGCAATGGACCCGAATACCTGCCTCCGGTGGGTAATGGGCCGCTTCTTCCCGGGCAATATCCAAAATCCTCAAGGAATGCTCTTTATTCACATTAAAAGTGCGATCCACTAATTTAATGGTCCGCGCTCCATAGCGCAACGTTTGACGCAGAATCTGGCGAAAACGTTCCGGAGGAAGATACCTGACCCCTTGAAAGGTGGAGGAAAGACAGTATTGGCAGTTAAAAGGGCAGCCCCGGGTTGTCTCCACATAGGCCAAGCGCCCTTTAAGCTCTTCTTCATGGTTATACGGATTAGGCAGTTCAGCCATGGCCAGCTGCCGGCGCGGCGGGTTGAGGACGATCTCCCGGGAGGACGCCCGCCAAGCCAGTCCCTGTACTTGGGAGAGGCTGGCGCCTGATTCCCAGGCCCGCAGGAGTTCCAGGAAGGTAATTTCACCTTCCCCCAGTACCACCCCATCAATTTCAGGATTCTCTCTTAAAAAGGCTTCCGTTTCAAAGGAAACCTCCGGTCCCCCTACCACAATCCGGGTATGGGGAGAGACAGGCCTTAGCTGACGAATGACGGCCAGAGTCTCCTTCAAGTTCCATATATAACATGAAAAGCCAATGACATCTGCCTTGGCTTCATATAATTCTGCTTCAATCCGCTCCATGGACTCATTAATAGTAAATTCCCGCAGGTCAACATCGGGGAATTCACCTTGGACACTGGCACGTAAGTAGCGTATGGCTAAATTGGTATGCACATACTTGGCATTTAAAGCGACCAACACAATTCGCAAAAAGGATCGACTCCCTTCCTCTCTAGTATAGCCTTATCCTGGTTTTATTGCAATTCCTATGCCAACTCTCCCCATATATAAAATTTTTAAAAGCAATTAACAATTTTATACATTCACCCTTTCCTCAAGCCTCTGAATATACTGTCATAGAGCGCTGTATTCAGAGGTGATAAGATGAGAATGTTACGCAGAGGGTCCCGCGGCAACGATGTCGCCGAAGTCCAGGTCCGTTTAAGTGAGCTGGGATACATCCCCGGACCCATTGATGGGATCTTTGGCGCTAAGACGGAAGCGGCGGTCATCCGCTTTCAGAAGGACCGGGGACTGAACCCCGACGGTATTGTCGGCCCCCTTACTTATCAGGCCCTCTTTCAGCCCGGGCCGCAACCAGGCTACGTCCTCTATACCATCAAAGCCGGAGATACCTTCTACAAGCTTTCCCTGGCCTTCGGAGTATCCCTCGATGAGATTATCGCCGCCAACCCTGGCGTCGATCCCTACCAATTGCGCATCGGCCAGCAGGTCAAGATACCTAAAGGACCGGGAAGACGACATACTTTTTCGGCCTGGATTCCTTATTGGGTACAGCAGGAGGCCATGGCCGTCGTTCGTCAGCATGCCGAACTCATGACAACCCTTTCTCCCTTCTGGTATGAACTCACCCCTACAGGCGATTTGCTCCTTTATCCCAATGCCGAAGACTCCTCCCTCATCGAATTCGCACGTTCCCGGGGCATCGAGCTGATCCCTCTCGTCGCCAATAATTACGATCGGCAATTGATCTCCACCGTATTGAACAACCCTGACCTCCGTCAACGCAATGTCGCCCAAATCGTTAATAAGGTTCGTTCCATGAATTATACCGGAATCGAGATTGATTATGAAAATATTGCCGCCGCCGACCGGGAGCTCTTTGTCCTTTTCCTGAGAGAGCTTAAAGCTGCACTGGCGCCTTATAACAAAAAACTCTATGTTGCTATTCAAGCGAAAACCCGTGCCGATGAGCCCATCGGCAGCGGCCTTGATTATGGGGGGATTGGCGCTGCGGTGGATGTTGTTCGCCTCATGCTCTATGATTACAGCTGGGATAATCCCGGCCCCATTGCCCCAGCCAGCTGGATTCGCCAGGTTCTTGATTATGCAGTAACCGTCATCCCCCCCTCCAAACTGGAAGCCGGTTTGCCCACCTATGGCTATGATTGGGGAACCACCCGGAGAAGCATTACCTATGACGACGCCATCCGTCTGGCTCAGCAGCATGGAGCCCAAATTATTCAGGATCCCCAAAGAGGCCCCCACTTCAACTATACTGATGCCGACGGCATAGCTCACCAGGTCTGGTTTACCAATGCCCTAAACTTTGCTACTTTCGTGGACATCGTCAATCAGTACAACCTTCGGGGCATATCCATCTGGCATCCCGGCGGAGATGATCCGCAGATTTATACCGTGATTCGGGACCGGCTGGAGTAGAGTTTTGGAGTAGAGCTTAAAGAAGGTGTTGACTGAGCAGATTGCCCCGCGCAGCTTATAGAGTGAACGCCGCAATTAAAACCCTGGAGAACCATCATTATCCTTTCATTGAATTTTTCCTATTAAAGCAGAGCAAAAAACAAATAAGCAGCGGCCTTATCCTACTCTGAAAGGTAGATAAGGCCGCTTTTCTCTTCATGATGATCCTATCCTCAATCCTAACTGTAAAATCCCCCCGGGAAAAGAATGGGGGCAACTTCAGGGGACAGCACCCCAAATTCATAACCCTGCTCCTTAAGAAAACGAATAATCTTCGGCAAGGCATCCACTGTCGTCCATTTGCCTGGCGCATCATGCATTAAAAGAATGATCCGGTCCCGGCCGGGGGCTTGTTCCTTGACATTCTTGATCAGGGTCTCCGCCGGCACCAAAGGAGCTGAAGCATCCCCTGTGCTCACATTCCAGTCATAAACCAGATAATCCTGCGCATCCACCGCATTGTAGTAGCTGATATGAAAATTGCCATGGGTTCCCCCCGGGGTACGGATCACCTTGGGGCGCACACCAATAAGTTTGTAAATTAACTCCTCATTCTTTTTCAGGTTGGCTACAAAGGCTTCCGGACTGCGGTAAATTTCACTGTAATTATGAGAATAGGTATGATTGCCAATCGCGTTGCCTTGCTCATAAGCCTTTTTGAGCAGCTCAGGGTATCTCTCAACCTGGGTTCCAATCACAAAGAAAGTAGCGTTAACCTCTTCCTGCTTGAGTATATCCAAGATATGGACTGTATTTTCCGATGGTCCATCATCAATGGTTAAGTAGACAATTTTCGGCGGCTCTTCTTTAAACACACGGTGCTTCATGGCTAAGCCCGGAGCCGTAGGAGGTGTGCCGGATAATTCATAAAAAGTACGCACCGGGGTCCCTGGCGGGGCCGGTTCCGGAGATGCAGTCACCGGACTCTCCTGGGGGTTTTGGGAAGGAGGGATTTCTGTAAAAACAGGATTGCCGGTCCCTTCTGCATTGGTGTCGGAACCTTCATTCCCCTCTTGTATGGGATTATCTTCTTCATAAGCAGGTTCTTCCGCGGGAACATCCTCCTTCTGGGAGCCTTCCGGCGGAGATTCACCTTGCCCACCCGCGCCTTGCCTATCCTCTTGATCCATATTAGAGCCTTTGACTGTTTTAAAGGATTCTAAGGAGAGCGAACTGCACCCCATTAAAGTAAGGGTTCCGATAATGAGCACTATTAGTCCTAATCTTCTCCATTTGCTGCTGTCTTTTTTCACGATTATACGCCTCTTTTCTACTGCCTGTCTCCCCTGTACGTCAAGATTTCTTATATATACAAGAATCCTTTACATTAATAGACGTATAACGCAATCCTTTTGTTCCGCGAAAATGGGAGTTAATAAAAAATTAATATTTTCCAATGTCAAAGTGTACCTTTTCCTTCTCAACCATGATGATAGGCGGCTCAGGGAAGTTCAGCCCTGCAAGCAATTATCAAACAATCATCAGCCCCGGTACCCCAGTCTCCTTTGATCGGTTGAATTAAAAACCCGAGATGCTATACTATTAATTGTAAAATTATAGAAAAGCGAGGCGAATAAACATGTTTGAGAAAAGAATGGCAAGTGCTGTCTTGACATTAATCATGCTCTTTGCTTTGATCTTTCCCGGGCAGACCTTGGCAAG
The DNA here is from genome assembly GCF_900143285.1 of Desulfitobacterium chlororespirans DSM 11544. Taxonomy (NCBI): domain Bacteria; kingdom Bacillati; phylum Bacillota; class Clostridia; order Eubacteriales; family Desulfitobacteriaceae; genus Desulfitobacterium; species Desulfitobacterium chlororespirans. The sequence continues at coordinate 78,709 of NZ_FRDN01000006.1, forward strand.
CACAACGCCTACAGTGAACCGATTGGCCGGCCAGGACAGGTATGAAACGGCCGCAACCATTGCCAGGCAATGGTCACATTCGGATTATGCGATTCTTGTCTCCGGTGAAAACTATCCGGATGCTCTTGCCAGTGCACCCCTGGCTCAAAAACATCAGGCACCGATCCTCTTAACTGCTTCAGATAGTTTGCCGGCTCCCACGAAACAGGCTTTAGCCGATTTAGAGGTGAACCAGGTCATCATCGTTGGCGGTACCGGAGTTATTGCACCTTCTATGGAAGCAGAACTACAAGCCATGGGAATTTCTGCAACCCGGCTGGCTGGTCAGAACCGCTATGAGACCGCTCTGAAGATTGCCGACCAAGTTCAAAGCTCACCATCCCAATTGTTCGTTTGCACCGGTGATGATTTTGCGGATGCTCTCTCTGTGGCACCCATTGCGGCCATCGAACAGATTCCAATTATTCTGGTTTCCGGCGACTCTTTAGCAAGCTCCGTCCAAGAATACCTTGATTTAAATGCGGCTCATATCACCAAAACCTTTGTCATTGGCTATTCAGATGTTATCAGGGATCAGGTCGCCAGTCAATTCCCTCATGTTGAGCGCATTGTCGGGGCCGATAAATATGCTCGAAATAGTGCCGTCAATGAAAAATTCAATAGCTTGTTCAGTACCGAGGCCCTTTGCATCGCCAGCGGCGAGGGATTTGCCGACGCTCTTGCCGGCTCCGCACTGGCCGCCAAACAATCCCAGCCGATTCTTCTCGTCAATAACGCTACTCCTGATATCACGAAAAAGTATTATCAGCAATTAACGAACTTAGATACCATTATTGTGTTTGGCGGAACAGGGATCGTTGCGGATAAGGTCATACAGGATTTAAATCCCCCCGCCGATTTACCGGCAGGAATCAGACTGGACAAAAGCAACATCGCCCTAACCATAGGACAAAGCGAATTTCTGACAGCTATACTGGATAAGCCGGCAGGTTCAGCTGAAGGAAACAGCAATGAGCTTGTTTGGTTGTCCAGCGACCCCGCTGTGGCAACAGTAAATCAGGGGAATGTTGTGGGGATAAATAATGGATCAACCTCTATTACAGTAAAGACAAAGGACGGCAACCAAGCTTCCTGCCTTGTTACCGTGATTGGCTTAGCCGGAAAACATATGACGATGAATTTAAGCAACTATACAAAAACCGGTGCCGATACTGCTACTTTTAGATACCAACTGCTTGATGAGGCGGGTAAAGATATTACTGCAACAATTCCCACCTCTCAGCTATCTGCGGTGGCCTCCATGAGATCCACCATTTCCCTCGATCCCAGCAAAGGGATAGGAACTGTAGCGCTTAACTCTGCTGCCGATACGGATAAACCCATGATCATCACACTTGTCGACCTAATGAGCGGTATAGTGGTCATTCTTGATTCAACCTCCGGCACAGGTTCCTCCAGCAGCACCTATCCCATCAACACTCCCCTACCTGAACTTCCGCCCCCTGGCCCCAACCAAAAAATCAGTGAAATCACGCTCACATCAACAAAACTGGGCATAGCTTGGAGCGATGGCAGCAGTAACGATATGGGTTATGCAACCTATATTGTAAAGGATCAAGATGGCCGTGATATCACCAACACACCTCTTGCCGCTAATCTAAAGGCTGCCAGCGATGTGGGTATTGCTGCCACAACCTACAAGGGCCTGCTGAAAGTGGATTTCGGTCCGAATCTGGATGCTTACTCCCTGACCGGGGTTACAGTAACGATTACCGATCCCCAGACCGGCGTGACGGGCACAGCGACCTTAGAAATTTCCCCGCAGATTCGCGTCATATCACCTTAACCCTTTCACCGACTTCAACCCTGAATTTTGCCAAAGAGAGTCTTCAAAGACCCTCTTTGGCATTTTTATGTCCTTTTATCATCGTACGGGCTCATCGATGCGTAAGCAGCACATACTCCTCAATAGCCTTGGCCACGCCATCCTCTTCGTTGGAAGCAGTCACCACATCAGCTGCATCCTTTACCTCTGGCAGAGCATTACCCATAGCCACCCCGAGACCTGCACACCGGATCATCTCCAGATCGTTGAGACTGTCGCCAATCGCCATGACCTCTTCCGGCTTGATGCCCAGTCCTTGGGCAAAGGTCAGCAAGGTGTTCCCTTTATTGACCTCCGGATGACCCATTTCCAGAAAATAAGACTTGGAAGAGGTCAAGTGAAGCCTACCCGGCAATCTTTGACCTAATTTTTGCCGCCAATCTGCCAGCTCTTCCGGAGGACCAAAGACGATGAGCTTCTCCACGCCCTCTTTTTCCTCTTCCAGGATTGTTATAAGGTCAGCCTCTTCGACGGTGACTTTGGTTTTTTGCCCATAGGCCTGAGACCATTCATTCATTTTCTGAACAAAAACCCTATCCTTGCGGTACATATGAAGATGAGCCCCTTCTCCCAGCAGGAAACCGACCGCTTCCCGGGCTAAAGCCACCGGGATGACCTTGCGGTACAAAATCTCCCGGCTGATCGCTTCCTGAATCATGGCACCATTATAAGTAATAATCGGAACATCCAAACCCAACTGCTCAGCATAGGGCCTGGCTGAAACGGGCATCCTTCCAGTGGCAAAGGTCACATAAACACCTTGTCCCCTGGCCTGCCGAATAGCTTCAACAACCCGCTCCGAAAGGGTTAAATCATCCCTTAATAAAGTATCATCCAAATCTGTGGCTACCAATTTAATCTTCAAGTGACTTCAACTCCTTGATTGTTTAATTCGACATGTTGAAGGTGGAATCCTTGAAAATTCCCCCAATTCCTCTTGACGCCGGATATTTTTTGTATTATGGTTATATACATAAGTATATAACCATAATACTACATGCTTTACCACTGAACTAACCGCGTTTGCCTCGCCGCCTCAATAGGCGGCGGGTACCAAGAGTGACTAAGTCCAGTATGAACTCGACTAGTTTTCAGCAGGGGCCGAATCTCTCTCTGAAAGAAGTTCCGTTCAACCGGCGTTAAACACTTATTGTATTCTATGAAGGGGGGTGTTACTCCTTGAGTCAACCATTGGATAATAGCAAACCCATCTACATTCAAATCCGGGAATTGATTGAAGATCAAATTGTTAACAATCAGCTTAAAGAGGGAGAGCAAGCTCCTTCCACCAATCAACTGGTCAATTTCTATAAGATCAACCATGTAACGGTAGCCAAGGGGGTTAATCAATTGATCGACGAGGGTATTTTGTTTAAGAAAAGAGGCTTAGGCATGTTTGTCACAGAGGGAGCCCGGGCTCGGCTTCTGGAAAAGCGTAAGGATGCCTTTATCAATGAGTATCTCGTAGGCTTACTCCAGGAGGCTGGTAAACTGGGAATATCCACGGAAGAAATCATCGAACTCATCCACAAGATGAAGAGCGATTAATTACTGCGATGAAAGGACGGGATTCTATGAACATTCAAATTGAGGTTCAGAATGTATCTCTTCAGTATAAGAATTTTCCTGCTTTAAAAAACATCTCCTTTACCTTGGCAGAGAGTAAGATCTACGGTCTCATCGGTCGCAATGGTGCCGGAAAAACTTCTTTGCTTTCCCTGCTGGCCTCCTTCCGGGAGCCTACCTCAGGAAAAATTCTCATCAATGGGGAAGAGCCCTTTGAAAACGCCTCCGTGATGGAGCAAGTCTGCTTTATCTACGAGAAAGACTATAAAGACGAATCGGAAAATGTTTCTTCTTTATTGGAAACAGCAGAGCGCTATCGCTCCCACTACGATAAGGACTACGCCCATAAGCTTATACAACGTTTCAAGCTGCCGATGAATAAACCACTGAAAAGCCTCTCCAGGGGAATGCAATCCGTCTTTAACGTAGTTACAGGCTTGGCCAGCCGCTGCCCCATTACCATTCTGGATGAGGCTTATCTGGGCATGGATGCTCCCACCAGGGAACTTTTCTATCAGGAACTGCTGGCAGATCAGGAGAGCCATCCCCGTATTTTTATCCTTTCCACCCACTTGGTCTCGGAAATGGATTACCTTTTTGATGAAGTGCTGATCCTGGATCGGGGAAGTCTCATCCTTCAGGAAAATTATGAAGACTTTATCTCCCGGGGTTCTTCCCTTACCGGTCCTGCCGAGGTGGTGGATGAATTCGTGCACGGACTGCAGAAGCTTAACGAGCAAAGACTTGGCAACACTAAATCAGTCATGGTCTACGGTACCCTTAGCGAGGGGCTGCAGCGCGCCGCTCAGGCCAAAGGATTGCAGATTGGGCCTGTTTCACTTCAGGAGCTGTTCATACATTTGACCAAGGAGGAGGAATAATATGAACACCAAAAAAGCCGTTTATCCTAAAGTAGCGGTAGATTCATTTATGGCCCAGGGAGTCTGGACCCTCTTCTTTCTCGGCATTATTGTCCTTGTTCAAATCATCCAGCATATCATCGCCCTCAATACAGGGAATGCCAACACCAGCTTTTTCGTATCCGCCCATGTTTCCTCGCGAATCTATATGCTGGTCATCGGAATCATCGCCGCTTATTCTTTTCTCCCTTATTATGTTCAGAATGGTGTAACCCGCAAAGACTTTTTTAAAGGTATAGCCTTAGGCTCTTTTGCCTTGGCTGTGGCTATCACTCTGGTCACTTTGCTGTTGGCCGGTTTAGAACATTTGCTTGTTAGCGGTTTGAACCTGCCCCTTGTCCTGGAATCTTCTTCCGCCATTGAGCTGGAGGCTGAAGAGGTCTTCATCGCTAACCTCATCCAGACCCTCATCGTTCCTTCTCCTCTGGAAGCCAGCGGCTTTTCCCTGATCGGAATCAGCCTCGCCACCTTAGGAAAATACTTTTACTATGTGGTCGGGTGGATGATCGGTTCAGCTTATTACCGCTATAATGGCTTGGTTGGACTGGGAACAATCCTGCTGAGCATCCTGCTCGGCATGGTTTATAGTTCTTTTTGGGGAACGCCTGTAGGATTCTTCTTACCCTTTGGAAGGCTGCTCCTCTCTCTCACTCTACCTATGGCAGCCTCCTTCCTCGGTTCTGTTCTAGTTATCGGTTTTATCCTCTGCTGCATTCGTCATCTTACTAAACGTGTCCCCATTAAAGCATAAGCCCTGAAGCTCAAGCCATGTTACAACCTGTTACTATCGGATTATAATAACCCCATAACACCCCTGATTTTAAGACCACCCATAAAACCATCTCCAGTATAAAGAAAACCGCCAAAGACATCTGTCTAAAATAAGAACCAGAGAATCTCTGTCCAAAACAAAAAAGAAGACAAAAAACTGAACTGCACTTCCCATTGTTATTTGCCAGCAATGGGAGTGCAGTTCAATTCTAGCTTATGACTTATTTTAATAACCTATTTGGAGGAATCGTCCGCTAATCTTTCACAGTCATACGCATCGTATCACCGAACTAACCCGCCCTAAGACCCCCGCCTAGGCGGCGGGTCCCAAGGGCGGCTAAGTCCAGTATGGACTCGACTAACTTTCAGAGGGTTCGAATCCCCCGCTGAAAGAAGTCTCGTTCAATGATCAGCTCAGATATTTTTTGAGGAATTTACCGGTGTAGGATGTTGGGCAAGCGGCAACTTCTTCCGGGGTTCCCGTAACCACCACCCGGCCTCCGCCATTGCCTCCTTCCGGACCAAGATCAATGAGATAATCCGCAGTTTTGATCACATCCAGGTTATGCTCAATGACCAGGACGGTATCGCCCCCATCCACAAGGCGATGCAGCACTTCCAGCAAACGATCCACATCGGCCATATGCAACCCTGTGGTCGGCTCATCCAAAATATAGATCGTCTTGCCCGTGCTGCGCCGGCTAAGTTCAGTGGCCAGTTTAATCCGCTGCGCCTCACCACCGGACAGGGTAGTCGCCGGCTGACCGAGCCGGATATAACCCAGCCCTACATCCTGCAGCGTTTGCATCTTCCGTAAAATTCGGGGAACAGCCTGGAAAAATTCAACCGCCTCATCCACCGTCATATCGAGGATTTCCGCAATGCTCTTCCCTTTATATTTTACTTCCAGGGTCTCACGATTATAGCGGGCTCCCCGGCAAACCTCACAAGGAACATAGACATCCGGGAGAAAGTGCATCTCAATCTTGATGATGCCATCCCCTTTACAAGCTTCACAGCGCCCGCCCTTGACATTGAAACTAAAGCGCCCGGTAGCGTAACCACGCATTTTAGCCTCGGGAGTATGGGAGAAAAGTTCACGAATATAATCAAATACTCCGGTGTAAGTGGCAGGATTGGAACGGGGTGACCGGCCGATCGGGGATTGGTCGATATCTATGACCTTATCCAGATGCTCCAGACCTTCAACAACCTTATGGAGTCCGGCGCGCAGCTTGGTGGCTTTATTAAGCTTGGTGGCCAAGGTCTTATAAACAATCTCATTAACCAAGGTGCTTTTTCCCGAACCTGATACACCTGTGACCACATTGAAAACCCCAAGGGGAATGCGGACATTGATGTTCTTCAGATTATTTTCCCGGGCTCCTTTAACCTCCAGCCATTTGCCGTTGAGCTTTCTTCTTTCCGCAGGAACAGGAATTCTCCGGGTGCCATTCAAATATTGCCCGGTGATGGACTCCGCATTGGCTTTGATCTCCTCGATCTTTCCCTCGGCAATAATCTTCCCGCCATGGGCTCCCGCTCCCGGACCGATATCGATGATATGATCCGCAGTCAGCATAGTATCCTCATCATGCTCAACCACCAGCAAAGTATTGCCTAAATCCCGCAAATGCTTTAAAGCCGTCAGGAGCTTTTCATTGTCTCTCTGATGCAAGCCGATGCTGGGCTCATCCAGGACATAGAGAACCCCTGTCAAACTGGAACCAATCTGAGTGGCCAGCCGAATCCGCTGCGCTTCCCCGCCGGAGAGGGTCCCCGCCGCCCGATGCAGGGTAAGATAATCCAGCCCTACATTGACTAAGAAGCCCAGGCGTTCCCGAACCTCCTTGAGAATCTGCCGGGCGATGGTCTGCTCTTTTTCACTAAGCTGCAATTGGGTGATAAACTCCAACGCTTCCGTAATCGGCAAGCGGGTATAATCATCGATGGATAGTTCCCCTACAGTCACCGCTAAAGCCTCCGGCTTGAGGCGCTTTCCTTTGCATGCAGGGCAATCATGCTCACTCATAAAGTTTTCGATTTCAGTTCGGACATAATCGGAAGTGGATTCCTTGTAGCGCCGCTCAAAAAAGGGAATAAGCCCCTCAAAAGGTCCTGAATGAATTTTCGGCTTCTCGTCAAAGAAACTCATAAACGTGTATTTTATGGGCTTTTCAATGCCGTAAAGCAGGCCCTTCCATTGCTCCTCAGAGAGTTCTGCCAAGGGGGTATCCATGGTAAAACCAAGGGCTTCACTGACCGCCGCCATCATGGCCGGATAGTAGCTGGATTGGGATTTGGCCCAGGGCACAATAGCTCCTTCACCGAGACTCAGATTCTTATTGGGAATGATCAGGTCTATATCCACTTCCAGATTCGCCCCTAAGCCTGTGCAATCAGGGCAGGCTCCATAAGGGCTGTTAAAGGAGAAAAGCCGGGGTGAAATCTCTTCAAGGGCTATGCCGCAGTCCGGGCAGGCAAAGTTTTCACTGAACAGGATTTCCGTATTATCAATAATGTCCACAAGGACATTTCCTTCCCCCAGCTTCAAAGCCGTCTCCAGGGAGTCGGCCAAACGGACCGCACTATCAGGTTTTAAAGCAATACGGTCCACCACAACTTCGATGGAGTGTTTCTTATTTTTTACTAATTTAATCTCTTCGCTTAAATCCCGATTTTCACCATCCACCCTTACCCGCACATATCCCGCCTTGCGGGCATCCTCAAGCACTTTGACATGCTCACCTTTTTTCCCTTTGACTAAGGGGGCAAGAATTTGCAGCTTGGTGCGTTCCGGGTAGACCATAATCTGATCCACCATTTGCTGTACCGTTTGCTGACTGATTTCTCTGCCGCATTGGGGGCAATGGGGGTGGCCGACCCGGGCATAAAGAAGACGCAGATAATCATAGACTTCCGTCACCGTTCCCACTGTAGAGCGGGGGTTACGGTTGGTCGTTTTCTGATCAATGGAGATAGCCGGCGACAGCCCTTCGATATAATCCACATCCGGCTTGTCCATTTGCCCAAGAAACATACGGGCATAGGCAGACAGAGATTCTACATAGCGGCGTTGACCTTCAGCGTAAATGGTGTCAAAAGCCAGCGAGGATTTTCCAGAGCCGGATAAGCCGGTGACAACCACCAGCTGGTCTCTGGGGATATCCACATTGATATTTTTCAAGTTATGGGCGCGGGCGCCGCGGACTTTGATAAAGTTCTGGGTCATAGGGGGCCTCCTCGGTAAAAATTAGATTGTTAGCAAGTGGTCTTTTAGCATTGTTTATCAGCGTTGTTTATAGGTACAGTCTCCAGGATTTTGTTTGCCTCGTTCACTCCATAAGCTGCGCGGAGCAATCTAATCGCTCAAGACCTCCGCTCCGTCGGGACGCCGCCCAAATCGCTCCTCGAAAGCACTGCTTTCGCACTTGTTATCAATGGGCGGTTGGAAACGTCCTGTTTCCAACCCGACTCCGCTACGGTCTTTTCGCGAAGATTGCTTACCTGCTCGCTTAAATCCGGTCTCTGCTGCAAATCAAAATCCTTGGGCAGTTTCTGAAGCTCCTTTAAGAACAGCTTTGAAGAAAGGGGATAGCTGCCCTTGGTTCAAGAGTGAATCAATCTAAACTTCTAGACAGCATTACTGCTTTTAAGAATAGCCATAACATCGATACATAAAAAAATACCCAAGTACTTTAAGATGCTGCCCAAGGATTTTGCGTTACAATAGTGAAGCGACTTCAAAGCGAGCAGGATGCCAAGCTTCGCGAAAGCTAGCAGCGGAAATGGGTTGGGAACAGGACGTTCCCAACCGGCTACGGATAACAAGTGCGAAAGCAGTGCTTTCGAGGAGCGACTTAGCCGGGGACCCGTTGGAGCGGAGAGCTTGAGCGTTAGTTTGGCACCGCGCAGCTTTTTGAGCGAACGGTGTAACGCAAAATCTGGAGAGAATTCTTTTGTTCATCTTAGAAAGGGAACTATCCGCCCCGCTTCCTGGGCGCACTCTTGCGCACTGCCGGAGCCGCCGCCTCTCGCTTGCGGGCACGGCCCTGGGTGGGCCGCTTATACTTATTCTCTTCCCCCTTGAGCTCGATCATGGCATCACGGATCTCCGCTGCCCGTTCGAAGTCCATATCTTTGGCGGCTAAGCGCATTTCTTGTTCCAGACTTTTAAGCAGCTCAGCCAATTCCTCAGCCGGCATTTTTGAGCCGTAGGCTGCTTTCTTTTCCGCCACCTTAGTGGCTTCAGGAATTTCGTAGATTTTCTTGCGAATGGTCTGGGGGGTAATCCCGTGCTTTTCATTATGGGCTTCCTGGATGGCCCGGCGGCGGTTGGTTTCACCGATGGCCACTTCCATGGAGCGGGTCATTTGGTCCGCATACATGATGACTTTTCCCTGGGCATTCCGGGCGGCGCGGCCAATGGTCTGAATCAGGGAACGCTCGGCACGAAGAAAGCCCTCCTTGTCCGCGTCGAGAATAGCCACCAAGGAAACCTCGGGAAGATCCAAGCCCTCCCGGAGCAGATTGATGCCCACGATGACATCGATATCTCCCAAACGCAATTCCCGCAGAATCTCCACCCGCTCCAAGGTCGTAATATCGGAGTGGAGATATTTAACGGCCATATTGAGATTTTTCAAGTAATCTGTTAAATCTTCCGCCATCTTTTTGGTCAGGGTGGTGACGAGCACCCGTTCATCCCGGGCAATCCTTTGATTGATTTCCCCGATCAGATCATCGATCTGACCCTTGGTGGGCCGGACAGAAATCTCCGGATCCAAAAGCCCGGTAGGGCGGATAATTTGCTCCACAATCTGAGGGCAATGTTCCAGCTCATAGGGACCGGGTGTGGCACTGATATAGACCCGTTGAGGAACCATTGTTTCAAATTCAGCGAATTTCAAGGGGCGGTTGTCCAAAGCAGAAGGAAGCCGGAATCCGTAGTCTACCAGAGTGGTTTTACGGGAACGGTCCCCTTCGTACATCCCCCGGACCTGTGGCAGCGTGACATGGGATTCGTCGATCATCATCAAGTAATCTTCAGGGAAAAAGTGCAAAAGGGTATAAGGAGTTTCTCCGGCCTCCCGGAAGGTTAAATGGCGGGAATAGTTTTCGACGCCGTTGCAAAATCCCATTTCCCTCAGCATCTCCAGATCATAGCGGGTTCTCTGCTCCAAACGCTGAGCTTCCAAAAGTTTGTCTTCATCCTTAAACCGTTTGAGCTGCTCTTCCAATTCCTTTTCAATATTCTCAGCAGCTACCAGTACTTTATCCCGTGCCGTGACATAGTGAGAATTCGGGAAAATAGAGACATGACGGCGTTCTCCCAAAATTTCACCGGTAAGGACATTGATCTCGTAGATATGTTCGATTTCGTCCCCGAACATTTCGATCCGAACAGCATGCTCACTGGAGCCGGCGGGATGGACTTCGACCACATCTCCCCGGACGCGGAAAGTTCCCCTTTCAAAAGCCAGATCATTGCGATCGTACTGAATGGAGATGAGCTTTTTAAGAATGTCATTGCGGTCAATTTCCTGCCCCTGCCGCAAGGAAACCATCAAATCCCGGTATTCCTCAGGTGAACCCAAACCATAAATACAGGACACACTGGCCACCACAATCACATCACGCCGTTCGAATAAGGCCGCCGTAGCGGAGTGGCGCATTTTATCGATCTCATCATTGATCGAAGAATCCTTTTCTATATAGGTATCGCTGGAAGGAACATAGGCTTCCGGCTGATAATAATCATAATAACTGACGAAATATTCCACTGCATTTTCCGGGAAAAATTCCTTGAACTCAGTGTAAAGCTGAGCTGCCAAGGTCTTATTATGGGCGAGAATCAGAGTGGGCCGTTGAACTTTTTCAATGATGTTGGCCATGGTAAAGGTTTTTCCCGAACCTGTCACCCCCAGCAGGGTTTGATGACGCCTGCCGGAATGTATACTTTCGACCAGAGCGTCAATGGCCTGAGGCTGATCCCCGGAAGGCTTGTAGGGAGCGCGTAAACAGAACTCCATGGGGTGCTCCAATCTCCTTTCTCTTCTAAAATCCTGGTTTATTTTCTGGTTTATTTCTTGTTCCAGTCTTCAAATCATTCTAAGCAAGATTATACCACTTCTCTCTAAGAAACAAAACAAAAAAGCCGAACATATTTTCGGCTTTTCGCTGTTTTTTACTGGTAATTTTAAGAAGTCTGTTCCTCTATTCCCCTTGCTTGGCTTGATCTGAGCTATTCCCACCTTGCTGCTTATCTTGCCCTTCCCCCTGCTGCCCTTGTCCTCCTTGTTGCTGCTGTTGTTGCTGTTGCTGCTGTTCTTTCAGGAGCATTTCCGGAGGGATGGTGCGAACTTGATCATTGGCATTTTTCTCTGTTCCTAAAACATTGCCCTTTTCATCCAGATATTCGCGGAGAATTTCTGTATGAACTTTTTCAGTCACTTTGCTTACTCCTTCAGGCATAACTCCCTGTCCTCCGCTCTGCCCCTGAGCTGAGGAAGAGCCTTCCTGGTTCTTTTCTTTGGACTCCCCATCTTTCCCTTCACCGCTCTGCCCTTTTCCACTATTGCCATTGCTGCTTTTTTCCGTGCTCTTTTGCTTCCCTTGGCTTTCAGAGCCCTTCGCCTGAGACTCCGACTTTTTCTTTTCCATTTCTTTTTGAGCTTCGGCTGCTTTAGCATAGCTTTTCTGAATAAGGGCGAGATTTTCTGTTGTCACCGTTTTGACCGGAATGATCTTCGCCGCCACTTCACCTTGATCGCCGGTAATGGATTGAGTTATGTCTACGGACTGCTTATCCATTAATTTTTGCGCCCATTGAAAGGCATTAACACCTTGAACATAGGGTGATGTATCAATATCTGCGATTTGACTGCCTGCAGCAATCCTTTGCAAGGATTTGGAGTTAGCTTGTCCTCCCATAAGCTGAACTTTATCGGTAAGCTGCATGGATCTGAGCAGTTCATAAGCCAAGGCAAGGAGCTTCTCATTCTTAGCGCAGATGGCCTTCACTTGGCCGGGGTTCTTCTGCAAATGTTCCATAAGGCTTTGCATGGCTATGGTTTCCGACTCCGGAGGATTGGTAATGCTATGTACCGTTATTTTGGGATTCTTAGCCAGCTCTTGCTTAAAGGCCGCTACATTCATTTGAGCGACGGCATCTTCTGCTTCCCCCTGCAGGTATACGACCTGCCCTTCAGAAACCTTTCCTTGAATTTGCTGAGCCATCAGCTTACCTGCTTGATCCGGATCAGGCAGGATGACTCCCTTGGCTTTCACTCCAGGCGGCAGCCCGTTTAACGCCAGAATAGGTATATCTCCCTTTTCCGCTTCCTTTAAAAAGGACTGCTCCCCAGCTTGAACGATGAGAACTTTGGCATCCTTAAGAGCGTTGGCATCGCCTTCTTCTTTTGACGTCAAAACCTTAACTTCCAATTCTTCTTTTTCAGCCAACTCCTGAATGCCGAGCAGAAACATATCTTTGTTGGGATCATCCTGGTTCAAAGCCACCGCTATTATTTTTTTCTCTTCTTGCTGAGAGGATTTACTCGAGGTTTTCTCCTTGCTCCCCATTAAGCCGCCCAAAAGAGATTGCATGTTACAGCCGGTTAAGGCCATACTTAGAAGTAACACGATGATCATGGAAAGCACTTTTTTCATGGAACACGCTCCTTTCCAGGGTCGATCCACTTTATGAACACCTTGTGTTTTGCACTATCAAAAAAGCACCGTTTTTGGTGCTTATCATGAGTATATCTAGTCTTCCCTTGATTGTATGAAATATGAAAGGCAACTGCTGTCAATCAATGGTATGACCTTTTTTGTCCATATCTCTTAAAATAGAGTTTAATAAATCCGTCTTCATGCTATCGACTTGATCAAAGTCAACCGTTTTTGTATAAACAGCTTTAAGTTTATCTCTCAGCCTCTGGGTGTCCAGCAGAGCTTCTTTAAGATCATTACTAAAAGGACATCCTAATCCTTGTTCCTCCAGATGCTCCGGATTCCCTTGCCAAATGGCCAGATTTCTTTCTGGAAAGACAATGCCTAAAATTTCATCAGGGTAAAGTGGATGTAAAACAATATCAATAACCTGCCCCAGCTGTTCCGCTTCTTGCAACACCCATTCCATGGCTTCATGAGCCTCTTCCCCATCGAAACGAATCTGGTCATAGTCCGTCAAGAAGTAAGGAGCCAGGTTCAACCAGCCCTCCGGATTGATTCCATGAAGAAAAAAGGATTGAACAGCGCTCTTCTTGATCTTTTTCAAAGCGTCCTGAGCCTTGCTCCAAGGACCTTTTGCTTCTTTAAATAAATCTGAGGCATAAAGTTTGGGCAGCCAGGGCCTGCCCTCATCAGCCTTGGCATAAAACCGCTCGCGAATTCTTCCTCCAAATTCCTCAGCTAGAATTTCACCTATTCTTTGTTGGCCGCGTTTGATCTTCTCTTCAAAATCAAGAACTCCCAGCCTTTGTTGATCAAGCTTTCCCTGATTGCAGTATTTAGAGAAATCAATAAAGTGCTCAATCACCCCTGGTGCACGCCAATGCAGGGGAGCAATCTCATAGTGATCAAGGATCGCCCAGTTGAAGCGGCGAATCAGCACCCCCGCCATCGAGTCCGGGTCCCGGGCAGAACGGAGAAAATCAATCTCATACCCGCGATCAAGGAGATCCAGCCCAATCATCTTAATTGTGGTGGATTTACCTGTGCCCGGTCCTCCAATCAGGACATAAGTACGTTCCCATTCTGACATCATATTGGGTAGAAGTGATATATAGCCGCGATTGGTAATCCCCTCTGCAAAGTAATGCCGTCCACTGGGTTTATTCCCCATGTCCTTTCCCCCTTGAAATTTGCTTGCTGTGTAGTGTATGCACAAGGAGGGTCAGGGGTCACAGGATTTGCTGAAAAAGCAAAAACGGGACAGCGCGCTGTCCCGTTGCCATTATTTGATCTGTTGGCGAAGCACCTTAAGAGCTTCCGTTAGCTGGGTATCAAAGGTTTTCGTAGTAGGAGAAAGAGTCGCTTCTTCTCCATCCTTCAGCTTCACTTCCACATCAGGCTCGATGCCCTTTTTATGGATATCGATCTTATTCGGCGTCAAATACTTGGCGGTGGTCAGCTTTACGCTGGTCCCCCTATCTAATTGATAAATCGTCTGCACGATTCCTTTACCGAAGGTCTTGGTCCCCACCAGGGTGCCTGTTCCCCGATCTTTGATCGCCCCGGAAACAATTTCAGCTGCGGAGGCGCTTTCCTCATTGACTAAAACCACAAAGGGAATGCCTAAATAATTGCCTTCCGAAGCCTTGGTTACAGCATTGCCTCCTTTATCCACAATATAGACAATGGGGCCGGGCTGAACAAAATAACTGGCTACTCCTACAGCAGATTCTAATTCCCCGCCATGATTATAGCGCAAATCCAAGATCATCCCTTTGTATTTGCTGATATCCATATTGCGCAGAACTTCATTGAGTTCAAGAGCTGTATGGGAGGAGAACTGGGAAATTCCGATATAAGCTATATCCGTATTTCCCGGCAGCGCCAATCCTTCCACCGTGGGTACTGCGATATTTTCCCGGGTTAAAGGAACGGTCACATTCTGCTTAATGCTTTCCCGATAAACCACCAGAGTCACCTTGGTCCCTGGGTTCCCGCGCATTAGGGACACGGCTTTTTCCTGGTCGATGGTGGTGGCGTCCACTTCATCGATCTTAATAATCACATCCCCAGGCTGTAGTCCGGCTTTAGCAGCCGGAGTGTTTTTAATGGGTCTCAGGACCACAAGTTTTTGAGGATCTTTCAGACTTAAAATGATCCCCACGCCGCCGAATTTCCCTTCGATTTGTTGCATAAGCTCTTCATTCTCTTGAGCATTCATGTAACTTGAATAAGGATCGCCCAAAGAATCGACAATTCCTTTAGTGGCACCTTCGATCAGGGTGTCTACAGACACTTCCTCCAAATAATCACTTTCAACAAGCTTGACTACTCTTGCCAAGCGTCCTAAATGATCCAGGTTGGTTACAATGAACCCCCCGACAACCACCGTAAAAATCAAACACCCTATGGCAAGAACCCATCCCAGGTTTTTTAAATACTCTTTCCAACGACTCTCCTGCAAATCCATATCCCCTTCTCATTACCGTGACTCATCTCTTGATCTTTGATAGGAGATAAGTGGCGGGCTTTCCTTATTTTTTCTTTATTATATGCCTATCCACTCCAGGACATACTTATTTCATAGTAAACCAGGTTTTGCATTTGTCGCTTCATAGAATACATAAGAATGCAAAGCCTTTGGTTGCCCTTGTGCTTCCGCAGACTCATTCTTGCTATTTAGCGAAAAAATTGCATGGGATCCGTAGTTTCCCCATTGATACGCACTTCAAAGTGAAGATGGGGTCCTGTACTCCAGCCTGTTGAGCCCACATAGGATATCAGATCACCGGCCTGCACCATATCTCCTACTTTAGCGGCCAGCTTGGAATTGTGGCCATATAGGGTGGTATATCCGCCCCCATGATCCACGATCACAGCGTTTCCGTAAGCTCCATACCAGCCGGCCATAATAACTTCCCCGTTCCCCGCCGCCAAAACCTTGGTTCCGGTGGGTGCCGGTAAATCCACCCCGGTATGCAAGCTTTTCTGCTTCGTTATGGGATGAATCCGCCAGCCATAAGCACTGCTGATTTCATAATATCCCGGTAACGGATAAGTGCTGATAGTTCCATGGACCACGCCGGAATTGCTGGTTAATTTGCGAATTTTTTCAGCAATGGCGTTAGAGTCGGCTTCCATTTGTGCGATTTGCTCAAAGATATCATTCTGAGCTTTTTTGTTGGAGTCAAGGGCTACCTGATGCTCCTTCTTCTTGGCATCCAGTTCCTTTTTGGCCTGCTCCGCCTCAGCCTTCAGCTTGGCAGCCTCATCCCGGTGGGCTTCCAGCACTTTCGTTTCTTCTTCGATTCTGGCTTTTTCCAGACCGATATCCGCAAGGATCTTTTGATCATTATCAACCAGGCGGTTAAAGTATTCCAGGCGGGTAATAAAATCACTGAGGTTTTCTGCTTCAAAAAGGATTTCCAGATAGCTGACTTGACCAATCTGATAGATTTCTTTGACCCGATTCCGCAAAACCTCCTGGCGCTTGGCCAGGTCTTCCTCGCGCTGCTTGAGCTCCTGCTCGGATTGGTTCACAGCTTCCACCGCCTGATTATAGGCGATCTGTTTCTCACTCAAGCTATTCGAGGCTACTGTGATCTGAGTTGCTAAATTCTTAATCTGATTTTGCAGTTTATCGGCTGAATACGTCAGGTTGTTTAACTGATTGCGGGCCTGTTCCCCTTTCTTTTGCAGATCCCTTTGTTCTTTTATGGCATCCTCTAATTCTCCAGCTTGAAGTGGAATGACAGAACCTGCCAGCAATACTGTTGTGAGCAAAAGGGCTATGAGCCCCCTTCTCTTGGTCATGTTTTTCCCCTCCTTCATTGTTAAACTTTTAAGAAGCGCCTTAAGGAGATCACGCTTCCTGCTGCACCTATTCCCATCCCTAACAGGACGATAGAACCCAGAACCTTACCGATGAGTTCCGTTTCATTAACTACGGGCATAAAAGCCAGGGTGGTTTGAATGTAATCTGCCAGCCAATCATAGCCAAATCCCACCAGCAGGATGGCCAGCAGACCTCCAACCAATCCCAGGAACATCCCCTCCAAAATAAAAGGCCAGCGGATAAAGGCATTGCTCGCCCCGACAAGCTTCATAATCTCAATTTCCTTGCGACGAGAAAAAACATTCATCTTAATATTTAAAGAAATCAAAATCAGGGAGGCAATGGCAAACAATCCTACCACCGTTGTTCCTGCCCAGCGGAGCCACTTGGTAAACTTCAGCAAGGGCTCTACTAAGTTTTTACCATAAACCACATTATCCACACCGGTTAGCTCAGTAATCTGGCCGGCCACATTTTCTACCTGCTGGGGGTCCACCACATGGACGGTATATTTATCCGGAAAAGGGTTCGTATCTCCTAAATCCGCTGCAATGGTGGTGGAATTCAGGGAGCCGGTAAAATTCTTCAAAGCCTGGTCCTTGGGAACAAACTCAATGGTATCCACTCCTGCCAGGTCTGTGAGCCTCTCACCCAAAGCCTTGACATCCGCGGAATTCAAATCATCCTGGGCAAATACAGCAATCTCCAGTTCGGATTCAAAGTTCGAAGCCAGGTTAGAGGCATTGAGCAAGAAAAACACCGACGCCCCCAAAATGACCATAGAAATCATCACGGTCAGCACTGAAGCAATACTTAGCCATACATTTCTGCGAATAGAGTTGAATACTTCACGAAATATGTATTCTACAGAGTTAAGTGCCATATCCGTAAGCCCCCTGCTTCTGATCACGTGCAACTTTGCCATCTTCAATCGTTATGACACGCTTCTGCATTTGATCGACGATATCCCGGGCATGGGTGGCCATCACAATCGTCGTCCCTCGACGATTAATATTATAAAGAAGCTCCATAATCTCCCAGGCAGTCTCCGAGTCCAGATTGCCCGTAGGTTCATCCGCGACTAAAAGGGAGGGATTATTGACAATGGCTCTGGCTACAGAAACCCTCTGCTGCTCCCCTCCGGATAACTCATGGGGAAAGGCTTTCTCTTTATTGGCTAAACCCACAAGCTCCAGAGCCTTTTTGGTCCGACTCTTAACCTCCCGATTGCCGACACCGATGACCTCCAAGGCAAAGGCTACATTTTCAAAGGCCGTTTTATTCGGTAAAAGGCGAAAATCCTGAAAAACAACGCCAATATTTCTGCGCAAATGGGGCACTTCCCGTTCCCGCATCCGAATCATACTTTTCCCATTCATGGTCACTTGACCGCGGGTGGGCAATTCCTCACGGTAGAGCAAGCGGATCAGGGTGGATTTCCCTGCACCACTGGGTCCTACCAGAAAAACGAACTCCCCTTTGTCTATTTTTAGACTAATATCGACAAGGGCCTTGGCACCGTTCGGATAGATCTTCGATACATTCGTTATTTGGATCATTTTTTTCCCAGGCCTCCTTGAGTTCTCCGTTAGCTCCCATTTTATCCAAACCTATAAGTTAATTCGACACGAGGTATGGATCTCCTGTTATTAATGACGGAAGAAGGGCTAAAAACTTATGACAAAAAAGAAGTTGGAAGTAAAAAAGGAAACCCGACTCAGAAGCATCGGGCTCATACTCTATGCTATAAGATCTCTTTCAGAGCTTCCTCCTGTGCTAAGAATTTTCTCTCCGCTTCATCCTCATCAATGAACCAGAGGCAGCCTTCATGGAGTTCCTCCCGATTAAAGGTGTGAATCAGCCCCTTTTTTACAGTCTCGCCCCATGCCACAAAAAACTGTGCCGGAGAATTCACAGGATTGACTCCTGTACCAAAATAAAGAGGAATCCCATTTATTTCAGATTGTCGAAGAATATTGGCCCTAGTCGTACCGCACGGATTGCTCAAAGCTTATCCCTCCTTAAAAACCATACAAGAAATACTATAAACGGCTGCCTACTCCTGGCAGCCGTCCAAAGCTCACTATCTTTGCCTCACTATCCTTGCTCCTGTCTTGGGAGTCTATTTTCTGGCAATAACCGCTTTTACTGCCGCCATGACTTCTTTTTTGGTTAAGCCGTATTTCTCCAGCAATTCCAAGGGGCGGCCTGATTCTCCAAAGGTATCCTTAATCCCGACCCGGACCAAGGGAGTAGGCGCATGTTCACTTAAGGCTTCAGCTACTGCGCTTCCCAGGCCGCCAATAATAGTATGCTCTTCGGCAGTCACCGCCGCACCGGTCTTTTGAGCGCAGGCGACGATGGTCTTCACATCCAGAGGCTTTACAGAGGCTACATTAACCACCGCAACCTGGATATTTTCCTGTTCAAGGTCTTGGGCAGCTTCCAAAGCAGCAGCCACCATGACTCCGTTAGCAAAAACAACACAATCCGAGCCTTCCCGAAGAACATTGGCTTTACCGATCTCGAACTGATACTGATCGTCAAAAAGCAAAGGAACATCAAGCCGGCCCATCCGAATATAGACAGGGCCTTCATATGCTGCGGCAGCCCGGATGGCTTGCTGGGTTTCCACCCCATCGGCAGGAACCAATACGGTCATATTAGGTACAGCCCTCATAATGGCCACATCCTCCACCGCCTGGTGAGATCCTCCGTCCTCACCAACGGTAACACCAGCATGAGTGGCGGCAATCTTAACATTTAGTTTAGGATAAGCGATGGAATTGCGAATCTGCTCAAAAGCCCGTCCTGTGGCAAAAATAGCAAAAGTACTGGCAAAGGGGATCTTACCCGCCGCTGCCAAACCTGCCGCTGTGCCCATAAGGTTGGCTTCCGCAATTCCCATATTAAAAAACCGTTCCGGGTAGTGTTTGGCAAAATCCGCGGTCTTCGTGGATTTAGACAGATCTGCATCCAGAACAACGATATCCTTTTTTTCTGCCCCTAAGGCCACTAAGGTTTTACCATAGGCATCCCGTGTTGCTTGTTTAGCCAAGGCGTGCCGCCTCCTCTCTCAATTCCTTTAAGGCTTGCTCTGCTTGTTCAGCATTGGGGGCATTTCCATGCCAGCCTACCTGGTTTTCCATAAAGGACACCCCTTTACCCTTGACCGTCCGGGCAATAAGTATCGTCGGTTTTCCCTTAATAGTTTTGGCTTCGGCAAAAGCAGCCAGCAGCTCTTCCATATTATGTCCATCCACCTCGATGACATGCCAGCCAAAGGCCCGCCATTTGTCGTCCAGGGGATCAGAGGCCATCACATTATCAGTGGTTCCGTCAATTTGCAGACCATTGTAGTCGAGAACGGCGGTGACATTATCCAGCTTATAGTGTGCTGCAGCCATAGCCGCCTCCCACACTTGGCCTTCCGCCATTTCACCGTCTCCTAAAACGACATAAACCCGAAAATCTTTCTTGTCCACTTTTCCGGCAAGAGCCATTCCATTGGCTGCGGAAAGGCCTTGGCCCAAAGAGCCTGTGGACATATCCACACCGGGTACTTTCCGCATATCCGGGTGCCCCTGCAGGATGCGGCCGGTTTGCCGCAGTCCCAGGATTTCCTCTTTGGGGAAGTAGCCCTTTTCAGCAAGAGCTGCATAAAGGACCGGTGCCGCATGTCCCTTCGCCAATACAAAGCGATCCCGATCCGCCCAATGGGGCTCCTCCGGATTAACTCTCATTTCATGAAAATACAGGGCGGCCAATATATCCGCTGCCGATAAGCTGCCCCCAGGATGACCTGATTTAGCCGGCACAAGCATGGTAATAATATCCTGACGTATTTGATTGGCCATCCGTTTCAGTTCAAGAACCCTCACCATAATCCCTCCATTTATGTGGTTGACAAAACGTCTCATTTTGAAGATTTAAGGCTTGGCCATGAGCCAAGCCTCTCTTTACACTTCTTGCTGCATGACACTTCTTGCTTCACGCTGATCCTTTTATCTTGCTTACTGCTTTTATTCTTAATTTACTGAACAGCTTTGGTCTTTTGCAGATAAGCGGCGATAAACTGGTCCATCTCTCCGTCCATGACAGCTCCGGTATTCGCTGTTTCCTCATTGGTCCGGTGATCCTTAACCATATTATAAGGATGGAACACATAGGAACGAATCTGGCTTCCCCACGCGATATCCTGTTGTTCGCCGCGAATCTCCGAAATTTCATCTTCCTGCTGTTTGCGCTTCAGCTCCAGGAGCTTGGCTTGCAGGATGCGCAAGCAGTAGGCCCTGTTCTGAATCTGAGAACGCTCACTTTGGGACTGAACCACAATCCCCGTGGGTAAGTGAGTGATCCGGACCGCAGAACTGGTCTTATTGACATGCTGTCCCCCCGCACCGCTGGCACGGTAGGTATCCACCTTGAGATCTTCGGGCGGAATCTGAATTTCAGCATTATCCTCCATCACCTCAGGTATGACATCTACAGAGGCAAAAGAGGTATGACGGCGTCCCGAAGCGTCAAAGGGAGATATCCGCACTAAACGGTGAACTCCTTTCTCCGCTTTCAAATAGCCATAGGCATTTTCTCCCGCAAAGGATAGGGTCGCACTCTTAATCCCTGCTTCATCGCCGGGCAGGAAATCCATGGTTTCCACTTTATAACCGTGGCGTTCTCCATAGCGGATATACATCCGATACAGCATGGATACCCAATCCTGGGCTTCCGTGCCGCCGGCTCCCGCATGCAGGGTAACTATGGCATTATTCCGATCATAGGGACCGCTGAGCAGAATCTCCAGTTCCAAACCATCCAGCCGTTGCTGCAGAGCCAGGATTCCTTCCTCAAGTTCAGGCTCGAGGGATTCATCTTTCTCTTCCACTGCCATCTGATAAAGGGTGAGCAGATCATCCAGCTGCTGCTGCAAGGTGTAATAGGTTTTGACTTTCTCCTGTTGATAAGAAAGCTCCTGCATCACTTTTTGAGCCCCTTCCGGATTATCCCAAAAGTCCGGCCTTTGCAGCTCAATCTCTAAAATACTGATTTTATCCTCACGCTGAGGGACGTCAAAGTGAAACCCTCAAATCTGCTAAGCGCACTTCTAAACTTTCCAGCTCTTTTTTCCATTCAAATATCACTTAACTTTCACCACCTTATGGTTTTCGAAAAGTAAGGCATATTGAGCCGAGGGCCTCATTATGCCTTACCTGTAAACTATTCTGGTCCTCTGTAACATTTAAACCTTGCCTTGTACTAACTGTCTGCTCCGCAACATTTCTTGTATTTCTTGCCACTGCCGCAGGGACAGGGATCGTTGCGGCCGATTTGGGGCCCCTCATTATGAACCGGACGGGCCGGTTGCTCCTCATCCCGGTTGGTGCGGACATGCTGAGGTTCTTCCGGTTTTTGCTCCGTCACTTGAGGTGTCACTCTCATAATATAGCGGATGGTGTCTTCCTGAATTGAGCTGATCATGCCCTGGAACATATCATAAGCTTCACGGCGATATTCCACCAAGGGGTTCTTTTGCCCATAAGCTCTCAGGCCAATACCTTCCCGGAGCATATCCATGGCATCCAAATGATCCATCCACTTCTTGTCCACGACCTGCAGCATCACAGCCCGCTCGATTTCCCGCATGATCTCTTCGCCAAAAGCTGTTTCACGGGTTTTATAATGGGCTTGTGCTCTCTCCAGAAGCATTTCCACGATCTCTTCTTTTTCCATGCTTCCTACTTGCTCTGCCGTAATATCATGATTGGGCAGGAAGCCATTTTCCACATACTCCAGGAAGCTGTTAAGATCCCATTCTTCAGGATAGGGGCTCTGGGCACCGAACATATCCACCGTTTCCCGAACCACTTTTTCCAGCATATCCGCAATGCTCTCCTGAATGTTGCCACCCATAAGCACCTGACGGCGTTGGGCATAGATAACTTCCCGCTGCAGATTCATGACATCATCATAATCAAGAACATGCTTGCGGATTTCAAAGTTTCTGTTTTCCACCCGACGCTGAGCCGTTTCTACAGAACGGCTGATCATCTTGGAGGTAATGGGGACGGAATCGTCCATTCCTAATTTATCCATCATACCGGTGATATTATCCGCACCAAAAAGGCGCATCAAATCATCTTCCAGGGAGAGGAAAAATTGGGAGGATCCAGGGTCTCCTTGGCGCCCGGCACGACCGCGCAGCTGATTATCAATCCGGCGGGATTCGTGGCGCTCTGTACCTATAATATGCAGACCACCCAGTCCGGCTACTTCTTCTCCCAGGATAATGTCCGTACCACGGCCCGCCATGTTGGTGGCGATGGTCACCATATCCTTCAAGCCTGCTCCGGCAATGATCTCGGCTTCTTTCTCATGGAACTTGGCATTCAAGACTTGATGAGATATCCCGCGGCGCTCCAACATACTGCTTAAGCGCTCGGACTTCTCCACCGATACGGTTCCCACCAGAACCGGCTGTCCTTTTTTGTGGCGTTGGATGATCTCCTCAACGACAGCCTTGAACTTACCTTCCTCAGTCCGATAGACCACATCAGGCAAATCCTCACGAACCATCGGCATATTGGTGGGAATTTCCACTACGTCTAATTTGTAAATCTTTTTGAATTCCGGTTCTTCCGTCATGGCAGTACCGGTCATACCGGCAAGTTTTTCAAACATCCGGAAATAGTTCTGGAAGGTAATGGTCGCTAAGGTTTGGGATTCCTTTTCGATTTTCACTTTTTCCTTAGCTTCAATCGCCTGATGCAATCCTTCTGAATAACGGCGCCCAAACATGAGACGTCCGGTAAATTCGTCAACGATGATAACCTGCCCATCCTTAACCACATAATCCCGGTCCAGTTTAAAGAGGGCATGGGCTTTTAAGCCCTGGTTCACATGATGGGCCAGCTCTGTGTGCAGATCGTCAAAGAGATTCTCTACGGAGAGCATGGTTTCAACCCGGCTGACCCCTTGCTCAGTCAAGGTAACCACCCGGTCTTTTTCATTGACATTATAATCTTCTTCCGGCTTTAAGCGGGGAATAATCATGGCAATCCGGTTATAGAGCTCGGTAGGCTTGTCCGCCTCCCCGGAAATAATCAATGGAGTACGGGCTTCGTCGATCAAAATGGAGTCCACTTCGTCTACGATAGCATAATGAAGTTCCCGTTGAACCAATCCATCAGGACGGGTCACCATATTATCACGTAAATAATCAAAACCAAATTCATTATTGGTACCATAGGTTATATCTGCAGCATAGCTTTCCCGCCGCTGAGCATAGTTTAAGCCATGAACGATCAGACCCACCGATAATCCCAGGAACTGATGAATGCGGCCCATCATTTCGCTGTCACGCCGGGCAAGATAGTCGTTGACGGTAACGATATGAACGCCACGGCCTGTCAAAGCATTCAAATAGGATGGAAGGGTTGCCACCAATGTTTTTCCTTCCCCAGTACGCATCTCGGCAATGCGGCCATCATGCAGGACCATGCCCCCGATCAGCTGCACATCATAGTGCCGTTGTCCATTGACACGCCAGGAGGCCTCACGAACCACTGCAAATGCCTCAGGCAAAAGGCTGTCCAGACTCTCTCCATTCTCCAGCCGTTGTTTAAATTCATCGGTCTTGGCACGGAGCTGTTCATCAGACAACGCCTTGATTTCCGGCTCCAAGTCATTAATCGCAGCAATCTTTTTCTGATACTTTTTAACCTCACGAGCATTGTCATCAAAAAGTTTATTTAAGAAACCCATTATTGACCACCTTTCCATCTGTCCAAGGGTATCAACTCATTTTATCACTCTAAC
The DNA here is from genome assembly GCF_900143285.1 of Desulfitobacterium chlororespirans DSM 11544. NCBI lineage: Bacteria > Bacillati > Bacillota > Clostridia > Eubacteriales > Desulfitobacteriaceae > Desulfitobacterium > Desulfitobacterium chlororespirans. The sequence continues at coordinate 103,178 of NZ_FRDN01000006.1, forward strand.
CAAAAGGGTGCAAGCCAAGAGCACCTCGCCCCGGCGCAAATCCCTTGTTAATTTCTGTAGGAGCGCCCTGAAACAACCATATGCACACAAGAATGGTCTACCCTCGTAGACCATTCGTTTTAAATAATCCTATTCAATTCTGTCTCAGTCTTCGGGTTCTAAGAGACCATAATCACCTATTCTCCGGCGATATACCACGTTGATGGCATTGGTATCCATGTTGGTGAAGGCGTAGAAGTTATGTCCTACCAGGTTCATCTGCATAATGGCTTCTTCCACGGACATGGGTTTGGTACCGAATTTTTTGCGACGGACAACCTCTTCAGAATCATCTTCATAGAGGACGGGATGCTCAATTTCATGATCTTTGAGGACTTTAGTGCGCATGCGTTTGTTAATCCGGGTGCGGTATTTATCAATTTGGCGCTCCAGCTTTTCGACGACCAGGTCGATGGAAGCGTACATATCTCCGCTTTCTTCCTCGCCGCGAAGAATCATACCCTGGAGGGGTGCAGTGACCTCAACGCGATGACGACCTTCCTCTACCAGCAGGGTTACTTTAACATCCATAAACTCATCAGAGTATTTCTCCAGTTTGCCTACCCTTTTTAAAACGTACTCTTTCAGGGCATCGGTGACTTCCATTTGTTTGCCGCGAACGCTGATGTTCATAGTAAAACCCCCTTAATATCTGCTTACTATATTATTCCCTCTTCATGTAAAAAATCCTTCCACAATTTTCTTTTCTCTTAAACTAAATTTCCATATGCAAAAAAGAAGAATCGTTGTAAATTATGCCAACAATTCTTCTTTTTATTCATGTGATAGTAACTTTGTCAAAACTCCATGAAGCAGCTCTTCCTTTTCCCTATCACTTATCTCGCTTGCACATTAGAAGCCTGTTCTCCCCGCGGGCCTTGGATAATATCGAATTCCACACCTTGACCTTCTTCTAAAGTACGGAAGCCGTCACCCATGATGGAAGAGAAATGAACGAAAATATCCTGTCCATGATCCCCTTCGATAAATCCATACCCTTTTTGTTTGCTAAACCACTTTACTTTACCCAACACAGAAAAAAACCTCCTTGATTCCTTGACAGCTCCGGCCATCTGCCAAAAAGCTAGTCTCTTAGGAAGGATGCCCAGGAGGACTCTAATTTAAACCTGTTTTTGGTAAACTTTTTCATACTGTCTTTAGCCCTAAAAGAGCTCTTTTCGTAACCCAAAAGCTGATGCAGGGCTCTATAGACCACAGCATCAGCTTTTCTGAAGAGATAGCTTTTCCGAAGAGATAGTGCAGACAATACCTGCACTATTAAAAATCTAAAGGATCTTGCTCAGGAAGGATTGAGTGCGCGGATTCTGAGGGTTGCCAAAGAGTTCTGCCGGGGACCCTTCCTCCATGATTCTTCCTTCATCCATAAAGATCACCCGGTCTCCTACTTCCCGGGCAAAGCCCATTTCATGAGTGACCACAACCATGGTCATGCCTTCCCTGGCCAGATCTTTCATGACAGCCAGAACCTCACCTACCATCTCGGGATCAAGGGCTGAGGTAGGTTCGTCAAAGAGCATGACTTTAGGGCGCATAGCGAGAGCCCTGGCAATAGCAACCCGCTGCTGCTGCCCTCCGGAAAGCCGATCGGGATACTCATGTGCCTTATCTTCCAAGCCCACTTTTTTCAAGAGCTCCATGGCCATCCATTCTGTTTCCTGCTTGCTGGTCTTGCGAACAATTCCCGGAGCCAAGGTAATATTCTCCATAGCCGTCTTATGGGGAAACAGGTTAAACCTTTGAAAGACCATGCCCACTTCCCGCCGTATAGCATTGACATTGGTTTCCGAATTCAAAGGAATGCCATCCACGACGATTTCTCCGTACGTGAGCTCCTCCAGCTTGTTGAGGCAGCGCAGGAAAGTGCTCTTTCCCGAGCCGCTGGGACCAATAACCACTACAACCTCTTTTTCTTTAATATGACAATCAATGCCGCGCAGGACCTCAAGCTTACCAAAATGCTTGTGCAGATTTTTAACGGTTATCACTCTTACCGAACCTCCTCTCTGTATAATTCACGAACCGAGAAAGGAGCAGAGTCATAGCCAGATAGAACAACGCAACCTCTAAATAAATAACAAAGGGCTGATAGGTACGGCTTACGATAAGCTTTCCGGAATACATAAGATCCTGAAGGGCAATAAAAGATACCAGGGAAGAATCCTTAAGCAGAGCAATAAACTCATTGCCCAGAGGAGGGATAACCCGTTTAAAGGCCTGAGGAAGAATAACATGTCTCATGGCTTGGCCCTGAGTCATTCCCAAAGACCGCGCCGCTTCTCCCTGCCCTTTATCAATGGACTGAATCCCAGCCCGAAAAATCTCCGCAATATAGGCTCCCGAGTTAAGACCCATGGCCGTAATCGCGGCAATAAATTGATAATTATCAGGAACCTGGAAATTTAAGAGCTGAGGGAGAGCGAAATACACCATGAGAAGCTGAACCAAAAGCGGCGTCCCTCTGAAGAAATCAATATAGGCTATGGATAAGCCACGTAAAATCCGGCTATTGGATAAACGCATCAATGCCATAAACAGGCCGATCACAATCCCTATCCCCACAGCCCCGGCCGTAAGCTCCAGAGTGATCAATGTTCCTTTCAGCAAGGGATTGACGCTCTCAAGCATTAATTCCCAACGGAGTTCCACACCTATATCCTCCTTTAATCCCGTGTCATGAATCCTTCTTTAATCCTTCGTAATTATACATTTCATCGCAAGTTTATTCAAGAATTATAGTTCAGACATTTTTCTCCAGAAACCTTTCTGTCAGCCGCTAAAAATAAGTACCATACTGAAACAAAACGCCCAGCATTGCTAGGCGTTTTGAGTCATCATCATTCTGAGCCGGGCTTAGAACTTAGGAGCATCCTCATTAAACCATTTTTTATAGATCTCATTGTATTTGCCATTGTCCATAAACTTCTTTAAAGTAGCATTCACTTGATCGGCTAATTCTTTATTGTCAAGCTTAAAGGCGATGCCAAAATACTCTTTTTCGAAAGCACTGGGGACTATTTCAATATCCATTTTTGGGTTCTGGGTAATGAAGTAGTAAAGAGTGGGGGTATCGGCAACCACTGCCTCAGAGCCGCCAATCATCATATCGTTGATGGCATCGCCGATAGTATCGAATTTCCTGGGATCGATTCCCAGATCTTCAACGGCAAACTGACCGGTGGTTCCTTGCTGAACACCGACTTTTTTGCCGATTAAATCCTGCTCGGATTTAATTGCTGAACCTTTTTTAACAGCGATTATTTGAGCGGATTCAAAATAAGGGTCGCTGAAAAGAACCGATTTTGCACGGTCGTCGGTGATGGTCATCGCCGAGATGACGGCATCATATTTTCCCAGGCCAATTGCTGCGACTAACCCATCAAAGGAGGATGATTCAAACTTCGCGGTATAGCCTAAGTCCTTGGCGATTTCGTTCATCAAATCGATATCAAAACCTGTAGGATTTTGTTTTTTGTCCATAAATTCAAAAGGTGCATACTCAATAGCGGAGCCGATCTTCAGCACTTTTTCTTCTCCTGCATTCCCTCCATTATCCGCTCCACTGTTGGCCGGAGGCTGACTTTGACCGCCGCAGCCTGTAAGGGCAAGCAGGCCCATCATAACCGCAGCAATGATCCCATTACGTACATTCTTTTTCATTTTTATCCCTCTCCTTTTAATCTTCCTCTTTACTTTACTTATCCAATTGGCAAAACATGCTACTTTTTTAATAAAGTTTCTTACTTGTCTTATGGATATTGATTATTATACATAACGATGCAACTTTATTCAACATCTTTTTCTTATAATAATTAGAATTGTTTATTAAGAAGACTATAAAAAAAGCATTGGATTTACTCCAATGCTCTCACATATATTCTCGTTTACTCTGATTAGCGACCTACGCGATGGTTTTGGTAGCAATCACGGCAGTAAACGGGACGATCAGATGTAGGTTGAAATGGAACTTGAGTTTCAACGCCGCACTCTGCACAAACTACTGTGTGCATTTCCCGTTGACGGCTTTCACCGCTGTTGCGGCTGGTTTTACGTGCATTACGGCAGTCTCTGCAACGCTGTGGCTCGTTTTCAAAGCCTTTTTCTGCATAGAATTCTTGTTCACCTACAGTGAAAATGAAAGTGGTTCCGCAATCTTTGCATACTAGTTCTTTGTCTTGAAACGCCATGAAGAAAATCCCCTTACCTTAAAAAATAGTAACAGACTCACGCCTATCCGCCCCTATTATAACACCGAATTCTGAGACTGAATAGTCCTTTTTCTGTCCTTTCTCCAAACCTGCAGCTAAAACGAGCCCATACACCTGAGCTGCTCCACCCCGTTTCAGCACCTTGGCACAATGCTCCAAAGTTGCACCGGTAGTGGTCACATCATCAACAAGCCAAACCCTGGCTCCTTGGATTTGCTTAAGCCCTTGTGATGAAGAGACTATTTGAAAAGCCGACTCCAGATTATCCAGCCTTTCTTTCCGGCTTAACCCCACTTGCGGGGTAGTGGGTTGAACCCGGTGCAAACCCTCCCACAAAGGAATCCCCAGTTCCCAATGCAGAAGGGAGGCAATAGCTGCCGCCTGATTGAAGCCTCTTTCCGCTAATCGTTCATCATGCAAAGGAACAGGCACAATCCAATGGGGAGGCGGTAAATGGCGAAGGGCAAAATCCCCCAGAGACGGGCCAAGCCGTTTCAGCAAATAAGGCTGGGATTTAAATTTTACATTCTGAATGAACTCCCGCCAAGCCCCCGTATAATGTCCCCAGGCCACAGCCTGCTCCATACCTTTGGGCCCTCTGCCCGCAACGCAGTCTTCACATTCTGTATGCTGAGGTTCAAGAAGCTTGCCGCAATGGCTACACCGGTTTAAATCCGGCCGGAAATAAGTTTGCTTACAATCATCACAGAAAACCTGGCACCCTGACACATGGGTTTCACAGAGAAGACAGGTTGACTCCTTTTCATAGAGCAGAGATCGGGCAAGGTCTTTTATATCTTGCCATAGAGAAAAAATAGAGCCGGACATAAAGAACCTCCTTAATTGTCAATTAAACCCTGAGCGAAGGCCAGCTCATTTTGCTCCTTAATCCAATCCAGCGCTTTTTCAATGGAAGATGTCTTTTGGCGGGATAGAAAAAGGGCATTGCCGCTGGGATTCTCCTGGGTCCTCCCCACCCGTCCAGCCATTTGGACCAAGGCTCTCTCGTCAAAGACCCCATGATCCGCCTCCAGAACCATGATTTGGGCATCAGGCAGGGTGACCCCCCGTTCCAGAATCGAAGTGCAGACAAAAATACGGAATTTTCCCTCCCGCAGTGCCGCGATTTTTTCAGCGCGGCTGGGATCGGCACTGTAACTTCCCGAGATTGACCATTGGGGGAACTCCTTCTTCAGGATTTCGACCCAAGGGTTGACCCAGGATATCTTGGGCACAAAGAGGAGCACCGGGCCCCATAGGGCTAGTTCCTTCAGCCACTGAAAAACCTTTTCTCCCTGCTCTCCAGAGCATCCGTGCTCAGGTGCCATACTTCCCCCAATCTTGCGCCACTGTGGAACCGGAACTGCCTTGCCATGGTGGCGTGCCGTCAGACGGATCAGTTTCATCCTGCCTGCTTTAACCTTCTCTAAACTTTCCTGTGAGGGAGTAGCCGTCAGATAGACTGTCTTACCTCCCGTTCTCAATGCCCGCTCCATTCCCCAAGCCAGGGCGGTGCTGCCATAATAGGGAAAGGCGTCCATTTCGTCAAGGAAGATTAAATCAAAGGCCTGGGAAAAACGCAGAATCTGGTGCGTGGTAGCCAGAACAAAGGGGGCCGGTGTAAAACGCTCCTGACTTGTTCCGGTGAGAACACTCAGCGTTAAGCCTGGAAAATCTTGTTGAAGGCGAGGGGCTACATCCAAAACCACATCTTGACGAGGTGCCGCGAATAATACCTTTTTCCCTTGTTCAAGGGCCCATGCTGCTGCCGGAAAACAGACCTCGGTCTTCCCCGCTCCACAAGCAGCCCAGAGCAGGGTTTCATTCTTAGAATTTGCTTCTTGAATAACACCCCTTTCGCCGGCACCTTCTTTTACAAAGGCCAACACCTGCTGGGCAGCAATCTTTTGAGCAGGACTAAGCTCCCAACGGGGTGAAAATACCCATGCAATGTTCCCACAGTCGGAAAAAGAGGAATAGCCCAGGTGGTCTGCCTTTGTAGAGGAGGAAACCATAGTTTGAGAGGCCCCCCCGCTTCGGTAAAGCTCATGGAGTGAACTTACTGCTCCCAAGGCGGTACAAGCCGGGCAAGTAGCAACCGGCCCATAGATGCTTATCCACTCTTCGACCTTAGTCTCCCCGCAGCGCTCACATCTCCAGCCTTTTCCTTCTCTTGCCACGGCCGGAATCCATTGGGCATCCCCTTTCCGGGCCTGCTCATGGCAGAGGTTCAAAATTTCCGGATAAGATAAGCTGCATTCCTGCCCCAGCCGCTGCAAGTCAGCCTTGGCTAATAATCTTCCCTCAGTTCTGGCCAGGAAATCCCCAACCCTTTCCTTATCTGTTATACTCCTCAGATTATCCTTCAGCCCATTCTGCCAAGAGGCCTCCGGAGAGTTCCCCTTCTCCCACCGCCAATTTTGATCCCTTAGTCCCGGATAGCCTTTCAAGGTTCTAAGAATTGCCCTTTTAACCCAAGCCCCATCCCGCTTCTTATCCTCTGCTTTTTCTCTTGAATAGCCTCCCCATAAGGGCCATATTCCGGCTCTTCTTGCTCCTTTCCTTTGCTCGTCAATCTCTCCCAGCAGGGATTGGGCAAAGCTCAAAGGGAGCCCGGGCCGCAAGACCTCAGCCTCCTCAGCCAAGTGCTTATCATCTATTAAGGGGGAAAGTGTCATTTCCCCTGAATCGGCAACAAAAAAGTAAAACATAAAAAACCCTCTCTTTGCATCCCATAAGAAGGGTTTTATTGATCGATAAATATAGTATTCTTTTCCGAACTGTCTATTCCCTGCTTATTTTAATAATTCATCCAAGGATTACCACTATGTTTCTTTCTTTTTCTGGGTATTCTATAAAACGTTCCAGTTAAAAAGTTGTCTATTATAAGGAGGAGTGTAAATTGTTGAAGAAGTTCGCGGTAAGTTTATTGACCCTCGCCTTCCTTACCTTTGGCGCCGGAGCAGCTTTTGGGGCAACCACTACGGCACCGGATCCTGCCAAGCTGGCAGAAATCAAAGCTCTCCATCAACAAATGGTCGAGCTTAAGGTGCAAATGATCGATAAGAAAGTGGAAGCCGGAATCCTGGAGAAGGAAAAGGCTGAAAAGATCAAAGATGCGATTAAAGAACGGCAAAAGAAAGTAGAAGAGGACCTGGCCAACGGCAAGGTCGATTTTGGGAAAAAGCATCATAAAGATCGCGACAACAAACCCAAGGGCGATTCAAAAGAAACACCCGACGCAAAATCTTCATCGAGCCTGCGCCTTACCCAATGACCCTTCTTAACTGGAACCCTGATCCCCCAACTGCGGTTGGGGGATTCTTTGTTGAATGGACCATGTAAATCCGGAGAAGGATTGATTCAAGCATTTAATGTAGAGGAGCTCTTCCTCAGTATACTCATCCTGCTCCCCCCACAGCTCAATCTCACAATGGACGGGCAACCCCATTTTCCGCTCCATCTCCCCAAGAAAGCGTTTTAAGGAAAAAGCAAATTGCTCCTGCCGGTAGATAGATTCTTGATTAGTAAATTTAACGGTGATTTGGGAGCGATAAGACTTTCTCTTCCAATCGGTGATTTTATGGCCGATTCCTTCCGGAACCGTCCACTCCCAATAATCCGTGATAATCCATAACAAAGCCACAATTACCCCTAGTCCGGTAAGCTGTACACCCATCATACTCCCCCCTAACCTAAACTATGCAAGAGTTTAGGTTAGGGCAATTTGTCTTTTCAGAAATGATGGCCCGCTCACTCGCTATAGGTAATGTAATGTTTATGCTATACTGGACTCAGCGGCATTCCTTAATCCTCTAATTTAGGACCGACAGCAAACTTTAAGGTGCCCTCGGCAGCTAAATTTCCCCCTACATAGGCTTTTCCTTGTGCCACACCAAGCCCCCGCTTGAGTTTTAATAACTCAACTTCCAGCCGAAGCTGGTCGCCGGGGATCACCTGCCGGCGGAACCGTACGTCTTCCAGCCCGGCAAAAAGGGCAATATGTCCTGCGTATTCCGGCATTTTCAAAAGGATCACAGCCCCTACCTGGGCCAGAGCTTCCATAATCAGCACACCGGGCATGACTGGATAGCCGGGAAAATGCCCCTGGAAGAAAGGCTCGTTGCCGGAAACATTCTTCAAGCCCACCCCCCGTTTGCCATCTTCCAACTCCAGAATCCTATCCACCAGCAAAAAGGGGTAGCGGTGGGGTATTATTTTTTGAATCTCTTGACTTTCTAACATAAAAAGACCTCCTGATTTTTAATTTTTTTATCAACATTTTATACGCTTCGTTTTTTGCCAAAACCACTATTTTGATACCTAGTCACAATTTACTTATACTTTAGTATAACCGAGTTTCGGGAAGAAGGGAAGAAGCCCCGTGCCAACCCATAAAATTTTACAATTAATCGGCGGCGGCGAAATCGGCGGCGCCGAACAGCATGTCCTGACCTTGCTGCAAGGGATCGATAAGGCTGCCTTTTCCGTAACCTCAGGCTGCTTAATTGATGGACCTTTTGCCCGCTCCACTGAAGAGAAAGGCATTCCTACCTTGCGTTTTCCCATGAAGCACGCTCTGGATTTATTCCCTTTGCCAAAACTTATGGCCGATATACGTCAGGAAAAGTTCTCTCTCATCCATACCCACGGCTCCCGGGCCAATCTTTTGGGGAGACTGGCCGGAAGTTGCTTGAAACTACCTGTGGTCAGTACGGTCCACAGTTCCCTAAAGCAGGATTATCTTTCACCTGCGGCAGCCTGCTTAGCCCTGGCCTTAGATCGGCTGACCCTGCCCTTAACCTCCGGAATTATCACTGTTTCCGAAGCCTTGGCTGAAGAAGTGGCCCACCGTGGCGGGCAAAGGATTCGCACCATCTATAATGGCATCCCTCCCCTGCCTCAGCTGGCCACCAGTGAGCAGCGGGCGGAGTTGCGGGAAAGCTTCCGCCGGACATGGGGAATACCCAAGGATGCCCTGGTTCTCGGTACTATCGCCCGGCTGCATCCCACCAAAGGGCTTCACACACTTTTGGAAGCTGCTCATATCTTACGCCCCCAGTTTCCTCATCTCCATATTCTGATCATTGGAGACGGACCTTTGCATAGGGAGCTTGACGAACAGGCTGAAGCTTGGGGGCTGCCCCACACTTTTACAGGATATCTCCCTGACGCCTATCAAGCCCTCCCCGCTATGGATATTTTTATTCTCCCTTCCGTAAGCGAAGGCATGGGCCTTGTTCTTCTTGAGGCCATGCAAGCTCATCTGCCTCTTGTCGCCACTGCTGTAGGAGGGATACCGGAACTGATTCGCCCTTCTCTGGATGGCCTTTTGATTCCTCCGGGACAACCGGCGGAACTTGCCGGGTCCTGCCGCACCCTTCTCCAGAGCCCTGATCTCGCCCAATCTTACATAGACTCCGGCGCTCAGCGCTGGCAGGACTTCAGCGTTCAGGAAATGCTCAGACAAACTGAGAACTTTTATAAAGAAATATTAAAAGGAAGCTGACAGCACAAAGCTCTCCCGGGGAGAAGTTCCGATGGAACCCTCTGCCTCAGGAGAGCTTCATATTTAAGTACGTTGACTATAGTTCATTCTCAAGAAGTTCCCAAAACTCCATTTATTCTGGGAGCTATTTCGAGAGTCCCCTTCAGTTTTGCGATTGCTGTTTTGTTTAGTATCCTGATTATCTTTCTTACCGGCCTTTTCTGCTGGTTCATCCTGCTTTGGGCTTTGCTTCTGATCAGAGTCGGGAGCCCCTTTTTTCTGCCCGCGCTTTTCTTTGTCGGTATTTTGATCATTATTGCGGCCGCTGTTCCCTTGATTATCAGACCTATTGTCTTCGCCTTTTTCCAGGTCATCCCCTTTGTCGGTTCCCTTCCCTTTCGTGCCGGAACCGTAATCCCTATCTTTGTCCTTATCTTTACTCCTATCTTTATTGCTGTTCTTGTTGCTGTCCTTATTGTTATCTTTATTGGTGCTCCTATTGCTGTCCTGGGAAGGCTTTGGAGTGCTTATGCCGTTTCTGGGCTGTTCCTTGGTATTTTTTTGATTATTTTTCTCTCTGTCCAGGTTGTACCACTTACTTTTGGCGTAGCCTTCCTTTTTATCCTTGCCCTCACCCTGATTGGTTTTATTACTCATGGCTTCAATGATGAGCTTATCTTTACGCATCTGCTCCTGAATTTCCGGAGTTTCCAATAAACGGGTTCGCTCTTCCTTCGCTTTTAAATCCTTAGGCTCTACCTTAATACCTGCCTTCTGAGCGGTATCCGCTAAAGCGTACTCTCCTAAGGTGAGCCCCGTCTCTTGGGCTTGCTTTTTTTGCTCAGAGGTCAACTCATAGACCGCTACGGTAGATTTAAGCCCTTGCTCATGCACAGCCTGTTGAACCTGTTTGGTTATGGCTTCAGTATTAATCACACTGACTTTAGCAGGGGGCTCCTTTTGGTCCGTTGCCGAAGATGAATATCCTACGACAACCCAGTTTTCTTCTTCGTTCAAATAATTTAAGGCCACCGACTTTTGAATAATTTCATTCAAGGCCTCTCCCCATGACTTTCCTTTAAGGGCTAGTCCGGTGACCAGCTGTTCAGCCTCGGAATTCAGGGATTCCAGCTCCAGAACTTCTCCCTTTTGATCCACGGTAAGCTGAAGGCTGGGGTTAATATCCAGAGAAATCATGGCCACTGCGGTCCTTGGCTGCCAGGCATTCCATCCGAAAATCCCCATCAATGCCAGCAGAACTACCGCAGCGGCACTTGCCCCTATTCGCCAAAAGGTGGCTCTGCTTTGGATCGGCAATTGAATTTCCTCCCCGACCTCCGCATCCCCTTTGTACTTTAAGGTTTGAAAAGCACCATCCCCCGTTAATACGGTAATGGAATTCTTATGTTTCTCTAAGACAACAGCCTTAATTTGGCTCATCCTTCAGCCCTCCTTTCATCCGGGAGTACATATTCCCTTAAGTAGATATAATCATGTTGATTAGCGATCAATAAGGCTACCGCCAGAATATATTTCCGCCCCCGTTCCAGTACTTTGGGGTGAACTTTGGTCTTCAAGGTCAGGGCTTGCATAGGGAGTTTGCCTGTCTTTTCCACTTGCTGCCATAATTCCGGGGACAGCGCCAGGGTTCGGGCCACCCCGAGCAGGGTTTCCCGGCTATCCCGGTGTTTGGGGCACACTTCAGCCAGGACTTGAAAGGATAGCCCATATTTTTTCAGGGCTAAAGAAAATTCCTGAATCTCAGCCGCTCTTTCCTGATTTTGTTGACGTTCACGAAATTCCTTAATTCCTACATGAATATCAACAGCCTGCCCTACCTCATCCTGGTCCATAGGCAAGGCTTCCCGCAAACGCTGCTTTCGGTAATAATCGATGAGCCGACGTTTAATCAGGAGCCGGGCATAGGCTAAAAAAGGCACGCCTCGTTCTTCTTCATAATGTTCAATAGATTCATTAAAGGCGATTAAAGCCTCGGATAATTCTTCATCTCTACCCCATTCTAAGGTGCGGTGACACGTCTGAATGGAAACATGACGAATAAAAGGCTGAGACTCCTGTAAAAAGTCCTCTCTGGCCTGTGGGTCGAGTGTTATCTTCTCCCAGGACCATTTGAATTCCCATTCAGGCATTTTTCAACCTCCTGTTCATTAGTACGCCTAGTGGAGCCGTCTTTAGTCGGTGCGGAAAAATAAAGTGTTAAACTGCCGCTTTCAAGAAATACTATCTTACTTTCCGGGTTCTCTTTTGCTCCTTACCGGAGCATATGACCTTCCAGGCGAAGCGAGGGAGAACCAGTTGACGTTTCAGACGGGAGGGCTGCTTAAACAAACGATAGAGCCACTCCAGACGGATATTGCGAATCCACTGGGGAGCTCTTTTGTTGATTCCGGCCAGCGCATCAAAGCTGCCCCCTACACCAATGCTGACCGTGTTTAAATCAAGGTGGGAAAACATCCAAAACTCCTGACGGGGTGCTCCCAAACCAATCAGAAGAAGATCCGGCTTAAATTCACGGATTTGCTCCAGCAGAGCCGGCTCTTCTTCGCGGCTGAAATAGCCGTGGGCTGCTTGCCACCGGAAACCGGGGTGCTTTTCTGCAGCTTTCTGAGCTGCTTTTTCAGCAACACCGGGCTGGCTGCCCAGAAAAAAGATCCCCCAAGATTGCTCAGCTGCTATGGGGAAAAGAGCTTCAACTAAGTCAATCCCTGTCACCCGCTCAGCCACCGGATGGCCCAGGCGCTTGGCCGCCCAGACCACACCCACCCCATCCGGGGTAACAATCTCAGCCGAATTAATCAGCTGCTTAAGGCGGACGTCCCTTCCCGTGGCATAGATCAACTCCGGGTTAGCTGTAACCACTTGAATAGGCTTTTGAGCCTCTACTGCTTTTTGGATTTTAAGGACGGTTTCCGCCATCGACTCCCGGTCCACTTTTACGCCAAGTATATCTGCTCTCATGGTAAACCTCTCCAAACTAAAACATTCACATTCCTAAAGAAAAAGCCGAGAAATAGCTTCTCCGGTCTGCTCACCGGATAGTGCCCCTTTCCTCGGCTTTAAAGCTTGTCTACACCAGAATTCTATGTATTGTTAAAAAACTGCCTGATATCAGTGACCTAGAAACTTTGATCCAGAACCTTGCCTGTTCCTAAAGCAACACATGAGATAGGATCTTCAGCCAGAGTTACCGGCAGACCGGTCTCCCTGGAAATCCGGGTATCAAACCCGTAGACCAGGGCTCCGCCTCCGGTCATGACGATTCCTTTGCTTAGGATATCAGCAGAAAGCTCAGGCGGAGTCCGTTCCAGTACTTCTTTCACCGCCCCCACGATGGCTTCCACATTTTCTTCCAGAGCAAGATAACACTCTTTGGAGTTGACATTAATGGTTTTGGGGAGACCTGTGACCAAATCCCTTCCCCGCACATCAATTTCAGCATGATCAGGCCGGCCCTCGGGAATAGCTGCACCTACAGCAATCTTTACCTCTTCCGCTGTCCGCTCCCCAATCATCAGGTTATATTCACGCCGAATATGGCGGATGATGGCTTCATCAAATTTATCACCACCGACCCGTAAACTGCGCTTGGTGACGATCCCTTCCAGGGAAAGAACGGCCACATCCGACGTTCCCCCACCGATATCCACGATCATATTGCCTGTAGGTCCGGAGATGTCCAATCCCGCTCCCAAGGCTGCCGCATAGGGCTCTTCAATGACTTTGACCTGTTTAGCTCCGGCTTGGTAAGCGGCTTGCTTTACTGCCCGCTCTTCAACATCGGTAACTCCTGAGGGGATACAGACCACCACCCGGGTCTTAAACAAAGGCCAACGCCGGGCCCCCGCCTTTTCCAAAAAGTATTTAAGCATGATTTCTGTGGTTTGATAATCAGCAATGACACCATCCCGCATCGGACGAACAGCCACAATATTTCCCGGTGTTCTCCCCAGCATCATCCTGGCCTCTTCCCCAACGGCGATCCTTTTGTTCGTGTTTTTATCGATCGCAAGAACCGAAGGCTCATGAAGAATAATTCCTTTTCCTTTGGCGAAGACCAGCACACTGGCCGTTCCTAAATCAATTCCTAAGTCAATACCAAACATTTGTAGTGGTACCCCTTTCTTACTCTTCTGGCTTGTCCATCTTCCTTCATCACTGACTGCCTTGGTTTTCTATTCCCGGTTTTAACCCTCTTTTTGATATATCCCTAAACGAAAAGTACAATCTCCCCTGCGGGAGATTATACATAATATACCACATTCTTTTATTCGATGAAACTATACTAATTCCTTTAATATTTCTCCTCATGATCCAGAAAAACTTGCTTTCTTATAGTTCCCGAACATTTATCTAAATAAACCTGCCTTCAGCTCTCCTGGTATTTTTTCCGAGTGGCTTCACCACCCCGAATATGCCGTTCTGCCTTATTGCTTTCCAGTATTTGCTTAACCTCCATGGCCAGCTTTTCATTGATCAGGGGTAGCCTCTCCGTGACATCCTTATGGACAGTTGATTTACTCACTCCGAAAATATCTGCTGTCTGTCTCACTGTGGCGCTCGATTCCATTATATAATTCCCAATATCGAGTACCCGTTTACGGATATATTCCTGCACCCTGAGCCCTCCTTTTTTGCACCGAAATTTTATACATTTATATGCGCTTAAAATCAAAAAAGACATCCTCAGCGGATGTCTTCGACTGGTAAATGCTGTATAACGCAAAAACAAGATTTTTTTTCAAAAAAATTGTAAATCATTGCCAATTTGGTTTTTGCATCATACACTGTAATATAAAAAGGAGGTGTTTCGCTATGTATGGCTGCGTTGGTAATCCAATTTGTTGCCCACCACAATACTGCGTAAGGGATACTTTTACCCCTAGAATTATCCCCGTTATTCAACCGGTCGTGACGGTTAATCGTCAGAATATCGTTGATGTTCCTCAACCTTTTGTTCAACAGGTAACACGCAACGTTACTGTTGATAGGGGTTTCGCTAATACTGGCAATTTTGGTTTTGGTAATGCCGGTGGATTTGGGAATGCTGGTTTTGGTAATGCAGGTGCTTTCGGCTCTTCTAATCGTCTGTTCATGCGTTAAATCCTGTTCAATCCAGACTATTGATGAAAACCGTTTCTATGCCGTCAGGCTCGAAACGGTTTTCTTTTTTCGCTGTCCTGGGTCTCGGCATGGGGTGAAATTCCAGCAAAAATGCAGAAAGAATGTATGAGAGTTTCCCAATAACGAATACTAAGCCTATATCCAAATGCTCATTGTTTTAAGGAGGTAGTCTCGTGGCAAAGAAAATGAAAACGATGGATGCAAACCAAGCCGCAGCCGAAGCATCCTATGCTTTGACTGAGGTGGCGACCATCTTCCCCATTACACCTTCCTCGCCCATGGCTGAATCAGTGGACGAATGGTCTGCCCACAATCACAGAAATATCTTTGATCAGCCTGTCAAAGTGGTCGAGATGGAATCCGAGGCGGGGGCCGCAGCCGCAGTGCATGGTTCTCTTCAAGCCGGAGCCCTGACCACAACCTATACCGCTTCTCAGGGCCTGCTCCTGATGATCCCGGAAATGTATAAGATGGCCGGAAATCTGGTGCCCGCCGTCTTCCATGTCAGTGCCCGGGGTCTGGCCACTCATGCTCTGTCTATCTTTGGTGACCACTCCGATATTAATGCCTGCCGCCAAACAGGTTTTGCCATGCTTTGTGCCAACGATGTCCAGGAAGCCATGGATATGGCCTACATAGCTCATCTGGCCGCCATTAAATCACGGATTCCTCATCTTCACTTTTTTGATGGCTTCAGAACCTCTCACGAAGTGCAGAAGATCGAAGTTACTCCTTATAAAGACATTGCCCAATTAGTGGATTACGAAAAGATTCAGCAATTCCGGGATAATTCCCTCAACCCTAACCACCCGGTTTTAAGAGGCACGGCTCAAAACCCGGATATTTATTTCCAGGGCCGGGAAGTCTCCAATCCATTCTATGAAGCAGTCCCTGATATTATTGAAGACTATTTCAAAGAATTTAAGAAAATTACCGGACGGGAATATCATCCTTTCCAATACTATGGTGATCCTAATGCTGAGAACATTATTGTGGCTATGGGTTCAGTGTGCACCACCATCGAAGAAACCATCGACTTCCTGGCGCAAAGAGGGGAAAAGCTGGGACTGATCAAAGTTCACCTTTACCGCCCCTTCTGCTCCAAGTATTTCTTCGATGTCCTGCCTAAGTCCGTGAAAAAAATCGCCGTCCTCGATCGCACCAAAGAGCCCGGCTCCACCGGTGAGCCCCTCTACCTGGATATTATCCAAATGTTTAACCATCAAGCAGCCCGCCCGGTGATCGTCGGCGGCCGCTATGGCTTAGGCTCCAAGGATACCACTCCTTCGCAGATCCTGGCTGTCTTTAAAAACCTCAACCAAGCCCAACCCAAAGATCGCTTCACCATCGGGATTATTGATGATGTGAGCCACACCTCCTTGCCCGAAGAAGAGATTATTGACGCTTCCCCGGAAGGAACCATCCGCTGCAAGTTCTGGGGATTGGGCTCGGATGGAACGGTAGGGGCCAACAAGAGCGCCATTAAGATCATCGGGGACAATACGGAGCTGAATGTCCAGGGTTATTTTGAGTATGACAGTAAAAAATCAGGCGGTACCACCATTTCCCATTTACGCTTTGGCAAGCAGCCCATTAAATCCTCCTACCTGGTTTTTGATGCCGACTATATCGCTTGTCACAACAAATCCTTTATTTATAACTATGACATTGTCAAAGGCCTGAAAAAAGGCGGCACCTTTGTCCTGAACTGCTCCTGGACCCCTGAGGAAGTGGAGGATCACCTGCCCGCTTATCTGAAACGCTATCTCGCTAAACATGATATTAAATTCTACCTCATTGATGCCATATCCATCGCCGGCGAGATCGGTCTGGGCGGGCGGATTAACATGGTCATGCAGGCCGCTTTCTTTAAATTGGCCAATGTCATCCCCATCGACGATGCCATTCGTTACTTAAAGGATTCCATCCATAAAGTCTACGGTAAAAAAGGCGCCAAGATTGTGGAAATGAACGAAAAAGCCGTGGACAAGGGAATTGAATCCCTGATCAAGGTCGATGTCCCTCCAGCCTGGGCTGATGTTCCTGATGAAAACATGCCCATCAAAGAGGAGCCTGCTTTCGTCAAAGATATTCAGCGCCCCATGGCCCGCCATGAAGGGGACAACCTGCCCACCAGCGCTTTTGTAGGCAGGGAAGACGGTACTTTCCCCTTAGGCACCACCAAATATGAAAAGCGGGGAATCGCAGTTTATGTGCCTGAATGGCAGATCGATAAATGCATCCAGTGCAATCAATGCGCTTATGTCTGCCCCCACGCCACCATACGCTCTGTTTTGCTGGACGATCAGGAATCAGCCAAAGCCCCGGATACCTTTAAAACCAAGAAACCCATCAACAAAAAACTGGAAGGCTACCATTACCGAATTCAAGTGTCCCCCCTGGATTGTACCGGCTGTGGCAACTGCGCCGATATCTGTCCCGCACCGGGTAAGGCTTTAGTGATGGAGCCTGCCGATCATGAAATCGAAATGGAAGCGGAAAATTGGGAATTCGCCATGACCGTTACTGAAAAGCGGGATCTGCTGGATGTCAAGACCCTCTTCGGCAGCCAGCTTGCGAAGCCCCTTCTGGAATTCAACGGAGCATGCCCCGGCTGCGGTGAGACACCTTATGCCCGCCTCATTACCCAGCTCTATGGAGATCGCATGATTATCGCCAATGCCACAGGGTGTTCCTCCATCTGGGGAGGCAGTGCTCCTTCCGTTCCTTATACCGTCAATGCTGAGGGTAAAGGGCCGGCCTGGATGAATCCCCTCTTCGAAGACAATGCTCAATTCGGTTATGGTATGTATCTTGGCTCCAAGCAAATTCGGGAAAAACTCGCTCAATTGATGAACCAGTTAATCGAAAGCGGGATCGGCGGCGAAATAAAGGAAGCTTGCCAGGACTGGCTGGATAACTTCGCTGAAGGTGAAGGATCCAAAAGAGCCAGTGCACGGGTTCTGGAAGCTCTTAAGAAAGAGAATATTTCCGACAACCCACTTCTCCAGGAAATTATGGCCAAGAAGGATTACTTAATTAAACCCTCCGTCTGGATCTTTGGCGGCGACGGCTTTGCCTACGACATCGGCTACAATGGGGTGGACCATGTCCTGGCCAGCGGTGATGACATTAACCTCTTCGTCTTTGACACAGAGGTCTACTCCAATACAGGAGGCCAATCCTCCAAGGCCACGCCAACGGCAGCCATTGCCAAATTCGCCGCCGGCGGTAAGAGAGTCCGAAAAAAAGATCTGGGCCTGATCTCCACTACCTATGGCTATATCTATGTAGCGCAAATTGCCATGGGGGCCAATATGAATCACACCTTAAAGGCCATTGCCGAAGCTGAAAGCTATAAAGGCCCTTCCATCATCATCGCCTACGCTTCCTGTATCAACCACGGAATCAAGACAGGTATGGGTACCAGTATGGCGCAAATGAAGAAGGCCGTGGATGCCGGTTATTGGCACCTGTGGCGTCATGACCCACGCCTTAAAGAACAGGGAAAGAACCCTTTTGTCCTGGATTCCAAAGAGCCCAAAGGCTCCTTCCAGGACTTCATCCAAGGGGAAATCCGCTATTCATCGCTCAAGACTGTCTTCCCCGAAATTGCCGATGAAATGTTCAAAGCGGCGGAGGAGCATGCTCAGGATAAATACCGGACCCTTAAGCGCATGGCGGAAATGCCGTACTAAACCCGGAGGCAAAATCCAGGGTCGAATTTAAGGAGGCTTCACTTATGAACGATAATAAATCCAAAGAAAAGTTCATGGCTAACCCTGTTGAACGGCATGATACTGCCGCCTGGCGGGCTGATATCAAAGAATTGAAATCCGAATCCAAGGTAGCCATCCCCACAGAGGATTCCGTAGCCGAGGCCAAAGATTGGGTGGATACTACTTCTTTGTCATAGCAGGTGAAGGAGAGACCCTAAAAACTTATTCCTGATTAAACCTTGAAAAGAAAAGGGTTCTTGGAAGCGTATTCCAAAAACCCTTTTCTTTTGTATCCTGCCCTATCGCGGGACTTAGACCATTCTATACTCACCATAGCTCTATTTGCTGCATACTATATTCGCGAATTATGCCTCTCTCCTTCTAATTTAGCATAACAAATGGAAAATAATTGTACCCAATGACAACGGGAGCAAGTCGTTTTCTCTACAATCTGCGATAAAATCTAGATATCATTAATACTCCAATTTTCAGCCTGTTGGCGAATAGTGATAAAGCGCCGGAACAATCCCTCCTGGACCACCAGTTCCTTATAGGCACCCTTTTGGATGATGCGCCCCTCATCCAGGACAAGAATTTGATCGGCATGTGCAATGGTGGGCATCCGGTGAGCGATGACGATGATGGTTTTGCCCTGAGTCAAGGCACTGAGAGCCCCTTGAATAAAATGCTCATTCTCCGGATCCACACTGGCGGTCGCCTCGTCCAAAATGACAATGGGGGCATTCTTTAGGATGGCCCGGGCTATGGAAATCCGCTGTTTTTCTCCCCCGGAAAGAGAGGACCCCCCTTCTCCCACCATGGTATTGTAGCCTTCCGGCAAAGCTGATATGAAGTCATGGCAACGGGCCTGTTTGGCCGCTTCAATCACCTCTGCCATGGTGGCATCCGGCTTCCCGAATCTTATATTATTCACTATGGTATCCTGAAACAGATACACATTCTGGAAAACCATGCTGATATTGCTCAGGAGACTATCACAGGTCAGCTCCCGCACATCCGTGCCCCCAATGCGAATACTGCCGGAATCCACATCGTAGAAACGGGCAATCAAATTGCAGATGGTGGTCTTGCCGCTGCCTGAAGGGCCTACGATAGCCGTCGTGGTATTTTGAGGAACAGTCAGAGTGACTCCGTCCAGAATCCTGCGTTTATCATAGGCAAAGACCACATCCGCCATCTCTATAGTGTAGTTGTCCAATACCTTGTCTTTGCCCCTCTCATCAATAAACTCTGCTTGTTTGATTTTCTCCAGTTTATCCAGAGTTGGGCCAATCACCTGCAGGACATGAGTAGCATTGTTGATCTGCTCCACATGGCCAAAAATTATAAAGGAAAACACCGCCAACATCAGAAAGACGGGAATGGGCAGATTTCCTTGAACCGCCTGAAAAGCGGAAACCGCCACGATGACCACCGATGTTGATTTGAGAGCCAAAAGGTGGAGGCAGCTGCAGGGGACATATTCCTGTTCAATCTTGACATTGATCTGCCGGTGCTTCCTGTAAGCCTGGCGTATACTCTCCACTGAGACGCCTTCTTTTCCATAGGCTTTGACCACAGGGATACCCCGTATATATTCCAGGGTAGCCGCAATGATCTCATTTTGGGCCTTTTGGTGAACAGGCGCATTCCGACGGCTGAAAAATCCCATCAGACCCAAGGCCAAGGCCGATAAAAGGATACCCAGGACTGAAATCACTGCAACCTCCCAGCTGTAAAAGGCTACGCAGAGGATCATGGCCAGGGCACTGACATATCCACCGATCACAGAGTCGATCATTTTCATGGCGAACATCTCCACAAAGGATAGGTCGGTGGTTACTGCCCCCACCAGCTCCCCTGTGGTATTGCGATCAAAGAAACCTAAGGAAACCCGCTTGAGCAGGTTACCGATGCCCATCCGTTCCTCTGCAGTCACTTCATAGGCTATACTTTCCTGAAAAACAGCCCTTAGATAGGAGAAGAAAAACCGTCCCAAAATCATGAACACCATAAAAATCAGCAGGTAAAGGGCCCAGATGGGAGTCAATTCAAGCCGGCCGGCCTGATCCTCAAGCATCAGGTTAAGGACATAAGCAGCCGCCATAACAGGCATGGCCGTGAATAATGTCGAGAGAAAAGACCAGAGGAATCCCCAGTACAGACGATTTTTCCGGGTTCCGGTCCAGGCAATCAGCCGGCGTATGGTTTTAAGCATGGGCTATTTCCCCCTTCCTGCCGCTGTTTGCCGCCCAAGCCCTTGCCCCGGTATGGGCCCGCCACATGTCTTGGTAAAGGGAGCATTTTTCCAGAAGTTCCTGCTGGGTCCCCCCGGCAACGACTCTTCCCTCTTGAAGAACAAAAATTTGGTCGGCGTTTTTTATGGTCGACAGTCTGTGAGCTATCACCAGCAATGTTTTCCCCTTGGTCAGCACAGCAAGGGAACGCTGCAGCTTATCCTCATTTTCCGGATCGGTGAAGGCTGTGGCTTCATCGAGAATGACGATCGGAGCATTCTTCAGGATGGCCCGGGCGATGGCAATTCTCTGACGTTCGCCGCCGGAAAGCTTGCCGCCGGCTTCACCGGCAGGTGTAGCCCAGCCCTTTTCCAAACGGGAAACGAACTCCTCGCACTGGGCGGCTCGGGCGGCTGCATAGGCTTCCTCGTCGCTGGCCGTAGGTTTGCCAAGACGGATATTCTCCAACAAAGAACAATTGAAGAGGAAGTTATCCTGAGTGACGAAACTGACCAGCTGGGAAAGCTGGGCAAGGGGAATTTTCCGGATGTCCGTGCCGCCGATGGTGATGGAGCCCTTACCGACATCCCAGAATCGGGCAATCAGCCGGGCAATGGTGGATTTCCCCCCACCGGAGGGACCGACCAAGGCCATATAGCTGCCCTCAGGAATTTGGAGATTGATGCCCTGGAGCACATCCCCTTTGCTCTCTTTATAGGCAAAAGAAACGTCTTTAAGCTCCACATCAAAAGAGGCCAAATGAACCGGGCAAGCTGCATCCGGAAGACTGGGAAGCTCCAAGAGCTCGTTGACATCCTTAATGGCATACTGAACAGCCTTCCATTCATTGACGGCAACAGTGAACCAGATCATGGGAGCCACCATACTCAAGGATAGGATCATGCAGAGGGTCAGTTCAGCAGGAGTCAGATTCCCCTCGATATAAAGGAGTACTCCCACGGGCAGAACTCCCAGCAAAGTGGAGGGGAGAATAGCATTGCCCAGATTCATCAGCTTCCAGGTGCTCTGAAACCAGGCTAAGGTGAATTCCCGAAAGGAGGAGACTGCTCCGGCAAACTTCTCATAGGATTCTGTGGATTGATTGAAAGCCTTGATCACCTGAATCCCCTCCACATATTCCACAATGATGCTGTTGACATGATTGCTGGCCTCCATATAGGCGGCATATTGACT
The DNA here is from genome assembly GCF_900143285.1 of Desulfitobacterium chlororespirans DSM 11544. Lineage (NCBI taxonomy): Bacteria > Bacillati > Bacillota > Clostridia > Eubacteriales > Desulfitobacteriaceae > Desulfitobacterium > Desulfitobacterium chlororespirans. The sequence goes on from NZ_FRDN01000006.1 coordinate 125,223, forward strand.
GTTAAAATTCCTCATCATAACCCCATAGACAATAGCTCCCAAAGGTACGCAGATCAGGGAAGCCAAGGCCATTCGCCAATCGATAAAAACAAGATAAATAAAAATGGCTAAGGGAAAGAGAAAATTGGAAATACCCTCAGGAATCATATGCGCCAACGGCAGTTCAATGGTTTCTACCCGGTCCACAATGATGTTCTTCATCTTACCAGCCCGTTGGGAAAGGACCTCCCCTAAAGGAGCGGACATCAGTCTTTCTGTCGCTCCCAGACGGATATTTTCTAAGATCTGATAGGCTGATCGGTGTGATAAAGTGGTGGAAATTCCATAGAACATGATCTTGAGCACATAACCTCCCACACTTATCCCAAACCAAAATAAAATATCCTCTGCTCCCGGTGACCCACCAAAAAAGAGCATCATGATTTGGTATACACCCCAAAAGGGAACCAAACCGGCTGCCACACTGATTAGGGCGCATAAAACAGAAAGAAGCATTCTGCTCCTGCACTCCTGGGCAAAATAAAAAATAGTGGCAAAGGTTCCGCTTTGTTTGCTTTTCATGTTCTCCCCTCCTATAAAAAAGATGATTAGCATCTGCTAACCATCTTTAAAATACCTTTATTTTAACTTCTTCACCACTCCGTTCCAGATATCGGCACTCCATTCAGACAATCGATTTTCGGTATTCCGCTGGAGTCATGCCCATGACCGATTTAAAAGCGGCGGAGAACTTGCTGGCATTGTCATAGCCCATCTGCTGAGCAATAGTTGTAATGCTTTCTTTGGTCTGACGGAGTTTTATAGCCGCGGCATTCATGCGGTAGGACTTGCTATAAGCATAAATCGAGGTTCCATACACTCCTTTAAAGCAGTTTTTCATGGCGGTAATGGGAAAATCAAACTCCGCAGACAATTGCTCCAGAGTATAATGGTTCTGGGGATTTTTCTTAATCAAGGCCATAATACGCTTAACTTTTTCGACCTGAGTTTTATAAAAATAAGGTCTTTCCCTGCTTCCTTCAGGAATCTCCAGGGTGCTCAGGAAAAGCAGCATCTCCAAAACCTTAATTTTGAAAAAGGTGTCACGAATCGTTTCCGGTACGGAATAAAGCTCGGAAAAAATATGCTCAATACTTGCCCCTGCCCGCATAATAAAGAGTTGGTTCTTGCTGCAGAATTTCTCTCGTAAAGCGTTCACATCGACTGAAAAGCCTGCCAATATTTCCGGCAGCACTGCCCCAGCCTCTTCAAGACATAGGGCAACCGTGATGCCGTGATAATGGCGCAGGGGAAAACGGAACATTCCGGCATGATCCACGCGGGTGCTCATCTGCAGATCGCCGGCCTCCATATACTGGCACCGGCCATGGTCCATCTCCCACTCCAACCGCCCTTCCCGGCAATGGTCAATGCAAAACATGTCCGTCCCGGGACGAAAATAGGACGTACAAGATTCCAGATGAAAATCATTATAGAGAAGGCTCACTCCCGGAAAAACCGGATAGACCGTCATTAAACCTTCTCCGGTGCTGTCCTGGAGCCTGAAGACGGTACAGCTTTCATCCTTGCCTATGGGGAACACATTTTTACCCAGATCTGCAGCTTCTTCTAAAGTCATCGCATTCACACCACCTTTCCCTTCTTACTGCAGGCTCCTTTGCTGCCTCAAGAAAATAGGAGGGCATCCTTCCCCTGCCACAAGCATCCAAATGTCTATTATCAATGAAACATCTTCTATGTTAATATTCGAGTTAGTCTAAGCTAATCCTCTTTTTTAAAGAAAACCCGGCTTCGCCGAGCTTCATATATTCACGCTTCACAAAAGGCGAAGTCGCTGGTTGCACTTATACTATCTACCGATAGAGGCTTTTATACTTTCTGATAGTGTAAAAAAAGCGCCTTTAGGCGCAATTTATTAAGATACTATTAGTTTAGCAAGGGAACTTTTCTGTTTTCCACTCCATTTCGTTAAAATCACTCCATTTTGGCAAAGGGTTTTAGGGCTGAATTCTTACTTAATAAGCAGTACCGGCCTTGATGTTTTGGCTAGAACCTTTTGGCTTACGCTCCCCATGAATGTTCCGGCCAGCGAAGTATACCCACGATAACCCATGACAACCAAATCGATACCTTCACTTACAATCTCCTCCAAGATCACTAAGGCAGGGTAGCCAGGTTTTACTCGGCAAGTCAGCCTTACTCCTTCCAGATCCACATTTTTAGTTGTAGCGGCTAAGGTGGCCTCGCCATTAGGATTAAACTGCTGTTGCATCACAGTTGCATCCTCGGTGAGCAGATACCCCAGTGCCTCAGGAGTCATCAGTACATTGAGTAATATAACCTCGGCATTAAATTTTTTGCCTATCTCCAAAGCTGTTAACAATGCTCTGCGGGAATATTCCGATCCATCCGTTGGGACAAGAATCTTTGCAAACACAATAACACCCTCCCCCTTAAACTTAGTACCAATAGCGCGGATAATTCCGATTAGGCGATAGATTATTAACTAATACTGCAACCAAAACCAGGACTATACTCCCCGAGAGCATTGGGGCAACAATAAACATCGGGCCGGCACCATTAAGCACGGCAAGCATGGCCGTTGCTCCACCCGGCGGATGAGTCGTTTTCGTTAGCAACATGACCAGTATAGCAAGAGTGACGCCTAAGGCCACCGACCACCATGTTATTCCGAAAATTTGATAGGTTAATACACCTATACTTGCCGAAAACATATGCCCTAAAATTACATTACGGGGTTGAGACAGCGGGGCATCAGGAACTCCATAGACTAAGACCGCTGATGCTCCCAGGGAAGCAGCCAACATCGGAATTTCGTAAATAAACAGCAAGATGCTTAAGAATGAGATACCTAACATAGTGCCAAGTAAAGTAATCAGAATGTCTACGGGAGCAGGGGAGACCAGGGGCGTGATTCTTTTATGCCCTTTAAATTTAACCAGATATTTAATGACTTTGCTCCTCTTTGGCTCATTTTCCATGATCGGGGTACTATCCATAAGATCCAACTCAATTCCCTCCTCTCATAATCAAACATTGAATGGAGCGAATAGAGTGCAGATAATACAATATAAAGCAATGGTACTGAAAATTCCTCCTGCCCGGCGTGAGTCAAATCACACCGCGAAAATAAAGAAAACCACTGACGGGCTTTCGATTCAAAGTCCGCAGCGGTCTGCTTTTTTTAGATTATTTTACCTGAACCAGGTCCCCATGCCGGACCTCATAATGCAGGTGTGTTTGCTCAATATTGCCAAAGATATCCGGGTAGTAACCGATCTGCCCGATGGCCTGATTCACGTCCACCCAATCTCCTTCTTTAACGCGCAGGTTTTTTAAACCACCGTAGATGACACTCCAATCCTCACCGCAATCCACTTCAACTTTATGACCAAGGAAGGGATCCGGTCCGGCGTAAGTCACTCTGCCGGCATGCTTAACCCTGATAACAGCGCCCTCGGCTTGAGCATAATCCGTTCCCGAGTGAAAAAGTGTCGTCTCTAATTCCTCAGAATAATATTCTCCTGCCACACGCAAGGGTTTTCCTTGAATTGGACTAGGGAAATCTTCAAGAGTCCGCGCAACAGGCTCACTTTTTGTTACGGGGTCTTCCTGTCCCTCGGCCAGCAGGGCGCTCCCGCCAAAAAGGATCAATCCTGCCATAAGGACGGCAGATAAGACTTTCAATCCCCACATACATCATCACCTCTAGGACTATCTTTACCCAGAGGAGCATGAATTAGACCAAATTTTCATCATTTTGTCAGCGTATGCTATCTCTTTTCTTAAACCCTGTTGCGGCAATGAGCCATCCGGGTCAGCTGTACTCCTCCATTTTCCGATAAAGATTCCGGACACTGATGCCAAGCAGCCTGGCTGCTCGCGCTTTATTTCCATCCACTTTTTTCATGGTGGCAAGGATATACTCCTTCTCTATCTCCGCTAAAGTGAGGTATCCTTCTAAGCTCTCACTTTGGTTTTCCCGCTCCTCGTGGTTTTCCATCTCCTCCTGATTTTCCTGTTCTGCCTGATCTCCCCCGCTTTTCTGCCCTTCCTGGTCTCCCTCGCTTTCCTGCCTTTCCTGATCACCCTGACTTTCAGTTTTGCTGACTTTTTCATCCATTTCAGCAGCTCTTTCCTCGGCCGGCAAGGGAATTTCTGTTGGAATGCTGACGCGCCCTTCCCCATGCTCCGGCCAAAGATCCCTGATGCGAATCAAAGGGCCTTCGGCTAAAATCAGCCCCCGCTCTATGAGATGGGCCAACTCCCGGACATTGCCAGGGAAATCATAGGCCAGCAAAGCCTCCTGTGTCTCGGGGGCTAAATAAATTGTTTGACCTTGTGGGCGATCTTGAGCGGGATTCCCTCCCTGTAGGTGTCTCCTTAGCCCTTTCCTGAGGAAATACTCCGCCAGCTGGAGAATATCCCCCTTCCGTTCCCTTAAGGGTGGGATATGCAGGACCATGCCGGTCAGGCGGTAGTAGAGATCCTTGCGAAAGCGCCCGGCCTCCACTTCCTCCGGGAGGTTGCGGTTGGTGGCGGTGATAATACGGACGTTGACCCGCCTTAAGCGGTTATCACCTACCCGCCGAAACTCCCCGGTCTCCATAAAGCGCAGGAGCTTAACCTGCAGATTCAAGGGCATCTCCCCGATTTCATCCAGGAAGAGGGTGCCTTGGTCAGCCATTTCCACCAATCCCAGTTTAACCGCATTCGCTCCTGTAAAGGCTCCCTTCTCATGACCAAAGAGTTCACTTTCCATCAGCGTCTCATGAACCGCTCCAGCGTTTAAGGGAATATAGGCTTGGCCGCTGCGGTGGCTCCAAACATGGAGAGCCCTGGCAAACAACTCCTTCCCCGTCCCGCTCTCCCCTTGCAAAAGAACAGGAGTATCCGTCTGAGCGATCTTGCGGGTTATTTCTTTAAGGGATTGCATTTTCTCACTATCACCAATAATCAGGAGTTCGGCATTTTGCCGGTGAACCACTTGCCGCAACCCCGTATTCTCCACCAGGAGCTTTCTCTGCTCCAGAGCTTTCTGCAGCGTAATCTCCAATTCAGAGAGATTGCAGGGCTTCGTCAAGTAATCATAAGCACCCGCCTTCATCGCCTCAATGGCTGATTCCAAGGTGCCATGGCCGGTGAGCATAATCACCTGAAGATCCGGCTGGCGCTTCTTCATTTCCTGCAAGAGCTGAAGCCCATCCCCGTCAGGCAGGCGAATATCCAAAAGAACTGCCTCAAAAATAGTTTCCTGGAGCAAGGCCATCCCTTCCTGAGCCGTCGCCGCCTCCAAAATCTCGTATCCCCGCCGCCCTAAACGCTGGGCGAGAATCGAACGCAAATCCTCTTCATCATCTAAGATCAAGACACGTTGATGAACATTCATGGTCTATCCCCCCTTCCCTGAAAGGGAAGATTAATGCGAACGGTTGTCCCTTTCCCCTCGGTACTCTCAATAAAAAGCTTACCCTGCATTTTTTGCACGATACCATAGCTGACAAAAAGGCCCAGACCCGTGCCCTGACCCGGAGGTTTGGTGGTAAAGAAGGGATCAAACACCTTCTTAAGGTACTGGGGCGAAATCCCCTGCCCATGGTCTTCCACCTCAATTTGTATTTCATCCCCTTTATCTATGGGCAAGGCCTCTGCCAGGGCCAAGGGTCGCTTAACCCGTTGAGCCCGCACGATGACCTGACTGCCTTCTTCAGAGGCATCGATAGCATTGGTTAAGATATTGAGCACCACCTGCTGCCATTCGTTTTCATCACCCTCCACCCAGAGACCGGGTTCACTTTCTTTGATTAGGACCATTTTCTTTTGTTTAAGACGATAGGCCAACAGAGCCGCCGTCTGCTCAATGGCGTTATTGGCATCCATCCTGTCCGGGCTATGCCTGCCTGGCCGGGCATAGCCCAGAAGCCTGCCGGTTACCTGTTTGCAGCGATCAATCTGTTTGGCAATGATATTCAGGATACCTTGGATCTCAGCCTTGCCGGGCAGTTCCCCTTCCTCCTGAAGCCGATCCAGCAAATCCTCATTGTGGGCGGAAAGAATAGCCAGGGGATTGTTGATTTCATGAGCCACCCCGGAGGCTAACAGCCCAACTGTCGCCATTTTCTCTGTCTGAATGACCCGGGCTTCCATCTCTACCTGTTGGGTCACATCTTCCAGAAGCAGCAAATAAGAGGCATTCTCCGGGTTTCCGGAGCTGAGCCGGTAATAAGAATGGCGCAGATAACGTTTGTCTCCCTGCACTTCCAAAGCCAGTACCCTGCCGTTTTCTCCAAAGGAAGATTCCGGCCCTTCCCCGCGCAGCAGATCTTCACAGGCCAGCTTCTTAACGTTCTTATTTTCTAAACCAAACCACGCGGCGAATAGGGAATTCCACCAGATAAGTCGTTTTTCCTGATCCAAAAGAGCCATCCCAGCCCCAATCCCATGGACTACCGTTTCCAGCAGCTCCTGCTCAGCCTGCAGGTTAGCCGTCTTATCGGCAAGCCGGCGCAGAAGAGTATTAAAGGCTTGCACCAGCCGGCCAATTTCATCATCACTTTCCTGCGTCACTTCGGCCTGCAGATCCTCCGTAGCAATAATCCTGCGAACTCCCGCTTCCAGATTCTCTATGGGCTGGGTCAGTTTCAGACCAAAATAAATACTGATCAAGGTCACCCCCAGAATAATAACCAGCATCATCCCCATCACCCGCAAAGCAAACCGGGCAATGGGCTCATAGGCTTCCTGCACCGGCTGCTCAATAAACACTCCCCAGGGGGGACTGCCTACAGGCGCATATAGTCCAAGAACGGGAATATCATCGGTATTGCGGTACTCATTCTCGGCAAGGCTGGGGGGCTTCCCAGCCAGGAAATTGCGGACGCTGGGGTTTTGGGTCATATCCTCTTGACTTAGCACCCGGCTAAAATCCGAATGACCAATGAGCTTTCCCTTCCCATCCGTAAGATAGATGATGCCCCCCTGCCCAACTTGGATACTGGTAAATTTATTGAAAAGAGCCTTAAGGTCCGTCTTCGCCTGGAGGTACCCCAAATTCCTGCGGGTCTGGGGATCAATGATCTTCACCGTCAAATACACCTGGGGCCGGCCATCCACAGAGAAAAAGACTTCACTGAGGGAATAGCTCTCTGCGGCAGAGAACTCCAGGTAAGGGAGCGCTTCCCCCTCTTGCACCGGGTAATCCACTTCCCGGCGGGAAACCTTGCCAAGAACCTGAGCCTGAGGGTCAGCCACCAGCAAACTTTCCAGATAGGGTATCCCGCGCAGCATTGTTCCCAGTACGGTTTCTCTGGCCAGCGGGTCCGCTCCCACCAATTCCAAAGCGTTGGTGGTGGTCACCTGGATTAAGCTATCGGCGTTATTCTGGATAAAATCCTGAATCTGTCCGGCTAAAAGGACAGCCCGCTCAGAATTTTGTTTCTGGATGCTTTCTTCCAGATAAGCCTGGGCTGCTGTAAAGCTTGCCAAACCTAAAATGATCAAGGGCACTGCCGACATCAGTACTCCAAAAACCAAAACCCGGGCTTTAATCCGCATCCACCAAGGAGATCTTTTCTCACTCATCGTCAATCACCTCATCGGCAAGACTTAATACTGCCTGAGAGGGAGCGATTCCCAACTGATGGGCTGTTTGGAGATTGACGGAAAAAATAATCCGGTCCGGTGTCTCCACAGGAATCTTCTCGGGGTTTTGCCCCTGGAGAATTTTATAAACCATATTGGCGGATTGGGTGCCTTGGCTCCAATTGGAGGTACCGTAAGAGGCCAGACAGCCGGCCATCGTATCCTGGGGATAAACCCCAAAGACGGGGATCTTAAGGGTCAACGCGTATTGAACGATTTCCTCGGTATAGTTTTCCAGGAAGAATCCGGGCAAAAGAACAATGCCTTCGTCCTTAGCCTCTTGAATTTTGCGAAAAACCTCTTGTATCTCCTGGGCGTCGGTCAGGGTGTAGGTACTCAGCTCAATGCCTATTTTCTGCGAGGCTTGCTCCAAACCCGCTTGGGTTTGTTCGAAAAAGGGAACCCGGGAATCTCCCAGAATGGCTACCTTCTTAATCTCCGGCAGCAGGCGGTGCAATAACTCAAAGCGTTTGGGCGTCAGTTCATAATGATAATTATTTAAGCCTGTTAAATGGTTTCCCGGGCGAAGGGTGTCTTCCACCAAACCAATCACACTAGGAGAAAGAGTCCCCATGAACACCACCGGCGTGGGCGATTCCAAAGCTGAGATGAGCTCTTTGAGGCTTAGGGCCTCGACCGCTCCCGAAGCCACCAGGATATCGGGTTTTTCCATCAACAACTTTTTCCCTAACCCTGTAAGGTCAGTGAGATCGCTCTCCGCATTTTCGATATGAAAAACAATGTTCTCCCCTTCGATCAAGCCCATTTCCCTGAGCCTGGCCTTCAACCCGTCCACCTTTGCCAGTCTTAAATCATTAGCGACCAGGACTCCGACTTTATACGGCTGCTTTGGTGTCGGGGAGAGTCCGCTCAAGTGACCGTAAAGAAGAATGGCTATGACCATAACACTACAAAGCAAGGCGATCATTTTTTTCATTGGCATTCTCCCTTTCCTTTGCCCATTCATTGTCCCGGCTCTCCGCTGATATAAATCTCTTTTAGTCTATCAAGAGGTGTCAAAATAAGCAAAAGGAACTGTAAAATTACAGTCCCTTGGTCTATCTTCAGTTTGAGCGGACTGAGGGGGTTCTTTCTGTTGCGGGCTCTATGCCGTAAACCGGCAAAAACTTAAAGGCCAGATAGAGAATTGCCATTTCGAGGACTGCAAAGCAGCCTAAAAACACCAGATGTCTGGGTTCAACATGATAAGGGTTAAGAGCATTCCCGCTTAAAGGAATCTGCTGGCCCCCCACCACAAAATTGATCCGCATAGCAATAACCCCCAGAAGTGTCAATATGGAGGCCAGGGATAGGAGCCCCAAAGACTTCCGGGTCTTGGACCAAAAGGTAATAATGAAGGGTACCACCAGGCCCAAACCGATCTCGACGCCGAGGAACATGGCGCTGTGGCTGCCCCAAAGCAGCATTTCTGCGGCAGCATAGCCTGCGGCATTGCCGAAGTAAAGGACAATAAAATTAATCACCATGAGAACTCCATCCACCACGATAAACCACATCATCAGGCGGGCAATATCCTGAAGAACCTCTCTGCGCTGGTGGGTAAGTGCCTTCTCCGGGGAGAAAAAGCGCTGGGTGAGGATCAGGGTGAGGATCAGCAGGCCCGTACCCGAAACCATAGCGGACATGAGAAAGATAAGGGGCATGAGTCCTGTATGCCAGAGGGCCCTGGCCTGCATATTGGCAAGGATAAACCCTGTGTAGCCATGGACCGAGAGGGCCAGGGGGACTCCTAAAGTTCCCAAACGCTTAATCCATTTTTGGTCATTGGCCAGGGCATCTGGGGAGAGATCTTTTTTGCCAAAGGTTAGCAAGGAATAAAGGCCTTGGCGAAAGCCCGTTAGTTTTTGGGCACCCAGGGCAAAGTCCTTACGCATCATAAACCAGAGATAAAAAATACAGGTCAGGGGATAGAGAGTGAGCAGGAAGGTGCCATAGGAAATGGCGGAAGTCGGATTCAAGCGGAAGAATAGGGTATAAAAACGGGCGGGCTGCTCCAAATCAGCGATAAGATGCAAGGGGGCAACAGCCAGCAGGGCAATGGCCATGACCACTCCGGCCTTAGCGATGGGCTTATATTTTTGGATGCCAAAAACTGTCCCCAGGCTGGAAAGGACAAAGGAACCTGCACTAAGTCCTGTGTAGAAGAAATAGATGGAAATTAAATAACCCAGCTGAACCGGATGTTCTACATTGGCTAAATAGGTTATTTCCATTTTATTTCCCCCCCTTCTCTAAATCTGTATAGTCCGCTCCCAGCAAAGCCTGGTCGGCACCAATGTAATAGATCATCGGTTGGGTATTCATCTCCGGCTTGAGAACCTGTACAGGGTTATTGGCTATCAGTCGGGAAACAAGACTGTTGGGATCATGCAAATCCCCAAAGATTCGGGCTCCTCCTACACAGGTCGTGACACAGGCCGGCAGCAGCCCCATTTGTATTCTATGATAGCAGAAGGTGCATTTCTCCGCCGTTCTGCGCACCGGGTTAACAAAGCGGGCATCATAAGGACAGGCTGCCATACAATATTTGCAGCCAATACAGCGGTCATAATCGATCAGAATAGTGCCGTCTTCGGTCCGGTAAGTGGCCTGGACAGGGCAGGCCGACTTACAGGGGGCATTATCACAATGGTTGCATAAGCGGGGCAAACGATGACGGGACACTTGTGGATAGGTGCCCTTTTCTATTTCCTTGACCCAAGTACGGTATTTTCCATCCGGCACGTTATTCTCGATTTTGCAGGAAACAGTGCAGGCGTTGCAGCCCACACATTTTCGCAAGTCAATGACCATGCCGTAACGAATCGATTGTTCAGTCACGATTGCCACTCCTCTCCTTCGATGTTCTCATTGCTGGTGCTTTCCGGTATTGGAGATCCGGTTAAGAGCTTAGCCTCTTCCTGGCAGAATTCTGCGGCCAGCCCTGCGAAATAAGTGTAGAAACCTGTGGGATCGGCTCCGGCCAGCTCTTCCCTGAGCTGAGGCAGCCACTGATTCAAATGTTCTTCCAGCAAGACCTTTTGCAAATGATAAAGGGCTCCCAGGTCTTTCTTGGCTTTTTCCCAACTCTCTTCAGTTTGACAAAGATAGGCCAGGGCGGCAAGCTCAAAGCCAATCTGGTCGGGAATATTCATTTCTTTAAGGGGTTGAAAGATCGTCATTTTTTCCGGTTCAAAGCCGATTTGCTGATAAATTTGCCTAATCTGCAGGGTTGAATCCCCCCAAAATCCTCCGAACTTGGTCTTCCCGCCTTTCTGCCGCCGGGCCCCGCGAATAGCCGCTTCAAAAGGGGGCACAAAGCGTCCCGAGACAGGAACAAAGAAAAGATCATAATAGGTCTGCCGCAATTCCTCCAGCTCAGGATCCCCTTCCTCGATCTCTCTCAGCAGCTCCTCCAGCCAGGACTCCTCCAGATCGGCAGCCCATTTCTTTAAAACTCTAAACTGCTCCCAGGTGGGTTCATTAAGGAAAATACTGGCCAGCAGTTCATAGCCTAAAGCCCGCTCCCGGGCACCTCCTTCAATTTTCAGCATGTTTGCTCCTCCCTCTTTGGTGTTGTCATAGTCACCCCCCATGCCGAGCCCCAGGATCGGCAGAGGATGAAACGTTTTATCCAGCTCAAGCAGATCATGAGTTTTTTAGAGCTTAAGGATTTTAGCTTTCACCGTATTGCGATCTGTTGATCCGCCCACCAGATCTACCAATGGATGAGGGGTTTTTAAGCTGATATCCCGCAAGGCGAGGCGGTTGAGAAGAACTCCCTTGCCATCCCCGGCGTCCCCGGCACGCTTTTTGCCATCAATCTCAAAGCCCCGGTCCCCGGATTGACCCCAATGTCCATAGCCGTATTCGATGCCGATGGAGCCTTTGCCCACGCCCCGGCGTACCTTAGCAATACCCTCTACTTCCCCGGTGGGAGTAATCAGCTTGACCCTATCCCCTGTCTCAATGCCCAGGGCTGAAGCATCGTCTAGGTTCATCTCGATGTGATTGGTATCCTGCATACCTTTGAGCAGGGGGACGTTGTTCAGGCAGGCACCGGTGCGATAACGGGGCTTATAGGATACGGCGATAAAGGGCCATTCCTGGATAGGATAGACTTCATCCACGGTTCTCCCATCGGCAAACGTGGGGGGAATCCAGCAGGCTGTCCCGGGATTGTATTGGCCTGTCATACAGTTGATGCTGGTGCCCAGTTTCTGATTGTAGATGTTGACCACTTTACCGAATTTGTTGGTCAGGTTATCCCCGTCATAATTCTTCACATAATCCTCGAAACGTCCCCCCCGTGCCAGCAGATAATAGACTTTTGGCCATTCTTCCGCGGAAAGGCTGGATCTTACATTCTTCAGATCCCCCGCCAAGCCGGTGAGGGCTAATTCCTCCGCTGAAATATCGGCAATGGGCGTTTCATCAAAAGCGATATTGGCCATGGCCTTTAAGAAGTAATCCGCTGCCGAGTTCAAAGGGGTGGGCTTTCCTTCCGCGTCCAGAATGCCCTCCTCCCCATAGCCGGGAAGATTCAGGCGTTTGGCAATCTCAATCAGGTAGGCTTCCATGGAATAGGGGTGTCCCTCTTTGGTCTTGGGGACCAGAGGATCAATGATGGGATGGCGGGCTCCATGGGCCTTGCTTAAAACCAAATTCCAAATTACCGGTACTCCCCAGCTTTCATAGAAGGTAGTATCGGGAATAATATAATCTGCATATTGGGTGGAGTCCCCCATCATAATATCAATGGAAATAATCAAGGGAAGCTTTTCCGGATCTTTAAGAAAATCCTCCACATCCTTCTGGAACAGTCCCGGAGTGGCGTAGAGAGGATTGGCCATCCACATCATGAGAATTTTGGCGCTGTAGGGATAGCCGGCCATCATGGAAGGAATCACATGCCCCTCTAAACTATCGGCTAAGGGACTCCAAGGCAGAGTGGCGGGATAGGGATTTTCTCCTTTGGTTTTTCTGGCTTTGTATTCCGGAGTCTCTTCGTAGGCTTTTCCTTCCCGGCTGATTTTGACCCCTTTGGGCTTGACTCCTCCGGGAACCTTAGCAAAATCATAGCGTTTGCCCGCATCATCGGCGATATAGCCGCCGCCGCTCTTGGTTGAGCCGCCTTTTTTATTGATATTGCCATTTAAAGCATTAAGGGTAGCTACAGCCAGGGAGCCATAAAAACCGTTGGAGTGCATGGATACCCCGCCGTGATGATCCGTGGCTGCTTTGGTGCCATGGTTGAAATATTCCTTGGCTAAACTGATGATCCGTTCCTGACTTAAACCTGACTCCTTGGCATATTCCTCATAGGTATAGGAAGCGGCTTCATCCCTGAGAATCTGCAGGGAACTCTTCACGGTAACCATGGCATCGCCAAGGGCGATTTTACCGGTGTAGAAGAGGGTTCCATTCTCCGTAGCTTTACAGAGAGTGGGCTCGCCGGACTTTTGATCGATAACCACATAATTGGGATTGCTCTCATCAGCCTTTTCGGCCAGGCCAATCTGTTCCCCCAAGAGAAACTTCCCGTAGTCGGCATGTCCTTCCTCTTGAATGACCAGGTAGGTGGCATTGGTCCAGGAGGGGAACTTCTTTTTCTGGGCCGCTTCCTTGCTGGGGGATATCAAATAGTTTTCATTGTATTTTTTATTCTCGATGGCCCAACGAGCCATTGCCATGGCCAGGGCGCCATCTCCCCCCGGACGAATAGGTACCCAGGAGGATTCCTCTGCCTTCGGCGGGTTGTACATGCCGTTTTGAAGCACGGGATCCACGATAACCGCTTTCATGCCGTTTTCGGCTTGGGCTAAGGCAGACTTCCGGGCCATAGGCTGAAAGGGGGCCCCGGCCTGACCCGGTGCATTGCCAAAGAACATAATAAACTCTGCTCCCATGTAATCGGCCTTCATATGGGGTTTTTTATCCCAGGTATCCAGGAAGGCCAGATAGGCAACCCGACGGCTGATTCCGCAGATACCGCCATGGCCGAAATGATTGGGAGAACCATAGGAGTTATTGACGAAACGCTTCGCGAAAGGTGTTCGTCCGTCATCCCGGCCGCCGATGAAAACAAATTGATTGGCCTTTACGCCCCAGCCCGGCTGCTCAGGATAGATGGGGGTGTCTAAGTCACGAACCTGCCGCAGACCTTCGATGCTCTGACTTTCACCGAGCTCGGAGAAGAGTTGGCCCCCTTCGATGGTTTCTTCTAAAGCCTGCTCCCAGGTGATGGGCTGCCATTTCCCTTCGCCCCTTTTACCTGCTCGTTTAAGGGGAGTGAGGATACGGTTGGGCTCGTAGACCATTTGGAAAGCTGAGTTCCCTCTTTGGCAGACCGTAGCCCTTTGGATATGGCCATTCTCCTTGTACTGACCTAAGGAAAGATAGGATTCCTTCAGCGGAGTGTCAAAGGGGAGATGAGGTTCGGCACAGCTGGGGTGGTAGGGATTCCCGACCACGCGCAAGATCTTGCCGCTTTTTTTATCCACCTTCACCCGATTGCCGCAATTGCTCCAACAGCCCAGGCAGACACTGTTTTTTAACGCAACGTCCTGATTGAGAATGATTTCCCCGGTGGTCTTATCGATTTTCATCTCTGCCGGCAGGGCATCCCCATCATAAGGAGTAGGATTGGTAATGGCTTCGTCGGCGATGACCCGGGGAATTTTTTCTATTCCTAAGCCAATGGCTGCAACACTTCCGACGGCGGCCATGGATTTAATGAAATCGCGCCTTTTCATGTTTTTAGCTCCTTTCTGTTCCTTCAGGTATAGCTTGTTAAAGCTTGAGTTATACTTTGCTTGGTTCTGATTCTTTTATCTTGCAAAAGCCATGCCAACGATTTTAGGCTGATTCGCTCTAAGTTCTTCCTATGGAAACGGCTGCATAGACGAGATTGGGATTTTGGCAAAACTACGGCTTCCTTGTCTTCAGAATCGGTTTGACAAAATGTCAGGCTTTTCAGCCCTGACATTTTTGCAAAAAATAAGAGCCCTGACATTTTGTCAGGGCTCCTCCAGTTTTTACTTGGGTAGATTTAATTTAGCAAGGGCATCGGCCAAAGCTGTATTTAAGGGCGTGTCCTTTTCTTGTTTTTGCAAATAGTGATTGACTTCCTTCTTATTGTAGGATCCCTTGCTTCCTTCTTGTTCTCTGCGCTTGTTAAAAGCAGACAGTTTCTCTCGATAGCCACAGGCACATGTGAAGATCTTATGCTCTCCCTCTCCCTGCAGTTTCATTTTTTTATGGCATTGGGGACACCGGGCATTGGATTGCACGGAAAGCCCCTGACGATAACCACACTCCCGATCCTGGCAAACCAGCATTTCTCCGCGTTTGCCCTTCACCTGCAGGAGAAATTTACCGCACTCCGGACATTTGGCCCGTGTCATATTGTCATGGCGATAGGTCTGGCCGCTCCCGGACACTTCCGAGACAAGCTGGGTGGCATAGCTTCTGATCCCCTGGATAAAGCGCTGCCGGTCTTCCCGACCTTTGCTGATTTCACTGAGCTGTTGTTCCCACTTGGCGGTGAGCTCCGCGGATTTCAGCTCAGGGGGAACCAAGCCAATCAGTTGAATCCCTTTGGAAGTAGGAACGATTTCCTTGCCGTTGCGCTCCATATAGAAAGAACTAAAGAGCTTTTCAATGATATCGGCCCGGGTAGCCGGCGTACCCAAACCGCTGGTTTTTTCCAGAGTCTCCCGCAGGGCCTCATCCTCCACCCGCTGTCCGGGATGTTCCATAGCGGAAAGCAGGGTGGCTTCGGTATAGCGCTTGGGGGGCTTGGTTTTGCCCGGCAAAAGTTTTAGGTCAAGGACTTCAAGGGTCTGCTTGGGCTGGAGATCCGGCAAATTTTGTTCCTGCTCCTCATGATCGGCCTCCTCGTCAGCAGCATCCCTGCCTTCATAGACACTTCGCCAGCCTTTTTGTTTGACGATTTTGCCTTTGGCGGTGAACAGTTCTCCCTGAATCTCCACTTTAACCGTGGTCTGCTCATATTCAAAGGCCGGGGACAGGACCGCGATAAAGCGGCGCACAATCAGGTCATAGATTTTGGCCTCTTCCGGACTGAGTTTATTGAGGAACACTGTTTGTTCCGTGGGGATAATGGCGTGATGGTCCGTGACTTTCGAGTTATCCACCAATCGTTTCGTGGGGGTGATTTTGGTGCGCAGAACCCGGCGGGCCAGTTCACTGTAAGGTCCTACGGCAATAGTTTTGAGCCGTTCCGGAAGGGTGGGGACGATATCCTCGGAAAGATAACGGGAATCCGTCCTTGGATAAGTGACCAGCTTATGCTGTTCATAAAGCTGCTGCATGATGGATGAGGTTTGCTTGGCCGAAAATGCGTATTTTCGGTTGGCATCCCTTTGCAGTTCGGTCAAATCATAGGCCTGGGGGGGCTGCTCCTTTTTAGCTTCTTTCTTAATCTCGGCAACCTGGCCCTTATGCCCCCTTAGCTTCTGCACAAGCTGTTCTGCTTTCTTCTGATCAAAAATCCTGCTTTGGCCATTGCCCTTATCCTGCCAGCTCAGCGCAAACCCTTGCACCCGGGCATTAATTGTCCAATAACCCTTAGGAACAAAGTTTTGAATCTCCTTTTCCCGTTCCACCACCAGAGCCAGGGTGGGAGTCTGCACTCTTCCTGCCGAGAGCTGGGCGTTGTATTTACAGGTCAGGGCCCGCGTGACATTCAAGCCCACATACCAGTCCGCCTGAGCACGGCACTCGGCGGCGGCGTAGAGAGACTCGTAAGCCTTGCCTGGTTTGAGATTATTAAAGCCCTCCCGGATAGCCTTATCCGTTTGGGAAGAAATCCAGAGCCGTTTGATGGGCTTTTTCCAACCGGCCTTCCCGATAATCCAGCGTGCCACCAGCTCCCCCTCCCGGCCGGCATCGGTGGCAATAATCAGCTCCTCCACATCAGGCTGGCGCAGGAGCTGCTTGACGGCAGCGTATTGCTTGGACGTCTCCTTGATGACCACCAATTCCATGTCCTTAGGGAGCATGGGCAGGTCTTCCAGACGCCATTGCTTATACTTCTCTCCATAAGCTTCCGGATCGGCAAGGGTCACCAGATGCCCCAAGGCCCAAGTGACGATATAGCGGGAGCCGATGAAGCAGCCGTTGCCTTTTTGATTGCAGCCTAATAATTTGGCAATATCACGACCCACGGAGGGTTTTTCTGTTAAAACTAAACTCTTTCCCATTGGTTCTCTCCTATAGCTAATTTTTGTTTATTCCAGTCTTAGATTAAGAACAGTCCTCCTTCTTAGTATAACACAGTCTCACCGGAAAAAAGCTCAAGGCTGAATATCCCTTATCCAGAGATATTCAGCCTTAAACGAAACGGTAGACAGATCCCTTTAAATGCCCAAACTACCAGCAAATCACAAGGCATCTAGGCTTTGGTGAGGTTCAGAAGCTGGGTACCGGGATAGTAGTGTTGGAGGATTTCTGCACAGGTTTTACCGGCCTTGGCCAGGTCATTGGCGCCGTATTGAGACATACCGACGGCGTGACCGTTACCGTAGGTAGTGATTTTGATTTGCTGGGGAGTTATGGTGATCTCCATGTCTGTGGAGGCCAACCCCAAAACGGTGCGAATCTGAGCTCCGGTGTAGTTCTTCCCCAGAACACGAACTACTTTGGCCCGTCCCGCCGCCGTCTCGCTCAAGATCACAAAGTCGGCTTCTGTAAAAGCTTTAGCCGTACCAGAGTGACCAACTTTTTGATAGAGGTCGCCGGGGGTAAAGGTATAGGTTTTTACATAACGGGTGGGCTTTTCTTCACCTGCCGACACATTCTGCAGATAAGGACGGGAAGAACTCCAGACATCCTCTGCCCGCTCCGTGGGTTTTCGCCCGGTACTGCTATGAAAAAAAGCATCGATATATTGTCCGCTGGCAACCAACACCTGGTCCTTGGTGGCGGTTACCGCCTTTTCTATCTTGCTGTGATAGCGCCAATAGGAGAGCAGGTTCCATTTCTCCTTCATCTTATCTTCGGAGATCCAAACCTGGCTGTTGACGGTGGTGTCCACATCATAGCCGGCTTCGTTGCCGGAGCGCTGGCTGATGCGTTGGGCGGCATAGGTCCGGGCGGCAATGGCCTGAGCTTTGAGAGCTTCCTCTTCGAATTCGGCAGGCATTTCTGCGGCTACCACACCCACCAGATAGTCTTCCAAGTCCAGAGATTGTACTTGCCCATCCGGCATCAAGACCCGTATGGCAATCTCCTCGGTCCTGACTTCGCTTTGATTGTACCAGCGCAGCACTGTCCAAGGAAATAAAACAATAATTATCACCAAGAGAACCAAAATTCTGATCCATTCTTTGCGCACAAAGTCCCTCCTCCTCTCATAGGCCAAGCCCATGCTTAACACTATGCAAAGGGGAGGGACAATATGTTTACTCTACTCTACGAATCTGGGCACCAATCCCGGTTAATTTCTCCACGACATACTCATAGCCGCGGTCGATATGGTGAACACCTTGAATTTCCGTTTCACCATCTGCAGTTAAGGCGGCAAGGATAAGGGCTGCGCCGGCACGCAGGTCGGTAGCGGTGACGGGGGCTGCAGTTAGATTGGAATTTCCCTGGATGATGGCACTGCGCCCTTCAATTTTAACTTCGGCACCCATCCGTTTAAGTTCATCCACATGCATGAAGCGGTTTTCAAACACGGTCTCCGTGACCACCCCCGTCCCATTAGCCCGGGTTAAGAAGGCCAGGAAGGGCGCTTGAAGATCCGTAGGGAACCCCGGATGAACCTGGGTCTTAATATCAACAGCATTATAAACACCTTCACCGACCACACGGATGCCATCATCTTCCTCACGGAAATACACCCCTGCTTCTTCCATCTTGGCCAGGAGGGGTTTCAAGTGGTCGGCGATCACATTTTGAACAAAGATATCGCCACCGGCAGCGGCGGCCATCAGCAGATAGCTGCCGGCTTCGATGCGATCCGGGATGACGGTGTGATTGGCACCATGTAACTCCTGAACACCCTCGATACGAATCACGCTGGTACCGGCCCCCCGGACTTTCCCGCCCATTTGGTTCAGAAAATTTGCTAAATCGATGATCTCCGGTTCTTGGGCAGCATTTTCAATAAAGGTGGTTCCTTCGGCACCGACTGCAGCCATCATAATGTTTTCCGTCGCACCCACGCTGGGGAAATCCAAATAAATGCGGGCTCCTTTTAATTTAGGAGCGCTCACATCCAGGTAGCCATGATCCATGCGAATTTCCGCCCCCAGAGCTTCCAAGCCTTTGAGATGCCAATTGATCGGCCGTGAACCGATGGCACATCCCCCGGGGTGGGAAATCCGTACCCTGCCCGTTCTGGCCAGCACCGGTCCCATGGTAACGATGGACGCTCTCATTTGGGACACTAAATCATGGGGCGCTTCCAGACTGGTGATTTCCGGTGTATTTATATACAATTGCGATCCTTCTCGCCTCACTGATGCACCAAATGCTCCTATAACCTGACACATGACGTCCACATCCAGTAAATGCGGAGCATCGTCAATGCGTATCGGCTCCGGAGACAACAAGCTGGCAGCAATTAAAGGCAATACTGCGTTTTTTGCTCCGCTTACGGTGATTTTCCCCTCTAAGGAACTACCGCCAGCAACAATAATTTTGCTCAAGTGTCCAGGCACCCCCAATTATGTAAAACTATCTATAGGCCAACAAATCCTCTGGATTTGTTTAAAAGCTTATCCAAAACTTATCCGACCTGCTTATATTCTCCTCAAGCACCCGAATTTCCTGCTTATTACCGGGTTCAGCCATGATTTAAAATTCTTCCAGCAAAACCGGTATTGCTAAGGCGGTCCTGCCTTGACCATACCCTTGGCTGATCACTTGAATATTGACTTTATCGTTACCCGCAACAACTTTCGGCAAAAAGGATTCTTGCCAGCCTGCCACTGAAGAGACACTCTCAGACAAGGAAAATTGCCGGGGAAGAATATTCTGTTGCAAAGCATATTGAGCTATATCCATCCCTTCCGGGACTCTTTCGTCAAGATAAGCGATACCGCCTGCTTGGCCGACATCCTGTACCAATCCTTGATACCATGAAAAAATGGCTTGCTCCGACTCCTGACTAATTCTGGTATATCCGGCCAGGGAATAACCTCTACTCATTGAATTGGCAGGATGAGACTCCTGCCAGACCCAATCTTCCTGAGGCAGCTGGTTAAGAAAGTTCTCCTGAGGTTTACCTTTTTCAAACCAAAGGATGATGCGCAATTCTGCTTCCTGGGCTTCCAGCAGCCCTGTACTCAGCAGCAAGGGATGCTTATCCTGTGAATCTGCCGTGGCCAAAGATGATTGATTCCCTAGGAAAGCATGGGTAAATACGACAACTCCTAATAATACGATAAGCAATTGAGCGCTTAAGGGGGTATTTAGAAAATACATCAAGGAAGCTTTTCTCTTCACTATATCCTCACACCTTATCTTCTCGTTCAGCTTTCTGCTCTCTTTAATTCTAGTTTTGCCAAAGCCTCGAAAAGATAACGGTTTTTTTGCAAGGAATTAAAATATTCTTCATCCACATAAACCAAAAAGAGGTTGCCTCGGAAGAGTAAAATCGCTTTTACTCCGGTTTAGAGACAACCTCTTTTCCAATCGAATGGTGACATAAATTTAGATAATAAAGCTACTAATCCTGGGCTGCATTGATCCGTGCTACAGCACGCATGAGGGCCAGCTCAGCACGTCGGACATCAATTCCTTCTCTCTGAGTCAGACGTTTTTCAGCCCTTTCTTTAGCTGCCAGGGCACGATCCAGATCAACCCTCTCACCGGGTTCCGCTGTATCAGCTAAAATGGTTACCTTATTATCCGATACTTCCACGAATCCGCCGGAGGTGGCTATTTTTTCTACTTTGCCATTAACCGTGTAGCGAATAACACCGATTTCGATGGAGGAAATCAAAGGTGCGTGATTAGGCAAAATCCCGATTTCACCGTTTCCCCCGGGCAGTACCACAAATTCCGCTTCTTCTTTAAGCACATTGCCTTCCGGGGAAACGACACGGAGTGTAAACGTCCCTGCCATAATTATGCCCCCAATGCTTTGGCTTTTTCGATAGCTTCTTCAATCGTTCCCACCATATGAAAGGCTGCTTCCGGCAGATTATCGTGCTTACCTTCCACGATTTCTTTAAAGCCGCGGATGGTTTCCTTAATCGGAACATATTTACCAGGTGATCCTGTGAAGACTTCAGCCACATGGAAGGGCTGAGACAGGAAGCGCTCAATCCGGCGGGCACGGGAGACGACGAGTTTCTCATCTTCCGAAAGCTCATCCATACCGAGAATGGCGATAATATCCTGAAGTTCTTTATACTTTTGCAGAATCTGCTGGACATCGCGGGCCACTTTATAATGCTCTTCACCAATAATCTGCGGGGAAAGAATTCGCGAGTTGGAATCCAAGGGGTCAACCGCAGGATAAATCCCTTTCTCAGAGATGGCACGGTTAAGAACCGTGGTCGCATCCAAGTGAGCAAAGGCCGTAGCCGGAGCAGGGTCAGTCAAGTCATCTGCAGGCACGTAAATGGCCTGTACGGAGGTGATGGAGCCGTTCCGGGTGGACGTAATCCGCTCCTGAAGGGCACCCATTTCGGTGGCCAGGGTAGGTTGGTAACCCACCGCAGACGGCATCCGTCCCAAGAGGGCGGAAACCTCAGAACCCGCTTGGGTAAAGCGGAAGATATTATCGATAAAGAGCAGCACGTCTTGATTTTGCACATCACGGAAGTATTCCGCCATGGTCAATCCGGTCAGTCCTACCCGCAAACGGGCACCGGGGGGTTCATTCATCTGACCAAAAACCATGGCCATTTTGTCGATAACCCCGGACTCTCTCATCTCGTTCCAAAGGTCGTTTCCTTCACGGGTCCGCTCGCCGACGCCGGCGAAAACAGAGAGACCGCCGTGCTCCATGGCGATGTTATTGATCAGCTCCTGGATCAATACGGTTTTACCTACACCCGCACCACCGAAGAGTCCGATCTTACCCCCTTTGGAGTAAGGGGCTAATAAGTCGATAACTTTAATCCCTGTTTCCAGCATGACCGTTGATGGATCTTGATCCACAAAGGCTGGAGCAGGTCTATGGATGGGATAAGAGGTGTCCGTGTGGACTTCTTC
The DNA here is from genome assembly GCF_900143285.1 of Desulfitobacterium chlororespirans DSM 11544. NCBI lineage: Bacteria > Bacillati > Bacillota > Clostridia > Eubacteriales > Desulfitobacteriaceae > Desulfitobacterium > Desulfitobacterium chlororespirans. The sequence goes on from NZ_FRDN01000006.1 coordinate 147,081, forward strand.
CCCATTATCAATGGCCTTTCCCAGTACATTAAAAATACGCCCTAAAGTCGCCGGTCCTACAGGGACGGTAATGGGAGCTCCGGTATTGAGAGCTGCCATGCCCCGCTGCAGGCCGTCGGTAGAAGACATGGCCACACAGCGTACTGTATTGTTGCCCAAGTGCTGAGCGACCTCAAGAGTGAGATCGATCTTCTTCTCGGGAACCGTGACTTTAACAGCACTATAAATCTCTGGCAGTGCCTCGGAAGCAAACTCAACGTCAACTACCGCTCCCATGATTTGCACAATTTTGCCGATATTCACAGGCGAGAAACCTCCTTTTTGCGTTTTGGCCTTGGACTATTCGAGAGCGCTGGCGCCCCCGACAATTTCGGAAATTTCCGTGGTAATCGCCGCTTGGCGAGCACGATTCAACTGCAGGGTCAGCCGCTCGATAGCCTCTTTAGCGTTGTCCGTTGCAGCCCCCATCGCGGTCATCTTTGCTCCCATCTCACTGGCTTTGCCTTCGAGCAAGGTGCGGAATACCTGAGTCTCCACATATTTAGGAAGGAGAGTGGTTAGAATCTCCTCGGCGGAAGGTTCAAAAATATACTCCGTGTTGGAAACCTGCTTAGGCTTTTCAATGGGAAGAAGCTTGATCCGGGTGGGACGTTGGGAAATTGCACTGACGAATTCATTATAGAGGAGATAGACTTCATCCAATTCTCCACTTTCATAAAGACCGATCACTTCTTGAGCAATTTCCTTAGCCTGTCCATAGGATGGGTTATCGCCTAGCCCTACGAATTCGGCAATGGTCTCAATTTTGCCACGACGGTAGAAATCTCGCCCTTTGCGTCCAACGGCAACGAGTCTTACGTCGTGAGTTTCTTCTGCAATACTACTATTGGTCATCCGAATCAGGTTCGTATTATACCCTCCGCAGAGGCCTCGATCCGATGTAATGATGATATAGCCTACCCGCTGCACAGGACGCTCCATAAGGAGAGGATGGGTTACATCCGCTTGATCCTGAGCAAGACGTGCCAGAACTTCCTGTAATTGGCGGGCATAAGGGCGGGCAGCGATGACCTTTTCCTGAGCTTTACGTAATTTGGATGCAGCCACCATTTTCATGGCTTTGGTAATCTGCTGCATATTCCGTACGCCACGAATCCTGCGTCGTATATCACGTGCACTTGCCACCTGGTTCACCTACCCCCTTTATTCGTTATTCCGCATGAAAAACTTTATGGGCAAAATTACCCTAAGAAACCTTCCTTAACCTCAGTGATAGCCTTTTCAATCTCAGCATTCAGCTCATCGTTAAGGGCTTTTTCCGTGCGGATTTTCGCGAGGAGATCAGCTTTAGTGGTGCGCATGGTGCGCAGATATTCTTCTTCAAAGCTCTTAATTTTATCCACCGGGATATCGTCCAGGAAGCCTTTGACCGCTGCATAAAGTACAACGACCTGCTCTTCGACGACCATGGGTTCATATTGTTTTTGCTTAAGAATTTCCATCATGCGCTCTCCGCGAGTGAGGCGCATTTGGGTGATCTTATCCAAATCGGAGCCAAACTGGGCAAAAGCCGCCAGCTCACGATACTGAGCCAAATCCAAGCGCAATTGTCCGGCCACCTGTTTCATCGCCTTAATCTGAGCGGAGCCGCCAACCCGGGATACGGAGATCCCCACGTTAATGGCCGGGCGGAAACCGGCGTTGAAAAGGTCAGTCTCTAAGAAGATCTGGCCGTCGGTGATGGAAATAACGTTGGTGGGAATGTAAGCCGAAACGTCTCCCGCCTGGGTTTCAATGATGGGAAGGGCGGTCATGGAACCGCTGCCCAAATCCGGAGAGAGTTTGGCTGCCCGTTCCAATAGACGGGAATGGAGATAGAAGACGTCTCCGGGATAAGCTTCACGGCCGGGAGGACGTTTCAAAAGCAGGGACAGTTCACGATAAGCGGCCGCTTGTTTGGTTAAGTCATCATAGATGATCAGAACGTGCTTGCCGTTGTACATGAATTCTTCACCCATGGCGCATCCGGAATAGGGTGCGATATAAAGCATGGGAGCAGGCTCGGAGGCCGTGGCCGAAACCACGATGCTGTAATCCATGGCGCCATGATCTGCCAGGGTTTTTACCACCCCGGCCACTGTGGAGGCTTTTTGTCCTACAGCGACATAGATACAGATAACATCCTTGCCTTTTTGATTAATGATGGTATCCACGGCTACCGCTGTTTTACCGGTTTGCCGGTCACCGATGATCAGCTCCCGCTGGCCGCGGCCGATAGGAACGATGGCATCAATGGATTTGAGTCCCGTTTGGAGTGGTTCATGAACGGATTTCCGATAAACGACTCCCGGGGCAGTGCTTTCAATGGGACGGAATTTGTCGGTTTTGATTTCGCCTTTTCCGTCAATGGGCTGACCGAGGGCATTGACGACGCGGCCAATCATGGCTTCCCCTACCGGAACTTCCACAATACGGCCTGTCCGCTTCACTTGGTCCCCTTCTCTGATCTCAGTAAATTTACCGAGGATAATGCAGCCAATGTTATCTTCCTCAAGGTTCATGGCCATCCCGTAAATGCCGCCGGGGAATTCCAGAAGCTCGCCGGACATAGCCTTTTCCAGACCATGAACCCGGGCAATTCCGTCCCCAACTTGGATTACGGTACCTACATCCACTACCTCCACTGCACTATCATAACGTTCAATTTGCTGTTTGATAATTGAACTGATTTCTTCTGGACGTAAATTCATCTTCGTCTATTCACCCCTATTTTTTGAGGTTCTCTCGACCCTTTTATGCGTGGCTGAGGCTTTGGCGAATCCTCTGTAATTTAAAGGCCACGGTTCCATCCATCACACGGTCCCCGATCTGAATCATGACACCGCCGATCAGCTCCGGGCGCACTTCCTTAACCATCCGTACATTCTTTCCGGTCATGCGGACCAATTCCTGATGCAAACGCTGCTCTTGAGTCTCACTCAGGGGAATTGCACTGTAGACTTTGGCTTCCACAATATTGCGGGCTTCGTCGGCAAGGTGTGCAAAGACCCGGGCAATCTCCAAAAGATAGTTTTGCCGTCTGCGATCGATCAGCAGGTTGAGGAAATTTCGCACCGTAACACTTAATTGGCCGGCGAAAATCTTATTCATCAGATCTTTCTTCTCGGAAAGAGAAATATGCGGATGATAAAGGACGTGGGCTACCTCAGCATTCTGTTCAATACACTGTGTCAGCTCCTGAAGTTCAGCCTCGATAGCGTCCAGGTTTTCCTGGACGGCAAGTTCAAACAAGGCTTGGGCATACCGCTGAGCTATCGCTCCCTTTAACATGGCAATTCCCCTACTTCTTGAATAAATTGCTCAATCATATCTTCCTGGCCTCTGACATCCAGGTTCTTACGAATAATTTTTTCAGCGACAGCCACAGATAAATCGGCGACTTGTGCCTGGACCTGAGCAATGGCCCGATCCCGTTCCCGTTCAATATCAGCCAAAGCCGACTGTTTAATCTTTTCGGCTTCGCCATGGGCAGCCGCGAGAATCTCGGCAGCTCGCTGCTCGCTCAGTTTGGTTGCTTTGGCAATGACTTCCTGAGCTTCTTGACGGGCTTTGCGCATTTCTTCCTGATATTCGCGCTTTATTTGTTCAGCCTGCAGGCGCTCTTTTTCTGCATTGGCGATGTTAGCCTCAATTTGATTGCGGCGCTCCTCCATCATCGTGATGAGGGGATTCCAAGCGAATCGTCTGAGAATATAAACCAAGAGCAAAAAAGATAAGACCTGGACGACCAATGTTAAATCAAAATGTATGGGATTCAATATTTACCCCCCTCTCAAGTCTTGTCCAGCGATGATTTTTTCAAGGGGGAACTTACTGTTCCCCCTTGTTCTTGACGGGCTGGGACTTAAGATCTCGCCCATGTATTGCAGACTACTTTGTGAACATGAGAAGTAAGGCAAGTACCCAGGTCAGAAGAGGCAAAGCCTCGATCAGACCGACACCGATAAACATGGTGGATTGCAGAGCCCCTTTAGCTTCAGGCTGACGGGCAATACCTTCCACAGTTTTCGTGATAACACTACCATTACCAAGTGAAGCTCCGAGGGCTGCTAATCCAGCAGCAATCCCTGCACCCAGTGCAGCAGCAGCAGATACGTCCACAGAGTTTCCTCCTTTCTTATTTCCCCAATAAAATTTTAAGTATTATTCCTCAGTGCCTGTTTCAGCACTGAAAATAAACGAAGAATGGATACAAATTCTTAATCCTCAGCCACTGCTTGAGCCACATAGGCTGTGGTCAAGACCGTAAAGACGAAGGCTTGGATCGCCCCGATAAAGACGCTGAAGGCCAGCCAAATGGCATCAGGCAGGATTCCTCCCAATACCCAAATACCGGGAAGCATCAGGATCACAGAGATGAGGACCTCACCGGCATAGATATTTCCAAAAAGACGAAAGGCTAAGGTCATTGGCTTGGACAATAAGTCGATGACGTGAATCACCGCAAATATCTTATAAGGCTCTAAAAAATGATGAAAATAATGAGATCCTTTATGTTTTATTCCCATAGAGATGACCAAACCCATGGTCATGAGCGCTAAAGCCATCGTGGTATTGATGTCGGCGGTTGGCGACATCAGCGCAGCCCCATGGAAGATTTCGTTCAACTTGGCGAACTCCACATTATGCAAAAGGCCAAAAGTAAAGTTCGGAATCAAGCCAAACATATTGGAGGCAAAGACGAATAAAATCAAAGTAACTAAGTAGCCAAGAAGAGGCTTACCTTTTTCATAGTCCATATTGTCTGAGATGAGCTTGCGAACAAAATCAACCATCCACTCCAGGACATTTTGCATTTTTCCCGGTTTACCACTGGTCAGATGCCGAGCCCCTGAAAGTACAAAAACTATGATAATTGCCATAACTATCCAAGTCATGATCAGGGTTTTGCCATGGAGTGTCATGCCCCCGATTTCCCACAATATCGTTTCATGCATTGTCTATCAATTCACCCCTTTCCACTGCTTAAAATGTTCTTTATGCTTGCCATGAGAGAGATTGCAAGACCCAGGGCTATACCCAGAGCCAAAGGAAACAGCCAGGCCGCTTGGAACCGACCCACTGCAACAACCGCCAAAGTTACCATGCCCAAACGCGCAAAAAAACTCCGACGCATGCGTTTAATCGCGATAACCACTTCGTCATCCACGCTGCGCAGAGTATCCCTATGTAACCAAAAAGTAAGCAAAAAACCTAGTACATAGCCCAGGAGCGCACCTAAGAGATTGGAATTGCCTGTCACTGCCACTCCCATAAGAATGAAAGAGGTTCCTACCAGCAGGAGGATTAAATTATTTTTTGTCATCCGTAACGCCAAACTTTCTCAGTGTAACAACCAAATAACATCCTCCCAATCCTAAACCTAAAATCATCAAGAGAAGTGAAAGCCAAGGCTGAGTGCCGAATCGCTGATCAAGAAAACGCCCCAGCAGAAATCCTCCCCCGACCAGTCCGGCCAGAGTGGTCGCAATACTTGTCCCGAAAGCCATCGCCTTAAGTACGGTCATGCGATTGTCGCCCATTTTACTTCCCTTCTGACTCCAATGAGTGTTTCGAAGAATTGGAAATAGTAAAAATTTATGCCTGATATAAATAATAACGCCGTTTTCTAAATATTTATTTTTTCCTCTTCCCTATCATAACAATTTTTTATGCTTATCGCAATAAGCGAGTTCGAAATAAGCAATTAATAAATCACAGGAAACCGATTGAAAAAAATAATGATGAATGACTATCTTTCATCAAATAGCGTCACAACCTCCAGCGGCTCAAAGCAGATCAGGTAGTTCGCCCACTCAACGTGCGGACCGTACTTTTCCTTGTAATAAGCTAAAGCATCTTCCAGGAAGCCTTCCGTCACGTCCATATATTCAGCAAATTCATATCTGCTCCTGATCCCCTCTCTGGAAGCCCCCACAAAGCTCTGGAGGGGGATTAATTTTTCATAGGCCATGCGTCTGGCCAATCGCTCCTGCTTCCGATTCCTCACTTTATGCTGGTCCAGAATATCTCCCACCGAAGTAAGGTAATGGGCCTGCTCTTCAGCAAGGGTACAGGCTTTTTCCCGTTCTGTCTCGATATTGCGGTTAAGCCAGATTATTTTATCGCAATATAAGCCTTTGATTTTGGGCAGCAGAGAGACTTCATAAACTCCAACTTCCTGTTGAGCCAGCTCAGCGCAAAGGGTTTCGTACAAAGTCATATCTTCACCTCTATTTATCCCGCTTTTTAGAGCGCACAAATTCCTTGAACCTCTCGATTTCCGCTAATTCCTCGTCGGTCCACTCCTCCCCGTCGTGATGAGCGGCTATGGTTTCAGGTTCGTAACTACCGGTCAAAGCGTCTTGCTCTTTTACACTTTCCGCGGCTGAGTACTGCTCACCATCGTCAGTGAATCCGGACAGAATGTACTCAGTAGAAACTTCTCCATTAACATCGTCGGGACCTTCTTTGTAGAAGATCTTACTTTCTTTATCCTCAATGGTGAGTTTGGGGATAGACCAGTAATCAAGATAGAAAGTAATACTTTGCCCCCAGAGGACAAAAACAACCGGAGCATTCTCCCTGAAATCAGGGGGTAAGATCAGCTCCCAAACAACAAAAAGGCTTAGGTCGTAATATTCAACATCGGTAAACGCTTCTTTTTTGAGCAGACTTTCTATGTATTTTCTTGTGCTGTCTTTGAACCAAAAACCTGAATCAATATTAATCCTGGCTGCATCCCAGATAAGCTTCTTATTTTGAGGACTATCAAGGGCTGCTTTCATTCCGGCAACACGAATCGAGCATCCCGCTTCTTTGGCATTGGTGAAGGGAGAGATTCCCAACAAATAATCCGTAGATACCTTAAAGAAATCGGCCACTTTCTGAAGGTTGTCTGCCGTAGGAAAGCTTTTGGTCCATTTGTATAGGGCGCCCCGCCCAAAGCCAAGCTCTCTTTCCAGCTGAGTTAAGGTTATCTTGTGAGTCTTACATAAACTCTGAATCTTTTCTAACAAAAAAGAGCACCTCCAGAAAAATATTTACGTAAAATATTCAGATTTACTATTGACTTACGTTTTATTTTCAGATATTATGGTCCCAACAGCTTGGGTTATTGAAAAGTCCGGTCGCTCAACCAACTTTTGCGTTTGTTTCACGCTCTAATATTAGAATATTTTCAGACGCATGTCAATGCCTAAGCTCTTTTTAAAATCCCTTGTTCTTTGGCAACTTCATATGGACCGTTGAGTACAGACGAATAGCTCCGGCGAAGTCGGCATAAGGCCGGCCAAAGGGCCCAAGGTAGAGAAAGACGGCTAAATATTATTTCAGAGATCAAAAAAAGGAGGCGAGACAAGGTGTGAGCGTGAATGAGAAAGAATTTGCCGCTTTCACAAATGACCTATATCAGTTACACAGGGAATTGCCTCAAGCTCACCATAAACTTCTTGAAGATCTGGAGAAACTGACGGAAGAAGCAGGCGAACACACCTCCCCAATTATTATCGAAGCCAAAGCGCTCCGTTTAGCTCAAAAATTTGCGGAGAATATAGGAAAGCGCATTGAGGGGGGATCAACATTTTAAACAATATTCACATTATGGCTGGGATCCAGCAGCTTTTGGCTGAGAGCTACCCTGACCATACGATCTACATGGATCTCCATCCTGAGCCCTTGGCGCGCCCCAGCTTCATGATTGAACTTGTGACAGCGGACCGTTCCCCGGTGAATTGCAGGACCGTCCATGAGGCAGTCTATTTTACTATTACCTGCTTTGATATCACGGGTGATGAGCCTGACAATACAGCCAATCTCTTATTGACCCAGCAAAGTGTGCTTGATCTTTTCCGCGCCGGGTATCTATCCGTCCAAGACAGAAAAATCTCTGTCGCCGCCAGCCCAGGAGGCCGCAACGCTGATCAAGCCTATGTGGATCTGCAGTTTGAATACTTTGAGGATTGTTCAGATGGGCAGGATATCACACCATTAATGAAAGAGGTCTATACGGCCATAAAGGAGGAATAAACATTGGGACTCCCAAATATCAATATTGAATTTAAGACAACGGCTGCTGCTGCTATTAAGCGTTCGCAAAAGGGAACCGTTGCCATTATTTTAAAGGACGCTGCTACGACCGCTCAAGGGATGCATGTACTGACCAATGTGACCCAGATCCCCGCAGCTCTGGGAACACTGAATAAGGATTATATCAGTCGCTCGTTTTTGGGCTATGTGCACCCGCCGCGTAAGGTGCTTGTCTATGTACTGCCTGATACGGCTGAAAACCTTGCCGCCGCTTTAAGCTATTTAGCTACGCAGACTTTCGATTATGTCGTCGGTCCCCCGGACTGTGATGCTGCCGAGGCGACAGAGATTGCCTCATGGGTAGCCGCTCAACGCGCCAACGGATTGACACCTAAAACCGTGCTGCCCCACAAGGCTGAAGATAGTCAAGCAATTATAAACTTCACAACTTCCGGCATTCAAGTGGGAACAGCTACTTACGACGCCTCGGGCTACTGCTCCCGGATTGCCGGGCTGATTGCCGGTACTCCCATGACCATCAGCTGCACTTATGCTCCACTGCCTGAGGTTACCGATGTGACCAGACTAGCCAAAGCGGACATGGATACAGCAATTGACCGTGGTGAGTTTATTATTTTCCACGATGGTGAGAAAGTTAAAGTCGGGCGGGGAGTGAATAGCCTGCAAACGACTAACCCTGACAAAAGCGAAATATTTAAGAAGATCAAGATTGTGGAAGCTGTGGATATGATCCGCAACGATATTAAGATGACCGCTCAGGATAACTATATCGGCAAATATGCCAATAGTTACGATAACAAATGCCTGCTGATCACAGCGATCAGCGGCTATTTCGCTCAATTGGAGCTGGACGGAATCCTGCAGCCAGGAACCAGCTCGGTAGGTATCGATACCGAAGCTCAGGAAGCTTATCTGCAGTCCGCGGGAGTGGATACCTCCGCCCTGTCCGAACAGGACATCAAAGAGGCCAACACCGGGGATAAGGTCTACCTCAAAGCCAGCATCAAGATCCTGGATGCTATTGAGGATATCGATCTGGATATTGTGATTTAAGGAGGAATGGACAAGTGGATAGTGCGAAAAGAGTAATGTCTGGTACATGGGGTGAAACTTTGCCCTCCTGATTAGTAATAATCAGGTAATAAAGCGGGAGAATTCAGAGAAAACCTAAGGTATAGCAACAAAAGTATGGTATTATAAACATATAGGAATCGCGAATCCCATTGAAAAAGAAGGTTTTCCGAGCCTTCTTCCTACAATTTAATTATCGAACGCACTTTCGGAGGTGCTGTTTCAATGTCAAAAAAGAAAATTGTAGCAGAGTTGCGTGCATATTTCCATCTTGAAGGGTACGAATTACTCTCTGCGGATTACATCAATGCGCATACTAAGCTCGACATTAAATGCAATAAAGGGCATATCTATCAAGCCACATGGAATTCATTCCAAGGGGGGAGAAGATGCTTTATTTGCGCGCACCACCATATCGGTAGATGTAATGCTAACTCGCACAGGGAGTTTGTTAACCGGTTAAAAGATAAAACAAACGGTGCCTGTGTCGCTTTAAGCGACTATGTAAACAACAGTAAAAAGGTGCTATTTAGGAATATAAACTGCGGACATACTTTTGAAGCTTCACCAAAACACGTTTTAGCTGGTCATACCTGTCCGATATGTGGATATGGCCGAATTGGAGACCTAAGGAAAAAGACCCACGAGCAATATGTTGAAGAGGTTAAATCCTTGGTCGAAGATGAATATAAGGTCTTGGGGAAATATAAAGGTGATGCCGTGCACATTAAGTTTGAACATGTCTTTTGTGGTCGAGAATTTAGTATGCGAGCTGGCAACTTTCTGCAAGGAGTAAGATGCCCACACTGCGCTGAATCAAAAGGTGAAAAAAGAATTTATGACTTTTTAGTCGAACATAGTTATAACTTTGTAAGAGAATATCGAGATGAACGTTGCAAACATAAAAGTTATTTACCTTTTGACTTCGCCGTATTCAATGATAAGGGAGAACTGAAACTGTTAATAGAATACGATGGAGAATTGCATTATAAAGTTGGAAGATGGGTCAATGCCCAAGAAAAACTTGCATCAATTAAAAGAAGTGAGAAAATAAAGGACGAATTCTGCTCTCGTTACGGCATTGCATTATTAAGAATACCATACACTCAAATTGATGAGATAAATTTGATTCTAAGGAGTGCTTTATGAGCACTTCTTTTGTTATGCTATGGCAACTCTGAGCCGAGCCAGGCGAAGCCCGAAAGTAGCCTGGAAGGTGCAACGACTAATGGGTGAGGAAGGCAACCAATAAGCCCAACACGAGTACCCGCCACCCTTAACGGGTGAAGATATAGTCTGAACTATGTGGAAACATATAGAACTGTGGGATAAAGCAGCCCGCAGGATAACATATTGGAAGTTTGGCTGGATAACGCCTATGTGGGTGAATGCTATGGCATGCAGGCTAAAGTAAGCTTTAATAAAGAAGATGTGCAAATTTGCGGTCGGATGGCTACGGATAAGAAAGTCTCCAGTATCAGCTGCACAGGCTCCTTGCGGATGCACAAGGTCTCCAGCCGGATGGCTAACGCTATTGGCGCCTCGATCCGCAACGGCAAAGATTTGCGTTTTGTGGTGATCTCCAAGCTGAATGACCCGGATGCCTATGGCGCTGAGCGGGTTGTACTGAAAAATGTAAGCTTCGACGATCTGACTCTGGCCGATTGGGAAGTAGCCACCAACGGAAAGATCGAGGCTCCCTTTTCCTTTACGGATTATGAACTTCTTGACGCTGTGGAGGCGAGATAATGGATACCTTAGAGCTGTTGCTTAAAGGGGAGCGGCCCAATATGCCGGAGAAAGAGATTAAATTAAAGCGGTTGAGCAAAGCCTGCGGCGGGGATATCATCTTCCGGTTGCGGGCCCTCAGCTTCAACCGGGTGGCTGAGATTAAAAACAGCCATGCCGGCGGCGATATGGAAGTTCACATTCTCTTGGCCGGTGTGATCTCCCCCGATCTGAAGTCCGAGGATCTTAAGCAAAAATATAATGCGGTTACGCCCTTGGAAATGATCAAAACCATGCTTCTTCCGGGCGAAATCGAGGATATTTCCCGGGAAATCGAGAAACTGAGCGGCTATCGGGTTACTACGGTAGAAGAGGTTAAAAAAAATAGAGTCGGATCCTGAGATCCAGCTTATGTATTATTTGTTTATCGAAAAGAACATAACACCAGGCTCTTATTACAACCTGCCTCCAGGGGAAAAGGTGATGATAAGAGCCTTCTTTGAAAAACACATGGAACAAAGGTCGGAGAAATAAATTTATTGTACCATTTTCCCATCTACGTAAAACAATAGGGGGATACCAAATATGTCTCGTGATATTAGTATAAACATTTCAGCTCAGGATAACTATACTCAGGCGATTACCACGATACGCAATGCTAACCAGTCCTTTAGTAAGGATCTTATGGGTCTTTCGTTTAAACTGGATGCTTTAAATAAAACAAAAATCAGTCTTAAGGTCGACATGGGCAAGGCAAAACAAGCCTTACAAGAAGCAGAAAAACAATTTTCCTTAACTAGAAATGCTGCTGACAAAATACAAATGGAAGTAAACAATGCGAATTATGAGAATGCCAGAAGAAACTTCGGTTTAGTCGCAGATAGTGCCCGTCAAGCAGAGAAAGATATCCTTAGCCTATACGGTGCAATAAGCAAAAGCGAAAACCGGGCAGGGGCCGGAGGGAGCGCTGGCAAAAGTTTGCTAGGCGAGTTGGCGACGGCAGGGGCAGGAAAGCTTTTAGAAGATACCGTGACACATATTGCGAATGCGTATGCCACCAGTGCATATGGCTCAGATGCAGGTACTATGTTTCAAAATGCGCTAAGTGGAGTGATTTCAGGCGCGGCGATAGGATCAGTGGTTGGTTCCCCGGTTATTGGAACAGTCGCCGGAGCAGCTGCAGGTTTAGGATTAGGTCTGCTAAATGGGACAACATCCATCAAAAATAAAAAGGACGATGCCTTTAAAAATTATGTGCAGGAACAGTATAGTACCATTAAACAATCCCAGGAAGATACACTTGCCCGTGGAATAGGCATTGCAGGAAACCGCGAACAAAAACAGCTATCCTTTGGAACCCTCTTAGGCAGTGATGAAGCTGCTAAGGATTTCCTGGCGGAGATGGCGGGCTTTACCGTAGCCACACCCTTTGACTATGATCAGCTCGCCGCTATAAGCAAGACGATGATCGAGAACGGCTATAAGCAGGACGAATTATTTGAGGAACTTACCAAAATCGGAGATGCCGGAACGGCCTTGGGTATGAGCAGTGAGGACATGAACTACGTAGCCGCCAGTTTGGGGCGTCTGCGGTCCAGCGAGCAAACCACACAGGCGCTCCTGAATCCCTTGCTTGAAAGACGTATCCCGGTGTGGGAATCCCTTGCCAAGGCATTCAGTGTAACTGAAACTGTAACCGAATCTGAGGTACAGGAAATGGTCTCCACAGGGAAAATCTCCGGTGTCGAAGCCGCTAAAGCAATCGCCGATTATATGGGCGCAGAGTATGCCGGGAATATGGACAAACTGAATCAAAGCTACCAAGGACTTTCGAGCAACTTAGAGAATGCTCGAGATAATATGGATGCAGCCATGGGGGAGGGTTTTGCAGAGGAACGGAAAAAAGGCTTACAAGCCCAGACGGATTACTTTGAGGGGGAGAGTGGCGAGAAATTAAAAGAAGCTAACCACATGATCGGGGAGTGGCGGGCGTCATTAGAAAATTTATCTGAACAATATGAAAGAGATGCGGTAACTGCAGTTATGACAGGTGATATAAGCTCTATTTTTAGCGACGACATTAAAAACAGACTTATGGGCTTGTATGAAGAATACACCGAATATGCCTCAAGCAACTCTGACGAAGCCGGAGCTAAGATGGGAGGGCTGCTTGCCGAAGCCCAGGCAATAGCGCAGGATGAGTATAACGCCAGCGATGGGGCGCAATTAATGATAGATTCGAATAAAAAGCTTGTAGGCAGAATCAGAAACGATGCGGCCTTAAGAGCTGAATATCATAATGCCGGGTATGAGATGGGGCTTGTGTTTTCGAAGGGCATAGAGTCTGCAATAGCTGAGAATTCAAAAATAAAAGCATCTAGCACGAATACATCAAGCACAGGCAGGCCAAGCATTTGGGAACCAAGCGCACAGAGATCGAGCACAAACACACCAAGCACAGGATCGCCAATCGGGGGGGCGACGCGCGAAGATATGCTCAATAAACTCTTTGCTGGTGACAAGCAAGCCTATGGCCTAAGCTATGTACCCTATGATAATTTCCCGGCGCTGCTCCACGAAGGGGAGCGGGTTCTGACCGCCAGCGAGGCACGGGCCTTAAAAGGTTCCGGGGCAAGCACTATAAGCATCACCGGCAACAGCTTCATCATCAGGGAAGAGGCAGATATTGGCAAAGTAGCCCGTGAACTGGCCAGGAACCTGACGAGGGCCTCTGCACTGGCCATTTGATTTTGGGCTGCCTTTTCTCATTCCAAATTCCCAAGCGCTTGGGAATTTCACTAATCCTATTGAGAGAAATTACTTTGAACCAAGCATACACTATAGTCTATGCCACTCTTCAGGAACAGGTGAATGTCCTTATCCTACAAGCGCTCTACAATGGGGGTGCTTTTTTTCTACCCCAAAAAGGAGGCGAATTGTTTGCGAAAATTCATCTTCAAGGATGGAAACCGGGAACTCCTGCTTCCCGTTACGCCCCCGTCCTTTACGATTACCCATGGTATAAAGATAGAGACCATCCATATTCATACTCTTGGTGATGTTAATATAGCGGGCTATGGGACCCTTGCCGCTATCAAAATAGACTGTCTCTTCCCTGCCCAACCCTACCCCTTTTCCCTTACCGATGAGAATCCTTATACCTATGTGAAGACCTTTCAAAAATTCTGCGATAAACGCAAAGTGATTCGCTTTGTTATCCCGAACACCCCCGTCAATCTCCCTGTTTTAGTGGAGTCCATTGCTTACTCAGAGCGGGACGGGACCCATGATGTTTACGCTACCCTTACTCTGCGCGAATACCGGCAATTAAATGCCGTAAAAGTTGAGCAAAGCGGAACTGAGAACCAACCCCGACCTGCCGCCGCAGCCATCGACAAGCCCACAGCGTATACAGTCGAAAGCGGAGATACTCTGAGCTCCATCTGCCGAAAGTTTTATGGGGACGCCAGTCTCTATCCCCAAGTGGCTGACGCCAATGGCCTAACGAATCCGCATTTGATATTTCCCGAACAAATACTCAACATGCCGGATAAAAGCCAATTGGTATCGGGGAGGTGACCAGTCAGAGTGGTTAAACTGCTTTTGAAAAACACGGAGGGAACATTCGATATAAGCCAGCTGGTCCCCCAGATAACGTGGTCCGGAGACTATCAGCAATGTGCCAGAACCTTGGATTTCAGCCTGCTGTCCTCTCCCCTCGACAAGCATATACCCACGATCCCATGCAACCTGGGCCATTCTATCCTGCTCATACAGGACAACAACACATTATTCGAAGGCTATATATTTGAGCGCACCAAGAATACAGGAAGCAGTACTATTGATATTACCTGCTTTGACCGGGGAATCTATCTCAAACGCAACAAAACCTCATATAAATTCACAAATCAAGCTCCGGAGGCGATTGCCAAAAGGATCTGTGCCGATTTTGACATCGAAATCGGGGAAATCATTGATACAGGAGTTAAAATCAGCCGTAATTTCCTTGGTTCGACACTGTATGATATCATCCAAACTGCCTACACCCTGGCCTCTTACCAGACCAAGAAGAAATACTACCTGGTCTTTAAAGGGCCAAAGCTTTATGTCCTGGAAAAAAAGGTTACCGATGAGACTCTGGTGATTGAGGGCGGCTCCAATCTCATGGAGGCCAGCACCTCAGAAAGTATAAGGAGCCTGATCAACCAAATTGCGATCTACGATAAAGATGACAATTTGATCCGCCGTGTCAAAAATGATGAATCCATTGGGCTGTACGGATTGCTGCAAGACTATATCCGGCAGCCAGATGATGAGAATGCCGGAAAGAGAGCTCAGGACATGCTGGATGACAATGGCCTGCAACAGAAGATTACCATCAATAATCTCGGCAATGCGGCCAATGTCTCCGGGGGCACCGTAGTGGTCCGGGAACCCTACACCGGGCTTTACGGACTGTTCTACATCGATAGTGACACTCATACCTGGAAGAATGGTCTTTATCTCAACAAGCTGGTTATCAATTTTAAGAACATCATGGACGAAAAGGAAGTGGGTACATTGCCGAACCAAAGCGGCGAAAAGGCAGCCGGTTGAAGACCTTCATTCAATTCTGGGTCTTGAGTGCAGCGAAAGGAATGACACTTAACTATGGAAGATAACCCTTACACTAGACTTTTGGAGACTATGCGCGGTGAAGCTAAAGAACAACTGCCCACATCTTATCGCTTAGGGAAAGTCGTTAACGTTAATCCCCTTAAAGTAAGTACATCAGGCATCATTTTGTCCGGGGACGATCTGCTGATCAATGGGGGAATTGCGCGGCGTACTAAAGCCCTATCCATGTCGGAACTATCCGGAAATCTTACCGGAACTTTTCATGGTGATACAGGGAATCTGGCGATCAGTGGCGGCAGTATGTCGGCTACCGCCGGCATAGAGGGCAGCTTAGCTGAAGATGACAGTGTTTTACTGCTCTCCCTTGAGGATAATCAGAAATTTATCGTACTCTGCAAGGTGGTGAGCCTATGAGCCTTTTCCCGATGATTCAGCCGGGGGCGGCAAGGGTTGAAACAGCGTTACCCCTCTGCCGAGAAGTGGACTGGGACTTTGAACTGGATATACCGATCTATAAAAACGGCTCACCCTCTTTTGTCAACGGGGCACGGGCCGTTTTGGTTTGGGCATGGAATGCTCTCCATACCCCCAGGTACCGGTATGAGATCTACACTTGGAATTATGGCAACGAAGTGGAGCAGTTGATTGGCCAGCCTTTTACGGATGACCTCAAACGTTCTGAGGTAACCCGATTTGTAAGGGAATGCCTGTTAATCAATCCATATATTACAGATGTAGCCGATATAACAGTTAACTTTGCCAATGAAACAGTAAAGGTTGGCTGCAGAATAATCACGGTTTATGGGGAGGTGAATATCAATGTTTGAAGCTATTACGCCTGAAAGTATCAAAGAAAATATCCTAAATGAACTTGCGCTGGTAGATGTCCGGGAAGGAAGCTATACGAATAATCTTGTCAACCCGACTGCTTTAGCAATCTGGAAGCTTTACGACAGCTTGAATGCCCTTATCCCCATGGTCTATGTGGATGAAACCTCTGGGGTATATATTGACAAAAAGGCTGCCCATTATGGGATCATCAGAAAATCCGGTACAAAGGCTTCCGCAGTGCTGCGCTTCACAGGAATCGACGGTAAGGCGGTTCCTAAAGGGACGGTTTTTCTAACAGGTGACGGCCTGGAATTTGTCACTGAGTCGGCGGTTACGCTCACCGCCGGAGCAGCCAGCACCACAGCCATAGCGGCTGAAACAGGCGAAGCCTACAATGTTCCCGGCGGCAGCATTACTCAGCAGATTGTCAGCATCTCAGGACTTACCGGCGTAACCAATGAAGCTGCCGTCGGGGGCACAGACCCGGAAAGCGATAAAAGCCTGGTCGAAAGGCTCTATGCCTATCTTCGCAAGCCGACAACCAGCGGCAATGTTTATCATTATGAACAATGGGCTTTAGCTGTTGATGGTGTGGGAGGGGTAAAGGTAGCTCCCCTCTGGAATGGACCGGGCACGGTTAAGGTCCTGATCGTTAGCCCTGCTAAAGCTCCTGTGGATCAAGAGGTTGTGACCCGTTGCGCTGACCATATCCAACAGAATAGGCCCATTGGAGCGACGGTGACCGTAGAAAGTGCTTCGGCGCTTACGATTAATGTAGAGGCAACGATTACTATTGAAAGTACAACCACCAAGTCCGCGGTGAAGGAAGCTTTTGCGAACAGCTTGAACGCTTATTTGCAGAGCATTGCTTTTGAAAAGTATGAACTGATTTACAATCGCCTTGCTTTTATGCTCCTGGATATCGAAGGGGTCATTGACTATACAGATCTAACCGTCAATGGCGGAACATCAAATATTACCATCGCCGCTAATGAGGTCCCTGTTGCAGGAATGGTGGTGATCAGTTGATGGCGGAGCTGCTTGAGTTATTGCCGGCCAATTACAAGAACAGTCAGGAAGTCGTAGAACTGCAGGCGGCTTTGGGAAATCAGATTGCGGCTGCAGAGGCGGCTAAAGCCGATGTGTTTAAGCAACTGGATGCCAACACAGCTACCTGGGGACTAAGCTACTGGGAGCAGGCCTATGGACTTAAAACAGATGTCTCAAAATCTTATGACTACCGCAGAACCAGACTATTAAGCAAGATACGCGGCCAAGGTTCAACGACAAGCGCGATGATTAAAAATGCTGCGGAAAGCTTCAGCAATGGGGAAGTAGAAATTGCCGAAGATAACGCCAAGTATCAATTTACTGTGAAATTTGTGGGGGCCAAAGGAATACCGCCCAATCTGGATGATCTTAAAGATGCGATCGAGGAAATAAAACCGGCTCATCTGAAAGCCATCTATGAATTTACTTATCTGGTGTGGTATGAGCTTGATGCTAAAAACTGGACTTGGGCTCAGTTCGATGCTCAAGGTCTTACCTGGAATGAACTGGAGGTGCTTAGCTGATGCCAGAACAATCAGCACGATTAGGAATACCCTTACCCTTAGGAAATGAAAATGTTTCAAGGCAAGCCATCAGAGAAATGCTTCAGGCTGTGGATGATCATGCGGAAACTATCGCCGGAGCTCAAGCCAAAGCCGATGCGGCGGAGGCTACTGCCAAGTCCTACGCGGATGCCGCTGGCTCTGCAGCAGGGGCCGTGGCGAGCGCACTTGCTGCGCATAAGGCGGAAAGTATATATTTGCAAGAAGAGGAGCCATCAGCAGTGAACCATAAAACACTGTGGTTTGCAATAGGATCTGAAGTAAATTTTGATGGCGGTGGAGTAAATATTGCAAATGCTCAAACCAGCACTACTCCACCGGAAACCGATGGTTATTGGTTTGAGCCTATAAAAGGTTAATAAAGGAAGAGTGGGCAATACCATGGCAGATATAAACGTCCAAATCAAACAAAGAAACGGAGAAATTTGGGATAATCTCTACCCGAAGACAAAAGCCGAGAACGTAACCGAATCCGCAGCTAAAAGGTTTGTGTCAGATACTGAAAAAGCATCGTGGAATGGTAAGCAAACTGCTCTGGGTTTTACACCGGAAAATGCGAGTAAAAAAGGAACGGCTAACGGGTATCCTGAACTCGATGCAAGCGGCAAAGTGCCTGCATCGCAATTGCCATCCTATGTAGACGATGTTTTAGAATACGCAAATCAGGCCGCATTTCCCTCGAGCGGCGAAACTGGGAAAATCTATATCGCAATAGATACGAATAAAACCTATCGCTGGGGTGGTACTGGTTATGTTGAAATTAGTGCTTCACTGGCCTTGGGTGAAACGTCAAGTACAGCCTATCGCGGTGACCGTGGAAAAACAGCTTACGATCATAGCCAATCCGCCCATGCTCCAGCTAATGCTCAGAAAAATAGTGACATCACCAAAGCCGAGATTGAGGCCAAACTTACAGGAGTGATATCTTCACACTCACACGCGTCAGGTACACCCTCTGCCCACGGAGCAACACATATCACGGGTGGTGCCGACGTAATTCCAGGTGCCGCAGCAGGCGGTAATGCTGGTCTGATGAGCGGCGTGGATAAATCAAAACTCGACGGGTTGCCTAGTATAACAGTAAATGTCACCGAACCGGAGTCTCCCTCCAGTGGAGACTTATGGTATGCAATTATTTAGGAGGGCTTAAAATGGCCACATACAACACAGTTATAAAAAAGCGCAATGCAACGAACAATGGCTGGGATTCCGTTTTGCCGATTACCACTGCCGAGAATGTATTGGTTAACGCCGAAGGAGATACCCTTGCTACGCACTTTGCGGAAAATGCGACGGAAACCAAGGCCGGACACATTGAGATTGCTACTGCTGCAGAGGTAACCGCAGGCACAGACAACCAAAGAGCCGTGACCCCAGCTGGACTAAAGGTTGAATTAGACAAAAAGCTCAGTAGCACGGTTATCAGCCAAGCAGAGGCCGAAGCGTTAACCGCCACAACGGCCAGGGCATTTACGGCGCAGCGTGTTGCCCAGGCCCTCAACTCAAGGCTTATGTACAAACCAAACACTGGCTCTGTGAATGCAATTGTTGTTGCAAATCCTGGTTTTGCGTTAGTTACTGGGGCAGCGGTGGAATGGCAACAAACCGCGGTCAACACTGGAGCCTGTACAATCAACGCAGACGGCACAGGAGTTAAATCATTGCTGTCTTCGGAAGGCTCAGTGTTAACTGCTGGGGATCTCCCTGTGGGTTTTTATCAGGCTGTATACAACGGCACGTCTTTTATCTTGCGTAGCGGAGGGGGGGGATATGCACAGGTTGACTTTGTAAACTATTATTCTAGTGTAAATGGTATAAATAAGGCTTCTCCTATAAAGTTATCTCAAGCAAGATCTGGTGCAGCGGGAGCTTCAAATGACAGCTATGCTTTGTTTGCGGGGGGAGCAATTAGCGGTAGTAGTAGTCTCTCAGACGTAGTTGATGCTTACAATACGTCTCTTATCAGAACTTCTCCTACAGTATTGTCTCAACCAAGGGAGGGGATAGCGGGAGCTTCAAATGGTAGCTATGCTTTGTTTGCTGGGGGACGACTTAACAGTAGTAGTTCCTCAAACGTAGTTGATGCTTACAATACGTCTCTTATCAGAACTTCTCCTACAGTATTGTCTCAAGAAAAGAGGTATTTAATGGGAGCAAGGATAGGCAATTATGCCTTATTTTTGGGAGGAAGTTATGACACAATTGAGGCGTACGATCAATCTCTTGTTAGAACTATTCTTAATATTGATAATACAGTAAGGTACACAGTAGCAAGAGCAAACGTAGGAGATTATGTTTTACTTGCTCAGACAAAGGCGGTAAATGCTTACAACCAATCCCTTGTCAGAACTTCTCCTGCTGAATTATCTCAACAAAGAGATTACTTTGCGGGAGCTTCAAATGGTAGCTATGCTTTGTTTACTGGGGGAAAATATTCAAATGATCTCTATAATGTGGTAGATGCTTATAATACGTCTCTTACTCGTATTGTTGCCCCACCACTATCAAAAAACAGATATTATACCTCAGGAGCCTCTGAGTACGGTTACGCTATGTTTGTTGGAGGGTATATAGATTGGTATGGCAATCAGCAAACAAACGTAGTAGATATTTATGATTCATCCCTTGTTAGAACTGCTCCTAGTACATTGTTACTATCGCAAAATGGCAGTAATCTCTCAAATGCATATGTTGGAGGATATACTTTGTTTCCTGTGTATAATTCAGATTACTCAAATATAGATACTTATTTAAGTGATTTTACAGCTAATATATTGGTAACCAAAGGTAGTAAATATAAATTTACAGAGAGCAGTGAACAGGTAGCCAATGTAAATACAACATTGATCTATCCGGGAAGAGTAACTGGTTATGTAAAATACAAAAAGGGAATTATTTCAAAATAATAGGAGGTTAATATTATGAAGTACAAAATTTGGGATAAGCAAGAAACACTAATAACACCTATTGGTGAAGTTTTAAGTCCACAGGAAGTATTCAATCAGTTTCCAGCTTCAAGATTGTCTAATATGAAATATGTTATTGCTAACCAACCAGTTAATATGACAGTGTTTATGGAGTTTGAAGCAACAAAAGAACTTTATAGGAAACAGGGTACATCTATTACTGATGAAATGACTGACCAAGAGGTATTAGATGCAATTACCTACTTCGAAGAAAATCCACCTGCTTCAGGGCCATCGGCGGAAGAGCGTATAGCCGCGGCAATGGAATTTCAGTCTATGATGATGATACCGATGGAATAAAGGAGGAATAAGCTATGTCATTTGAAATTATTAAGAGCAACTATGAAAAGGGATTATGGACAAAACAAATGGTGAAGCTTGCCGTAGGCAGGGTTATCACGGCTGGGCAGTATAAGGAGATAACTGGAGAAGATTATTGATGCGCAATAGACCCCTTTTGCGCAGTACCGCGAACGCCTAAAGGGCGTTATTTTTATTTGGAAGGAGAATAAAAATGTTGTTAAAAAAATACGGACTTTCTCTGGATATAAAGCGTGAAAAGGCTATGCACGCGCCTGTTATGGAATTTGTGCAGGGGGATATCGGAACCTGTGCTCTGGATATCTCAATTAGAGAGATGAATGATCCTGTAGACCTATCAGAGCTGACCGTCGAAATTGTTTTCGCAAAACCTGACGGCACAACTGTTATTCAGGATCTGGCCAACGGGGTAACCATCACGGACGCCGCCAATGGAAAAATCACCTGTACTCTAAAAACAAACACGATCGCGGTGGCCGGCAAGGTGCATGCTGAGGTAAGGCTGTTGGCAGGGGAAAAACTACTTTCTACTCCTCGTTTTGCCTTTGACGTTCGAAAAGCTCTTTTAAACGACGAGGCGATTGAAAGCATGGACGAAATTCCCATTTTGCAGCAGCTGATCGCTGATGTGCAAAATGTAGAAGGAAAGCAAGGTCCTCAGGGAGAGCCTGGTCCGGCAGGAGCCTCCGCCTATGATCTTTGGCTGACGCAAGGAAATACCGGGACTGTAGATGACTTTTTGCGCGATATAATCTTAGGCGCGCAGGGGCCAAACATCTACCCCACCCCACTTACTTGGTCCTCACTTGATCCAGGTCAATCCGGGGTTGAAATTTTAGAGCAAATTCAATGCGGAGGCCAGGTGCTTAAAATGCCACAGCCATGGCTGTGGCTAAGAGGCACAACGACTACAGAATTGATACCAGGAGAGATGTACCGGGTATCTTATTACACAAGAAAAGACGGAACAGAATTTAGTGATGTTGAGGCGCGCTTTATTATTCCGTACGATGGTGGGAGCTATGACTACGTTCTAGGCTCCGAGGATGGCACGCGAGAGATAAACAATGACTGGCGGCTGTTTACCATAGAATTTCGTTGGCAGGGTGAGAATAAAAGACCTCAAGTGTTTGTGCAGACCAATAAAGCCAGTATAGATAACCCGGTCTATTTCGCAGCGCCGAGCCTACGAAGAATAAACACATAACGCCACATAGAGCGTTTCTCACACTCGCAACCCGCCGGAAACGGCGGGTTGCGGTCTTAAGGTTCATCTTCAAAAGAGGTAGGTGATAGCCCTTGGACTTTACACTTATTACAACCCTCCTTGGGGTAGCGGCTGCTTTGTCCGGAATCATCTTAGGCTGGACGGCAAGAGCTAAGGAAGCAGAGAAAGAAGTCAGAAAAGATGCCGCAGTCGACACCGCCCTCCGCACAGATATGGAGTATCTTAAGCGCGGGGTAGATGATATCCGGCTTGAACAGCGTACCCAGGGGCAGCGCGTAGATGCTATGGGTGAACGCCTTACCCGGGTTGAAGAGTCATCAAAACAAGCTCACAAGCGGATTGACCGCATCGAGCAGAAAGAAGAGTAAGTATGCCGCAAATCGAATGGGTAGGTACCCCCAACTTTAGATATGGTCGCAACGGCCTCCAACCCTTGGCCATTGTCAATCATATCACCGCCGGTTATTATCCGGGCTGCTTAGACTGGATGCAGCATCCTGGCTCCCAGGCAAGTGCACATTATTTGGTTTTAAGAAACGGCCGCATACTGCAGCTGGTCAAAGATGAAAACACAGCCTGGCATGCAGGCATAGTGAGCAAACCCGATTGGAACCTGTATGATGGAACGAATCCCAACTACTATACCATCGGCATTGAACACGAAGGAATGCCTGGAGATGAGCTGACAGAAGCTCAGTATCAGTCCACCCTATGGCTCCACAAGCAGCTCATCGCCAAGTACCCAGCCATCGCCATTGATAACCGGCATATCATTGGTCATTACAGAATTGACAGTATAAACAGACCAAACTGCCCAGGGGCTAAGTTTCCCTGGGCAGAGTTATTTACTGATTTGAAGGGAGAGCATGACGTGGATCACCTCGTAATCTATGCCGATGGAGATGTCGGAGCTGCACTTTTGCTCAGCTTTAAGCTGAAATGCCCGATGGTCCATAAAGCCTTTGCAGAGAAAATCCAGGCCAAGCATAAGCACTGGGTTGGAGTGCAAGGAATAAACGGCAACAGAAATTACTACTATGCCGGAAGTGACCGGATAGAGACTGCGAAATTAGGATTGTAAGGAGAGATCGGCCATGGAAACCGCATTAGGTTATATCCAGAACTTTTGGGGGCTGCTGCTTGTTGTGGCAGTCTTTATTATTTATCTAATCAGCCAGGGAAGGACAAAGGCGGGGAAGATTGTGCTCTCGCTGATGCTGAGGCTGGAGAAGCAGGCTGAGGAGTATGCGCTGCAGACCGGGGAAGAGAAATTCGGCTTCGTGGTGGAAAAGGGGTATCAGCTTTTACCTAAATATGTGCAATTAGTCTTTAGCTATAACATGTTCGTTGAACTGGCAGACAGACTCTACGATGAAGCAAAGAACTATTTATCAAGCCTGGAGGAAAAGGCCCTCGCCGCACCAGTTAAGGAAAGCAAGAAGGCCGCTCCCGAATAATACAGCCCACAACAAGCTTCAACGGTCTCTAACATTCTCTAGTCGTCTTTTCCAAAGCTCTCTATGCTTGAAGAAAATCTTCAGTAATCTTCGCGATCCGGCTTGCCGCTCGGCCATCACCATAGGGGTTAACAGCATGAGCCATATTCTCATAAGCTTCCTGATTACCCAGGAGGCGGCTCAGTTCCTGAAGAACTTTTTCATAGCTGGTTCCCACTAAAGATACGGTCCCCGCCTCCACCGCTTCGGGCCGCTCGGTGGTATCCCGGACCACCAGCACAGGGATTCCAAGGGAAGGGGCTTCTTCCTGAATTCCTCCGGAATCGGTCAGAATAATATTGGCTTGAGCCTGAAGGTTGACAAAGGGTTCATAGTCCAGAGGCTCAATCATATGGACCCGGGGATTATGGCCCAGAACTTCATTGACGACTTGGCGGACAGAGGGGTTTTTATGCACAGGAAACACCACATAGGTATCCGGATAATGCTCCAAAACCTCTGCTAAAGCCCGATAGATCTGCCGCATGGGCTCACCGAGGTTTTCCCGGCGATGAGTGGTGACAAGAATCATGCGCTGTCCTGCACTCTGACCCAGTATTTCCCTTAAGGCGGCATCGGAGAAGGTATAATCCTTTTTTACGGTAGTCAGCAAGGCGTCGATCACCGTATTGCCTGTGACATATATTTTCTCTTCCGGAACCCCTTCAGCCAATAAATTTCTTTTCGATGTTTCCGTAGGCGAAAAATGCAAATCCGTTAAAACTCCGGCCAGTTTGCGGTTCATTTCCTCCGGGAAAGGAGAATATTTATGGCCTGTACGCAATCCCGCTTCCACATGACCTACGGGAATTTGAGCATAAAAGGCTGCCAAAGCCGCCACAAAGGTGGTTGTGGTATCTCCGTGGACCAGGACCAGATCAGGCTTGGCTTGTTCCAGCACATCCTTCAGACCCTGGAGGGCGCGGGTTGTAATATCCGTTAAAGTCTGTCCCGCCTGCATAAGATTCAAGTCATAATCCGGCTTAATCTGAAACAGCTCCAGCACCTGATCCAGCATTTCCCGATGCTGGGCAGTCACAGCAATCTCACAGTGCAGAGACGTTCTTTTCAGAGCTTGAACAACGGGAGCCATCTTAATCGCTTCAGGCCGTGTCCCGAAGACTACCATAACCTTTTTACCTTCCACTTGAATACGCTCCTTTGCCTTTAAAGTAGCTTTCTTTATATCTGGGTCTTGTAGCTTTGCACACAACGTACCTTCGGGCGTGAGATCCTGAAACCCTCCACCAGAGGCTTTCTAACATCAGATCTCACGTACTCAATAGCTCCAGAGCTAGGTCAGATAACTGCCTAGCATCCGTACCGCTTAAACTCGAAAACCAGCCCAAGGATTTTGTTTTACACAAGGGAAGCGACTTTAAGCGAGCGGAAACAAAACTTCGCGAAAAGCACGCAGCGGAGAAAGGTTGGAAACAGGACGTTTCCAACCCGCCATTGAGCAGGAGCGATTTGGCGGGGTACCTTTCGGAGCGGAGGACTTGAGCGGTAGTTTTGTCCGCGCAGCTTATGAAGCGACCGGTGTAAAACAAAATCCTGGAGAATCAGCTTTCAGATCCTTTCAATACTAAAATATGCTGACAGGGCTAGGGAAATCCCTAGCCCTTTTCTGCATTATATTGAATTGGGAAATTCCAGCTGAATAAGCTCCAATTCAGCCTCAGCCGCCATCTCTAAAGCCAATGGATCCGGGTAGGAATAAAGGAAAAAGACCCGTTTTATACCGGCATTAATGAGAAGCTTCGTGCAAAGCACACAGGGCTGAAATGTGGTATAGATATCCGCCCCATTAATAGAAACCCCATGCTTGGCTGCTTGAACCAAAGCATTTTGCTCCGCATGGACCGCCCGGCAAATCTCCGTCCGTTCTCCGGAAGGAATACCCAGCTGCATTCTGAGGCAGCCTTTTTGAGCACAGTGACTCAATCCTGTGGGGCTGCCGTTATAACCGGTGCTGAGGATCTGCTTATCCTTGACGATCACAGCGCCCACTTGACGGCGCAGGCAGGTGGAGCGTCCGGCTACAACTTGTGCCATCTGCATAAAATATTCATCCCAACTGGGCCGTTCTAACTCTTTCATTTGGTACCAAACAACCGATCTCCGGCGTCACCGAGACCCGGAATGATATAGCCGTGGTCGTTTAAATAATCGTCCACTGCCGCCACAAAAATATCCACATCATCATGGTAGTTCTGAACTTCTTTGATCCCTTCCGGAGCAGCGATCAGGCACATCAGCTTGATGCTTTTCGCTCCTCTGTCCTTCAGAAAAGTGATGGCCGCCGTGGCGGATCCCCCCGTAGCCAGCATAGGATCAATGACAATTAAATCACGCTCTTCCACATCGGTAGGGAGTTTGCAGTAGTATTCCACCGGCTTCAGTGTTTCCGGATCCCGATAGAGCCCCACATGGCCAACTTTGGCGGTGGGGATTAATCTCAGCATGCCATCCACCATGCCCAGACCGGCTCTTAAGATCGGAATCAACCCGACTTTGCGTCCGGCTATTGCCTTGGCTGTCATCGTAGCCACCGGGGTCTTTACTTCCACATCCTGCAGGGGAAAGTCCCGGGTCACTTCATAGGCCATGAGCATGGAAACTTCTTCTACCAGTTCACGAAAGTCTTTGGACCCTGTATTTTCGTCTCGGATTAAGGATAATTTATGCTGTATCAAAGGATGATCCAGAACATGAACTTTTGCCATGGGTGTCAACTCCTAATCTAGATTTGGGTAGAGCGGGTATTCTGCGCAGAGTGCTGCAACCATATCCCGAGCTTTGGCAGCCCCCGCTTCATTGGGTTCCGATAAAGCAATGTCGATGGCTGCGGCAATCTTTTTCATCGCCAGGGTATCCATACCGCGGCTGGTCACGGCAGGGGTGCCGATGCGGATGCCGCTGGTTACCATGGGACTGGCCGGATCATAGGGGATGGTGTTCTTATTTACCGTAATACCGACCTCATCTAAAATATACTCTGCTTCTTTCCCTGTCAAGCCTTTAGACCGTACATCCACAAGCATCAAATGGTTGTCCGTGCCTCCGGAAACGACGCGGAAACCTTTTTCCGCCAGAGTTTCCGACAGTACTTTAGCATTCTCCACAATGCGTTTTTGATATTCCACAAATTCCGGCTTTAAAGCCTCACCAAAGGCAACAGCCTTAGCCGCGATCACATGCATCAACGGGCCGCCCTGAATGCCGGGGAAGATGGCTTTATCGATAGCTTTGGCAAATTCTTCTTTGCATAGAATCAGTCCCCCCCGGGGGCCCCGCAGGGTTTTATGAGTGGTGGTGGTTACAAAATGTGCGTAAGGAACAGGGCTTTGATGAAGCCCGGCTGCCACCAGGCCCGCAATATGAGCCATATCCACCATGAAGTAAGAGTCCGCCTCATCGGCAATTTCTCTTAAGCGAGCAAAGTCGATTTGTCTGGGATAGGCACTGGCTCCCGCTACAATCATTTTAGGGCGGTGCTCAAGGGCTAATTGACGCACCACGTCATAATCAATGCGTTCGGTGGCTTGATCCACCCCATAGGCGACAAAGTTATAATACATCCCGGAGATATTCACCGGGCTGCCGTGGGTTAAATGCCCTCCATGGGAAAGATTCATGCCGAGAACCGTATCCCCGGGTTTAAGCATAGCAAAATATACGGCGGTATTAGCCTGGGCGCCGGAATGAGGCTGTACATTGGCATGTTCCGCACCAAAAAGCTTTTTCACCCGCTCCCGGGCCAGATCCTCAACGATATCCACATACTCACAGCCGCCATAATAGCGTTTTCCCGGATATCCTTCCGCATACTTATTGGTAAGAACGGAACCCTGGGCGGCCATGACCGCTCGGCTCACAAAATTCTCTGAGGCAATCAGCTCGATTTTATGGCGCTGCCTTTGTTCCTCCTGGGCAATAGCCTCTGCCACTTCGGGATCCTGAGGGAGAATCCATTCCTTAATATAATCCATATTACCCACACTCCTGTCTCTATAGATTGAACGAGACTTTTTTCAGTGAGGGATTCGACCCCACTGAAAATTAATCGAGTCCATACTGGACTTAGCCGCCCTTGGACACCCGCCGCCTCTAGAGGCGGGGGCCAAACGCGGATTAGTGCAGTGATAACTTAACTCAGAGGGGGCTTCACCCCCGCTGTTGTTGGTCGAACTCATGAGAATCGGCTATACTACGGGGTACATCGCCCTCGGGCCGCCGATCAACCGCGGCCGGGTTCTGGCCATGGTAAGGTGGGCATGGCCGATTGATTTAATGGAAGGACGTATGGGTACAACCACCGGCCGCAGATGCATCCCGATAAAGGTATCTCCCACATCAATCCCGGCATGCCCGCGGATTGTTTCCACCATCATCGGTGCTTGATAGTTCTGCCAAGCTTTAACCGCCATCGAGCCCCCTGCTAACAGCGAAGGGACGACGGTTACGGCATCAAGGCCATACTGCTCCACACAAGCTTCTTCCACCACCAGAGCGCGGTTCAAATGTTCACAGGCCTGAATAGCCAAATAGAGCTCCCGCGCCCTGACTTTGGCTAATAAAGCGGGAAGAAGGGCCTCTGCCACCTCTTCGCTGCTTGCCTTCCCAATATGTTGTCCCATAACCTCACTGGTACTGCAGCCAAGCACGACGATTTGCCTGGGTTTTAAACCAGCTTGGGCAAAGAATTCTTCTAAAGCTTGATTCCAGGCTTTATCCATATCCTCAAAATTCATTGATGATTGCCTCCGTACAGGGAATTAGAGAGTTTCTCCTTTTTCAATGGCGTCGATGAGATCGACCCGACAAGCATGTCGTCCACCGGCAAAAGGAGTTTTAACGAACATATCCACGATATCCAAGGCCAAGCCCAAACCGGTGACTCTGCCTCCAAGAGCCAGGACATTGGCGTTATTATGTTCCCGCGCCATACGTGCGGAATAGGTCTCAGTGCAGACTGCAGCACGAACCCCTGGTACCTTATTGGCAGCGATGGAGATCCCTAAGCCTGTACCACAGACCACAATTCCTAAGTCTGCTTTGCCTTTAGTCACTGCATCGCCTACATAGAAACCGTACCTGGGATAATCCACAGAATCTTTAGTGTTGGTGCCGAAATCCAGAATCTCAATCCCTTGTTCTTCTAAATGGGCTCGAATCTCATTTTTAAGTTCGTACCCGCCATGATCTGCTCCTAATGCAATTTTCAAAAGGGACACCTCCAATATCTATAGCAGTTTTCTACATTAATCAGCCAATCCCTGCCTAATACTCTGTAATACTTAAAACTTGCCTTGTCCGGCCAGGAAAACTTCCGCACATAATAGCCATGGCGTCTTAGTTTGTCCATGATTCTCCCAAGCTATGATCACTGAAGGCAGTCTCGTTCAATGCCGCCCCTCCAGGCTTGCCTTGACCTTATGGAGCAAAGCCTCCATATCTTCCGCACACCGGCGGTACCGCTCCACACTTCCGCCCCAGGGATCCGGGATATCCTGATCTTTTCCGTCTCCGGCCCAGCGCCCCAACCTTTTGATTTTCGCGGCAAACTCAGGGAAAGCCCCCTTAAGCTGCACCTCGTGAGCACCGGTCATGGGAATAATCCAATCTGCAGAAGCCAGAATTTCCCTGCGAGCCAAGCGAGCTTGATGTGATGTGAGATCGATGCCTTTTTCCTTTAAGACCTGAACCGCCTGGGCAGTGGCAGGCTCTCCCTCCCAAGCTGCTAAACCCGCGGATTCCACCTGGATATCCGCTCCCAAAATCCCCCTGGCTAAACCTTCAGCCATGGGGCTCCGGCATGTATTGCCGGTACAAACAAATACAATTCGCACGCCCGACTACTCCTATCCCAATAACATCCTTAGACCAATGATCACGAGAACAAAGCCCCCGACGATTTCAGCCCGTTTTCCTAACCAGGAACCTACATAGCGGCCGAGGACCAAACCGCCCCCCATCATGATTCCCGCCACAGTACCCATAACCAGAACCGTAAGCCCGATGCGGCTGTCCACAGTCCCTAAAGAAAATCCTACACTAAGGGCGTCCAAGCTTACACTGGCTGCCAAAGCATACATACCGATACCGCTTAGGGAAATCCCGGTGGGCAATTGCTGGCGATTAAGATTTGCTCTGGCTTTAGAAAGGGGAATATATTCCGCCTCCGGTCTCCAGACATGAAAAATCATCCGTCCCCCTAACCAGAGGAGCACCAGGGAACCTATCCCTTTGGCTAAATGACCGAGAAACATTCCCAGGGTCTGTCCTAAAAACAGCCCTCCTAAGGGCATAAAAACATGAAAGACAGCGACCAGCAGAGAAAGCCTTAAGGTCATCCTTTTTCCGACTCCTACCAGGCCGATCGCCAAGGCCAGAGAAAAGGCATCCGCCCCTAAAGCAACGGACAACGCCAAGATCCATGCAAGATTCAATCCCCATTCCTCCTGTTCGAAGGTAGAATACAATATCTCTGTAATTCTATGCCATGGGGGAAGGTTGCATGCTTACACCCGCATAACCCTCTGCCCGGAAGCCTTCTGCAACCGGTTCATGATGGCGAAGCCCAGACCCTTCTCGGAAACTCCTTCGGCCAGGATCATATCCATACCCTGCTCATCACAGAGCCTTAAACCCTCGTAGAGGTTCCCGGCTACCTCTTCAGGATGATCCTCCGATCCTAAGACAAAGAGCAGATCCGGAAGCTGGCTGTGCAGGTCCGGCGCACTTTCCAGGGTACAGAGAATGCCTACCTTCTTCAACCGGGAGTGTCCCTTGCGAAGCTCGTCTTTTATTTTGCGGATAACATTCTTCCTCTCGCCAATAAGCAAAGTCAGTTCCCCCTTGGGGGCATAATGGCGATATTTCATGCCGGGAGCTTTCGGTGCCTGATTCGGTGCAGGACGGTCCACCGCCACTTCTCCCAGGACTTCTTCCAGCTGCTCCCTGGTGATGCCACCCGGGCGAAGGATGGTCGGAACTTCACCTGTCAAATCCAGGACCGTGGATTCTACACCTACAGCGCAAGGCCCCCCATCTAAGATCAGAGGAATCTTGCCCTTTAAATCCTTCCAGACGTGAATTCCCTGGGTAGGGCTGGGCTTCCCGGAAAGATTGGCACTGGGGGCAGCGATGGGAACCCCGGCCTCCTTAATAAGCTCCAGAGCCACCGGGTGTTTGGGCATCCGAATGGCCACAGTTCCTAAGCCCCCGCTGACCACATCCGGTACAAAGGCGGTCTTTTCCAGGACCAGGGTCAAGGGACCCGGCCAAAACTTATCTGCGCAAAGGGCTGCTTGAGGAGTCCATTCCTCCACCAGCCTTTTAACCATCTCCAAGTCTGAGACATGAACGATCAGTGGATTATCCTGAGGTCTGCCCTTAACTTTAAAAATCTCCTGGCAGGCGTGGGCATCCATGGCATTAGCCCCTAAACCATAGACCGTCTCTGTAGGCAAGGCCACCAATTGCCCTTCGCGAATCAACTGGGCTGCCTCTTTAATCCACTCTATCTCAGGATGTTGTGCATTGATCGTGACCCGTTTTGTTTGCAAAATTCTCACCTCGCGAAAACTACCCGATCTCTTCCCCCCAAATCCTGAACGATCTGAGTCTGGAAGCCCTGTTGCTGAAAAAGTTCTGCCACCGAATCTCCTTGCTGCCAACCGATCTCGACCAGGATTACACCCTCTTCCTTAAGCAAGGAACGGCCTTCCCTGGCCAGTTCCCGATAAAAATCCAGGCCGTCTGCTCCTCCCAGAAAAGCCATCCGCGGTTCTTTAGCTAGTTCCGGGGCCAGTTCCCCATATTCTGCCCGGGTTACATAGGGCGGATTGCTTACGATAAGATCCCAGCTATCCCCGCGAATGGGTGCTAAAAAATCCCCTTGACGCCATTGGATCCGCACCCCAAGCCGTTCGCCATTGAACCGTGCCACATCCAGGGCATCCCTGGATAAATCCGTTCCGATAACTTCAGCCTGAGGCCAAAAGTGAGCAATACTGATCGCCAAAGCCCCGCTGCCTGTGCAAAGATCTGCGATATGGGGGGATTCTCCGCCGCCTGCCCTATCCGCTGAGTGCTGCCATTCCTTTTTTAATTCCAGGACCTTTTCCACGAGGATCTCTGTATCTGCCCTGGGAATCAGAACTCTTTCATCCACATAAAAATCAAGCCCCATAAATTCCTGGTGCTTTACAATGTATTGAAGAGGTTCCCGCCTGGCCCTGCGGCTAATCATCTGTTGATAATCAGCCTCCTGCTCAGGGCCAAGGGTTTGATCTCTCTCCAAATAAAGTTGTTCCCGCCTTAAGCTGAGAATATGCCCAAGCAGGAGATCCGCATCCCAGCGCGGATTGTCCACTTGGGCAAGGTTTAATTCCTGCTCTCCCCATAAAAGAGCATCAATGATCCGCATTATGCCTCCGATTTCAGACGCTCGGCTTGATCCGTAGTAATCAAGGCATTGATCACCTCATCCAGCTCTCCTAACAAGATGGAATCCAGGCGATGAAGAGTCAAGCCGATACGGTGGTCTGTCACCCGACCTTGAGGGAAGTTATAGGTGCGGATTCGCTCACTGCGATCGCCGGTTCCCACCTGACTGCGGCGCTCACTGGCCAATTCGCCCATAGCCTCTTCCTGAGCGCGCTCCAGGAGACGGGCCCGCAGAACCCGCAGGGCCTTTTCTTTGTTCTTCAGCTGAGACTTCTCGTCTTGGCAGGAGACAACGGTACCGGTGGGAACATGTGTGATGCGAACCGCGGATTGAGTGGTATTGACCGACTGTCCCCCGGGACCGCTGGAACAAAAAATGTCAATGCGCAAGTCGTTAGGGTTGATGTCGACATCCACTTCTTCCGCCTCGGGAAGCACCGCCACCGTGGTGGTAGAGGTATGAATCCGACCGCCGGACTCTGTCGTGGGTACCCGCTGCACCCGATGAACGCCGCTTTCAAACTTCAGCTTGCTATAGGCTCCTTGTCCTTCGATAAGGAAAATAATTTCTTTAAAGCCTCCGATATCGGTGTAACTGGCGCTTAAAAGCTCAGTGCGCCAGCCTTGGTGTTCAGCGTATTTGGTGTACATGCGATAGAGATCCCCGGCAAAAAGCGCCGCCTCTTCGCCGCCCGCACCGGCACGGATTTCCATAATCACGTTTTTATCATCATTAGGGTCTTTGGGCAAGAGCAGAATTCTCATTTTCTCTTCCAGCTCATCCCGCTTTTCGGTGAGTTCCTCAAGCTCCAGCTCAGCCATTTCCTTAAATTCAGGGTCTAATTTTTCCTCAAGCAGTCCCTGTGTCTCTTCAAGATGTTTCACAACTTCTGAATACTCACGGAAGGCTTCCACAATATCCGTCATTCCCGCTTGAGCTTTGGCATATTTTTGCCATTCGCTCTGGTTGCCGATGACCTCAGGATCGCTTAAGAGCTGGGTGAGCTCGTCATAGCGCCTTTCAATTTCAATTAATTTTCTTTGCATTTATTCACACCTCAAGTAGCCATTTAAATTTAGTATTTCCAAGGCTTCTTGTATTGCATAGCTTAGGTGTCTGCAACCAATCTACCCTCTGCATTGAATTCTAAGCCTACCGGCTCACTTATTACTGCCCCAAGCGATCAGCAGCTTAAAGAAAAAGCAGAGCATGCGCTCTGCTTTTTCTCCAGCAACGACCGCAGGCCGTTGTTCATATTACATGCCGTATTTTTTCTTAAAGCGATCCACTCGTCCACCAGCATCTACAAAACGTTGAACACCGGTATAGAAGGGATGGCACTTAGAACAAATTTCCACCTTAATATCTTTCTTTGTACTGCCGGTAGGAATAACTTCTCCACAGACACAAGTGATGGTGGTTTGTTCATATTTAGGGTGTGTCTTTTCTTTCATGTCGTCACCTTCTTTCCCAACCGAGTCGTCAACTCTAAACATTGTAGCACGTCGGCTTCATGCAGGTCAAGACAAAAAAACAGGGAATGCTTTAATGTCCTCAAATATTTTTTCGTAAAGATTCGTAAAGAACCCGACTATAGTTTTAGATTGGGTTTTGGGGCAAATAGGGCTTGGGGTCGATGGCTTTCCCATGCAAGCGAATCTCAAAATGAAGATGAGGGCCCGTACTTCTTCCCGTATCTCCCGCCAGGGCGATGCAATCTCCCTGCTCAACCCACTCTCCCAGACTCACCAGGATTTTTTGATTATGGGCATAGAGGCTTTGCACCCCATTGCCATGTTCCAAAAGTACGGTCAATCCATAAATATCATGCCATTGAGCCTTGACTACCTTACCCGCCCGAGCGGCGAGGATTTCCGTTCCATGGGAGATTGCCAAATCAATACCATGATGAAATTCTCCCTTTCTCCAGCCGTAATCCGAACTGATGGAGCCATAAGCCGGCCAACTCCAGATGAGCGCTGTTCCCCTGGATAATACTTCAGCTACCTCATGAGTTCCCTGAACAGTCTTTTCCCGAATGGTCAGTGTCGCCCCGGGAGTTATGACAACTGCCGGATTATCCAGCAGAATCTGAGACCTGGTCGTCTGATACTTTTGAGCCAAATCGTCAAGGCTTTGCCCCGCCTGAAGCGTGACCACGGAATAGGTAACCCGTTCTTGTTCCTGAGCAAAAGCAGGACAAGACCAGGCCGTAATCCAGAAACAACACACGAACAGGAGGGCAAATCCTTTACGATTAAAGACCCTCTGCTCATGTCCTTCAGTATTCATTTTTAAATAACCACCTCAAGGGTAGCTTTACCCAAGTTCAGGTAAAAAATACCTGGCCAAATATTCCTACGTCATTCAGCTGAGCGTGTGCAGGCCGCTACACAGCACCCTTCATGGCATAGGCGGGCTTTTTGTCAAAACTATGCCGCGCCTCAATAAAGCGGACTGTCCCTGTTTTCCCACGCATCACCACAGTATGGGTCAGGGCTCCCTGGGAAGTAAAATGCACACCCTTAAGCAACGGGCCTTCGGTGATACCGGTAGCCGCAAAAAAGACATCATCAGAACAAACCAGATCATCCATCGTTAACAGTTTAGCGACATCACTGACTCCTAACTTCTGAGCCCGCAGGATATCCTCCTCATTCTCCGGCCAAAGCCTTCCTTGCATCTCTCCGCCTAAACACCGCAAGGCAGCTGCCGCCAGTACCCCTTCCGGAGCTCCGCCGATTCCCATCATCACATCTACCCCGGTTCCTTCAATAGCACAAGCCACCGCCGGAGATACATCACCATCCGTGATCAGGCGAATCCGGGCTCCCGCCTCCCGGACGTCATGAATGATCTTCTCATGACGGGGGCGGTCCAGGATAACTACGGTAAGGTCATCCATACTCTTGCCCAGAGCCCGGGCCACATTGGCCAAATTCTCCTGGACAGGGGCATCCAAGTGTATTTTGCCTTTGGCCAGGGGTCCGACGGCGATTTTGTCCATATACATATCCGGGGCATGCAAGAGACCGCCTTTTCTAGCGATAGCAACCACCGCAATGGCGCCGGCTAAGCCCTTGGCGACGCTATTCGTTCCTTCCAGGGGATCGACGGCCACATCCAATTCCGGAGCTTCGCCGCTTCCCACTTTTTCACCGATATAGAGCATGGGGGCTTCATCCATTTCCCCTTCGCCAATGACCACCGTTCCCTGCATGCGAATCGTGTCAAACACGGAGCGCATGGCTTGTACTGCCGCATCATCTGCGGCTTCTTTATTCCCGCGGCCAACCCAACGGGCCGAAGCCAGCGCTGCTGCCTCCGTAACCCGGGCAAACTCCATGGTGAGTTCCCGTTCCATGGCCATTTCATTATTCATGATGATCCCTCCAAATTTTTGAATTCCAACCTAATCCTAATTCAATGAGTTGTATCTTTAGCCATTGCGCATAGTCTTGGCTAGTCCTGCAAACAACGCTTTCACTATTCATAAGCACCATCTTTAATTGTCCCATACTTCTTTTGCAGATGCAAGGCAGAGTATAAGTCGAATAAGAAAAGCCCTATCAGCCGAAAATCGTCTGCCAGAGCTTTCATCCCAAGTGGGTTCATGGCCAACCGCCACTTATCATCCCGCTATTTAAGCTTTTGCCAATCGGCTAAAAACTTCTCAATGCCCGCCTCAGTCAAGGGATGCTTAAAGAGCTGGCACAAAACATTGAAGGGCACGGTGGCATAATCCGCACCGATCTTGGCTGCTTCCGTCACATGAACGGGGTTGCGGATGCTGGCGGCGATGACTTTCGTCTCCAGTCCATGGACTCCAAATACCTCACAAATGTCAGCCAATAAAAGCAGGCCATTTTCACCGATATCGTCCAGTCTGCCCAGAAAGGGGCTGACATAGGTGGCTCCCGCCCGAGCGGCCAGCAAAGCCTGCACCGCTGAAAAAACTAAGGTCACATTGGTTTTAATGTCTTCGGCCTTCAGGACCTTGACCGCTTTGAGCCCATCTTCCGTCATGGGAATTTTGACGACGATATTGGGGTGCATAGCAGCAAGCTCCCGGGCCTCCCCCAGCATTCCTTCGGCGTCCAAAGCGATAACTTCGGCACTGATGGGGCCGTCAACAATCTGCACAAGTTCCTGCAAAAGCTGGTGAAAATCCCTGCCTTCTTTGGCCACCAAGCTGGGATTAGTGGTTATCCCTCCGATAACCCCCATGGCCCACGCCTGCCTGATCTCCTCCGGGTTGGCTGAATCCAATAAAAACTCCATGATATCCCTCCTTAGGCTTTCCCGCTGCTCCCGAAGAGCCGGATCTTCTCTCTGATGATCGCGACAGTGGCTTCCCGAGCCGGTCCGAGCATTTTTCTGGGATCAATCTCTTGGGGATGATCAACCATTACCTTACGGGCAGCAGCTACGAAGGCCTCCCGGATGTTGGTATCGATATTGACTTTGCATACCCCCAGGGAAATGGCTTTTTGGATGGCTTCGTCCGGCACTCCCGACGAGCCATGGAGCACGATGGGAACATTAACCCTCCTGCGAATCTCTGTCAAGCGTTGAAAATCAAGCTCAGGTACTCCTTTATATTGACCATGGGCAGTACCGATGGCAATAGCCAGGGCATCCACTTTCGTCTCACTGACAAAGCGCTCGGCTTCAGCTGGATCCGTAAAGAGAGCTTCTTTCTCACTGACGGTGATATCGTCTTCCGTTCCGCCGATTTTGCCCAATTCGGCCTCAACGGAGATGCCAAGGGGCCGGACTGCTTCGATGACTTTATTGGTTAAGGCTATATTCTCTTCCAAGGGAAGCTTTGAACCGTCAATCATAACAGAAGTAAAGGAGTTCCTTACACAGCTCATAATTTGAGCGAAGCTGGTTCCATGATCGAGATGAAGGGCCACAGAAACGCTGGCTTTTTCAGCCGCTAAGCGGGTCATGGCGGTAATATATTCAATTCCCGCATATTTAATAGCTCCCTGGCTGGCTTGAACAATAACCGGGGATTTTTCCGCTTCAGCCGCACTGACAATGGCTTGAACAATCTCCATATTATTGCAGTTAAATGCCCCCACGGCGTATTGCCCCTGCTGGGCGTCGAGTAAAAGCTGAGCCATTGATACTAAACTCATTCTTATTCCTCCTCAATTGCCTTACAAAAATGTCCGCGCTGTGTACAATTTAACAGTACGGTTTTATTTTCATCCAAATTTACGGATGCCATTCCCTCAAAGATCCGAATGTTCTCCGTGTTTTCTCCATAAATCACGCCTACCGCATCGCAAATCTCACAGTAAAGCTCGATACGGTCCGGCAAAAGCTCAAAGGTTAGATTATGGTTGCCGCATTTGCAGCCTAAGGCTCCGTCTCTGGCTAAATTATGGAGATGATCCAAGAGCTTCAGCATAACCTCCGGGTTCTCAAACTCATCCTCATAACCAAGTTCCGAAGCCAGCTCAGCGATGGACTTCTCCCGCTCCTGACAAGCTTGGGCTACTTTCTGCTTAGGACCGACAAAGCCCGTAGACGCCTCCACTTCCGGACAGAGCAAAGGGAGGGCGTTCTTGCCCCAAAAAGCACCCCTTTTTAAACGAAGGTAGTGCAATTTGCCGCAAAAAGCACAATTAAAAGAGACATTGAAATGTTTGCGATCTCTGCTGGTCACAGACATCAGCACTTCGCCGCAGCGGCAATATAAACTTTCCCGTCCCTTACCTGAAAACGCAAAAAGTGAAAGGGCGTGAAACTCTAATTCTCCACATTTGGGACACTGTATGGCAACGGATGTATGGGTTGTCAGGATCAATTTTCCCACCTCTTTCTACTCGAAACTATACTTCGGCAAGTGGGGGGGTTTTTCCTCCATCCTTTATCTAAAAAAATAAGAGGAAACCTTGCAATAATTTATGCGTTGTTCCCTCAAAAATTCTACATTATTATTTATTTAAGCAGATCACGAACCACATCCCGCAGCTCAAACAGATCGAAAGGCTTGCTGATGTAATGCCTTACCCCTTGCTCTTGTGCTCTTTCCATAGTCTGTGCGTCACCATAAGCAGTCATCATGATAACCTGAACATCCTGATTAAAGGTACGAATCTCCTTAAGGGTATCGATCCCATTCATTTCCGGCATTTTCATATCCATAATAATTAAGTCCGGCTTGTAGCCCTCAAGTACACGCAGGGCTTCGTTGCCATTCTCTGCCATTTTAACTAGATGACCTTCCTCTTTGAACGTTTCAAAGAGGAGTCTTCGTACCCTCATTTGGTCATCTACAACCAAAATATTAGCCATAAATTGCCCCCTTTCGCCAGTGGTCCCCACTGCTATTATTTATGGATATTCTGGATAAGATTGTAAAAATCCTTCTTTTATATGACGTTTCGCGATTAATCTTTTTTCAGACCAATATTGTCGCAATAATCGCGGATTGGCTTGGGTCCTGCGCAGAGGCAGAATCACTTCATCTCCAGTTTCACAAGGCAGGTTTCCTACGTCAAGAACCGTTAACTGCATGCCGATTTTTCCGGCCACAGGAACCCTGTATCCCTGTAAAATTACGCTCTCTTGGCCGATATAGATTCGGCAAAGGGCTAAAAAATTCTTAATGACAATCTTAATAAAGTCCCATACTCCTTGGGGAACAAAATGAGGCTGAACACCGAACCCGTCGGCATAGCCCACAGGAATCACCGCCAACTGGGTCTCTGCCTTGGTTCGATAAATGCTCTGGTAGCCGACAAAAGTTCCTTTAGGCACCCGGCGCAGACTGACAATGCGAGCCTTGGCAAGCCATGGATCCTGCAGTTTAAGCTTACCGGCAAAGGCTGTAGCGGGGAAGTGGCCGATCAAAAGAGTTCCTGTCCGAATAAAATCATAATGCCAGTCAGGATAGTCCAAAAAAGCAGCACTGTTGCACACATGCTTCCACAAGCCGGCAAAACCTTGTTGCTCGAGAAGGTTTACTCCTCTCTGAAAGCTTTCCACTTGCTGCCGGGTATAAGCCCGATCCCGTTGCGCAGCCCGGGCCAGGTGGGTATAGACACCCACCGGAGTAATGTGGGGAGATTGCTTCAGCTGTGCGGCAAGTTCTTCCCACTCCTTTGCGAAGAAGCCGGTCCTGCCCATGCCTGTCTCCAGCTTAAGATGAACCTTAACTTCTTTGCCCAACTCAGCGGCAACAGCTTCCCATTCCCTCAGCATATGAAAATCCGACAGAGTCAGCTGCAGGTCGCTTGCCAGAGCCTCCGCCATTTGCTCCGCAGATGCCGGCCCTAAGACCAATATAATGCCCTCTACCCCGTGTTGGCGCAGAATAAGACCTTCTTCCACGGTGGTCACCGCAAAAGCCGGACAGCCCAGCTTCTGAAGGGTTTGGGCGACAGGAACAGCCCCTAAGCCATAGGCGTCGGCTTTAACGACGGCCATGACCCGGGCAGCCGGGCTGAGATGCTGAGTTACTTCCCGGTAATTATTCGCTATGGCATCCAGGTTGATATCGATCCATGCGTCACTCATAGAGTATCGCCACCTTTAGTGAGTTTGCTCATTTTTATCCCTTATTTCTCCGCCGCAATTTGCCAATCACTCCTTTAACCAGATCAGAGTACACCGGCTCAAGGGTGTTCCAGAGGAAGTAGACCACAGGACGATAGACCAAATCCCATTCGCCGATGAATTCGGTATACTCGCCGTTGAAGCCTTTTTTGAAACGGTAAAGGCCGTAGAGGGGATTGTCTTCGGTGAGATGGCCGGGTACCCCACGAAAATCATAAAGGGTGCAGCCTTTGGCTTTGGCCCAGCGGATCATTTCCCATTGAATCAGATAATTGGGCATAACATTTCTATGAGAATTGGAGGAGGCGCCATAGAGATACCAGGCTTTTTCTCCGATAATCAGGGCTAAGGTGCCTGCAATGATCTGTCCTTCATATTCGGCGATGAACAGCTCCGCCATGCCGGCGGCATGAAGTTCATCATACATATCTTCAAAATAGGAGTAGGCCCGGACCAGGAATTTATCCCGCTCCGTCGTTTCTTTAAGCACTCGATAAAAAGCGGGCAAATCTTCTTTCGTGCCGACGCGGATGACGACTCCTTTTTTCGTGGCCAATTTAACATTATAGCGGGTCTTCTGGTGCATTTGCGCCATAAGCGTCTCCTCATCAGGAGAGATATCCAGACGAAAGACGTATTTAGGCTGGACTCCTTCAAAACCTTTGCCGGTTTCCGCACTGCGGAACCCCCGGCTTTTCAGATAATCTTCTAAATCTTGATCTGCAGAAGGAATATCCGGGTCGATTTTCAGAAAAATAGCCCCTCGCTTTTTGGCCAGCTTTTTAATCTCCAGAAGCAGGGCATCAAACAATTCATGATCAGCCCAATCGAGAACAGGTCCCCGGGAAGCATAAAAGATCGGAATTCCCACAACAGGTATCTTGCGCTCGAGAATGGAGATAGCGGCGACGATTTCGCCGCGGTCTTCCAGGGCTAAGCGCCATGGTTTCCAGCCGGTTTTGCTTTTGAGCTCTCCCCAGCCCCAGGTCTGCAGCACATGACCCTTGGCGTGACGAGCCATAAATTGATCAAAACGCTCTTTTGCAGCGTCATCTATTAACCTTGCAGTATAAGGCATCCCAACAGCCTCCCGTTACATAGTATACTTCTTATGTTAATTTTTGCCATAAACAGGCAAGCCCAAACGGCTTTTAGTTTTGCCTAAAACGATTCCATGGCTCGGGGAGCCATGGAATTGCCTTTGTATCACCTTATCTATTGGTCAATGTGGCTTTGACAAACTCTCTGAAAAGAGGATGGGAACGATAAGGACGGGATTTAAATTCCGGATGGAACTGAGACGCCACAAACCAGGGATGATCCGGATATTCTGTGATTTCGACAAGGCGCCCGTCGGGTGAGGTTCCTGAGAATTTCAGACCGCCCTTTTCCAATTCCGCGCGGAATTGATTATTTACTTCATAGCGATGACGATGGCGCTCATAGATCACTTCGTCCTGGTAAATGGAGCTGACCTTCGTGTCCTCGATAAGCTTGACAGGAGAGATTCCTAAGCGCATGGTTCCTCCCTTATCTTCAATCTCCTTCTGTTCAGGGAGGAGGTCAATGACAGGATAAGGCGTGTCCACATCGAATTCAGAGCTGTTGGCGTTGTTCATGCCGCATACATTCCGGGCAAATTCAATGACCGCCGTCTGCATGCCTAAGCAAATTCCTAAGAAGGGTACTTTATTTTCCCGGGCATAGCGAATGGCTTCAATCTTACCTTCGATGCCCCGGTTGCCAAAACCGCCGGGAACCAGAATCCCGGATACACCCTTAAGCAGCTCTGCGGCTGAAGATCCTTCAATCTCTTCCGAGTTGACCCAGCGTATCTTAACTTTCGCCAGATGTTCAATTCCGGCATGACGCAAGGCTTCGGCCACACTCAAATAGGCATCGGGAAGCTCCACATACTTGCCGACGATGGCAATTTCCGTTTCACTCTGAGGATTATTGATCCGATCGACCATAGCCCTCCACTCAGTCATATCCGCAGGAGGCGCTTCAAGGCCCAGCATCTTAAGGACGATATCATCCATGCCTTCTTCTAAAATATTTAAGGGAACTTCATAAATGCTCTTGGCATCCACCATTTGAATAATGGCTTCACGATCGATATCACAGAAAAGGGCCAGCTTTTCCTTCATATCCTCGGAAATGGCATGTTCGGTGCGGCAAACCAGAATATTAGGCTGAATACCGATTCCCCGCAGCTCTTTAACGGAGTGCTGGGTAGGCTTTGTCTTGAGCTCACCTGAAGCATTCAGATAGGGAATAAGGGTCACATGCAGATAAAGGACATTCTCCCGGCCGATATCGCTGCGCATTTGGCGAATCGCTTCTAAGTAAGGCAGGGATTCAATATCGCCAACGGTACCGCCAATCTCTGTGATCACAATATCCGGGTGATTTTCACGGGCCACCCGATAGATGCGTTCTTTGATTTCGTTGGTAATATGAGGGATGACCTGTACCGTTCCCCCTAAGTAGTCCCCCCGTCTTTCTTTGTTGAGGACGGACCAGTAGATTTTTCCTGTGGTCACATTGCTATTTTTAGACACAGGTACATCAATGAAACGCTCGTAATGCCCAAGGTCTAAATCCGTCTCCGCTCCATCATCGGTGACAAAAACTTCACCATGTTGGTAAGGGCTCATCGTCCCTGGGTCAATGTTAATATAGGGATCAAATTTTTGAATAGCAACACTTAATCCCCTATTTTTGAGCAGGCACCCCAGAGCGGATGCCGTGATCCCCTTTCCCAAGGAGGATACTACACCACCTGTGACAAAAATAAACTTCGTCATCTTTCCCTATCCTTTCTCGACCAATTTCTAATATTACTTTGTATTTAGAATTCCGCACAGCAGTATAATGATCATGATCATTGAAAAGCCGAACGCATGCACATAAAAAAAGCTAGTCCGCAAGACGCACTAGCTTTATTTTTACCATTTAACCTTATTCTAGCCAGATTTCGATGAGCTGTCAAGGCGATCCAACAGAATACCTTACAGTTTATTTTTTTCCCTGAGATTCTTTCCGCAAGCTTAAAATCATCAAGGCTTACCAGGATTCTTCGTTGTTAAAGGAGCCCTCTTCGAGCTCTGCATCTTCTTCCCCACCATCTTCACCGTCATCGAAAAGGACATCCTTGCCCTCCAAATCCAACTCCAGTTCCTGGTTATCATCATCATAGGGCAATCCTTTATTCAATAAGGTGATGGTTGGCAGTTTCCGTGAACTTTTGCTGGGAACCCAGACTTTAAGTCCCCACTCTCCATTGCCTGCATAGGCAAAGCGGGCATCTAAATTGATATGGGTCAATACGCCCGAGATGGCAGCCGGATCTTGCGGACGCTCCTGCCGTGTGAGCACTTCCATGATCAAATCCTGGTAATGCATGGCTCGCCCTTGGGAGGCAAGAATCTCATAAGCCATATCTTCATCAGAGAGCTTTACTTTCTGTGTTAAGGAATGGGTCAATTTTACACCGCCCTTCATGTTCATCTCCGAATATTTAGACAGTATATTCGACCCATCCCTAATTATTTCCTGCTTGGTACTCTGCAACACTTAAAACTTACATTAATTTCTTACTACATTCTTTCCGGAGCCGTCACACCAAGGATGCCTAAAACATTAGCCAGGACCTGCTTGGTAGAACGAACCAGACCCAAACGCGCTTCCCGTAATCCTTCCTCATCCACCAAAACTCTTTGGCTGTTATAGAAGGAGTGGAAAAGCCCTGCCAGATCCAGCACATAGCGGGCCAGACGATGAGGTTCTGTCAGACGGGCAGCCACTTCAATCTCATTAGGCAATTCGGCAATCTTCTTCAGAAGCTCCCGCTCTTCGTTGCTCTGAAGTCTCTTCAGATCCTCTTCTTGGGGTATTCCTGCTGTATTGTAGCCCTGCTCGGCAGCCTGGCGTAAAATGCTGCACAGCCGTGCATGGGCATATTGGACATAATAGACAGGATTATCTGAAGACTCCGCTTTAGCCAAATCCAAATCGAATTCTACGGTAGAATCAGGATCCCGCATGATAAAGAAGAAGCGGGCAGCATCCTTGCCGACTTCATCCATCAGTTCCCTTAGTGTAATGTATTGTCCGGAACGCTTGGACATACGGACCACTTCGCCATTCTGAATGAGGCGAACCAGCTGCATCAAAATGATCTGAAGATTCTCAGGCTCGTATCCCAAGGCGGACATGGCTCCCTTCATACGAGCGACATGCCCATGGTGGTCGGCACCCCAAATATTGATGACCCGGTCAAAACCCCGTTCAAATTTATTCCGATG
Organism: Desulfitobacterium chlororespirans DSM 11544; assembly: GCF_900143285.1. Taxonomy (NCBI): domain Bacteria; kingdom Bacillati; phylum Bacillota; class Clostridia; order Eubacteriales; family Desulfitobacteriaceae; genus Desulfitobacterium; species Desulfitobacterium chlororespirans. The sequence continues at coordinate 191,380 of NZ_FRDN01000006.1, forward strand.
GTAAGCAATATCTGCGGCAAAATAGGTGGGCGTCCCATTGCCACGGACCACGACTTCGTCCTTTTCATCTCCGAATAAGGTGGATTTCAGCCATTGTGCCCCTTCTTTTTCATAGATATAACCCTGCTGCTCCAGCTTTTCCATGGTATCCTTAACAAATCCGGAGTCATGCAAGGATTGCTCACTGAACCAACAATCATAGTGAACACCCATATCGGTAAGGGTTTCACGGATACTGGTCAGCTTCTCCTCCAGAGCATAGCGGACGAGAAATTCCCGACGCAGCTCCTGCTCCACATTGAGGTATTTATCCCCCACTTTTTCGATTAAGCCTTTAACGGTGTCGATAAGATCTTCACCGTGGTATCCTCCCTCAGGGAAGGGAACATCCTGACCCATGAGCTGAAGGTAACGGGCTTCCAAAGAAAGGGCAAAATTATAAATTTGGTTGCCTGCATCATTAATGTAGAATTCCCGGCTGACTTCGTAACCAGCCATGGCCAGGAGAGAAGCCAGGCTATCCCCTAAAGCTGCACCCCGGGCATTGCCCATATGGAGCAGTCCGGTGGGATTGGCACTGACGAATTCCACTTGAACTTTTTTCCCTTGGCCAAGGTTTACTTTTCCATAGTCTGCCTCCAGGTTTAACACTTCGGGAATGACCCCTGTGAGCCAGCTGGGATCCAAACGGAAATTAATAAATCCGGGACCGGCGATTTCGCTGGCGGTAATGAAAGTTCCTTCAGTGTCCAAATACTTAATCAGAATAGTGGCGATATCCCTGGGGGCTTTGCGGGCTTGCTTGGTCAGGACCATGGCTAAATTGGTTGCCCAATCACCATGCTGCTTTTCCCGGGGCTCTTCCAATACATAATTGGGTAAGCTCTCAAAGGTAAGCTCACCTGCTTTTTGGGCCTCCAGCGCAGCTTTGGCCAGATTGGCATAGATAGTGTCTTTAATATTGATGTATAAACTCATTGAGGAGCGTCCTCCTTTATATTAATTCGCAGTGAATTATGACTGACCCATTGCTCATCAAAAAAAAGATTATATTTTAGAGTAATATTTCCGCCCTGCTCTGTCAAGTCAATCTTCATCTCCTCAGTCAGGACCTCAAGAAATAATGAGCCTTGAGGTGTGACATAAGTTGAGCTATGGCGGACTCCCTGTTCAAAAATCTGCTTTTGGTCAATGGCTCCCATGCGGTTAAGGGTCACTTTAGCCGGCTCCACCTTAAGGCTGGTGGTTACCTCAGCCGTCCCGGCGGTTGCCGAATCGCGATATACGATATAATAGCTGCCTTCCCGCTTATGTAAGGTTCCCGCTGCGGAGAACTCTAGTCGTTCCTCGGACCCTTCTTCACAGCTTTGGGTACTTGCGATCTGAATCAGCACTTCTTTGGCCATGGGAGTCTCCTTTCGCTTTGGTCTGCAGGTATTATTATATAGCATGGTTGGCCTTTTGTGGGAGGGAAAGTGAAAAGAAAGGGGGGCTTCTGTTCTGGGAAGGTCCTGAAAGCTGATTCTCCAGGATTTTGCTTTACACCGGTCGCTCCATAAGCTGCGCGGACAGAACTAACGCTCAAGCCCTCCGCTCCGTCGGGTACCCGGCCAAATCGCTCCTGCTCAATGGCCGGTTGGAAACGTCCTGTTTCCAACCCGACTCCGCTGCGTGATTTTCGCGAAGTTTTGTTTCCGCTCGCTTAAATTCGCTCCCTAACGTAAATCAAAATCCTTGGGCTGCTTTGCGGGTCTGAGTGAGCGGGGCTTTATAGGCGATGTAAGTCAAGTTCCCCGACCCGAGCCGCTTTTTCCGTCTTTACCGACGCCGCTTTAGCGGCAAGGTCGGCGACCCTGGGGAAGGCCCTGAGAAGACCAGAACTGCCCCTGGGAATGCCTCACAAAGGGCCTCAGACTCAGGCTTCCCAGGCTCCAAAGAAAAGCTGTAAGAGACCTGCAAGACGTAGCTTTGCGTACAAAAGCGGACGGATTTAGCGGAGGAGCGGTCGGGTGAGCGAAGCTTTCTTAACGTAGCGGAGCCATGGTTGCTTGGACATGGATGTCCTGATGCCGCGGGCACATGGACGTGCAGGAGCGGCCACATGCAGAAACAGCGGGGTTTGGCTTAGCTGTTAAGAAAGCGGGTGAACCAGCCCCGGAGCTATGGAGTACGCGTTGTGCGTAAAGCTACGCGACCTGAGCAAGAGCCTATTCACCTATTTCTGATACCGTCCCGCAGCATGAGGCTCTATCCGAAAAAGACCCAAAACAAAAGCAAGATGGCAATGTCTCATCCATTACCACCTTGCTCTTAGTATACCCCATTTCAGGCTGCTTTTTCCTTGACTATGGCAACATACCTACTGCAGATACTCTCCTCGAGGGGTTTTGATAATGCGCTGAATCCTTTCCTCGATTCCAGTCTCCGCATTGATGTAAACAAGATATTCCTCATCCTTATAGACGCCCCTGAATTCGTAAGCCATAACTTCCTTGTTGCCCATGACCGGAATCACAGCCGTCCGGGTCTCTTTGATTTGGAAGCCCTGTCTGAGCTTGGCTCTTGCCTGTTCCATGGTCAGCTTTTTGGTGAAATTACGTTTCTGGTGATAGGCATAGTAAGGGGTGGAATCGTAGCCGATAATCTGTCCGTTATCCAGAGCCACCGTGATACGGAGTTTATCTGGGTAATAACGTGTACCGCTTTCCTCCCAGACATACTCCAGCTGCAGATAGCCACCAAAGTCTTCAGTCGAGGTCAGCACGAGATTCCATTCTAAGGCCTTAAGGGTCTGGGCCACCTTTTCCCTGGCTTGTTCCGCACTCATGGTCCGCTCGTTGAATTCCCGTTGATCGCGATAGATCAGCACTTTACCGCCCCGTTTGCTGACGGTCATGAAGAGATCGTTTTGTTTAAAGATGTAAACTCCTAAAGCACCCTGGCTGACACCGGAAAACTCCGGATTGCTTTCCGGGTACCCTACCTTGCTCAGGAAATCCTTGGCGGCCTTTAAGGCTGTCTCCTTATCCACCTCATCCCGGGGCAGACCCAGAGGTTCTTTTACAGAGCGGGATTCGTATTCGCCCACATAGGAAAAAGGTGGAAGCTTTTGCAGGCTGGCATTCAATTGGTCCAGACCGGAGCGCACTGAGCTGGCAGGACCATCGGCTGATTCCGCCGCAGCTTCCGCCGTTCCTGTCTGCCAAAAGCCTACCATACGATTCCATAAAGACTGATTATCCAGCCAGGCCAGCCCTTCCGTATCCACTCGCTGCACCAGATCCTGTACCTTTTGATTGACGGCCAAAAGGCGTTCGTGAACATCGGTCAGATTTTTATCATCTTCCGCAGTGGGTGTATGCCCCACTGAGATTTGATAGGCCAGGCTTCGTGTTAAATCCCCGGTGCGATTCAAAAACTCACTGATATAACTCAGGCCGCTTTCTTCAGCCGGAAGCTGAGCTAAATCTTTAACCGCCGATTCACTGATGCTTCCCGCCTGGCTTAAGTAGAGTACTCTTTGGCTGGAAGCGGCAGCCACACGGCCTTTAGCCAAATCTGTTTCCAATTGGTCCAGATGACTGGCGAAATCCCGTAAAGAACGCTGATATTGATTTGTGCTGACTTTTTCCAGTTGTTCCGCTTGCCGATACTCAGTAAATCCCCAAGCCAGGGAGAGGATCAAAGCGGTTCCCAAAATTCCAATCCAAACGTTTCTGCGCATGTCATCCCCTCCTAACGAGTGAAAATATGATTACCGATTTGCATAATTTGGGGCCTGGACCAGATGAATTTATTCTTGGTCTTAGCCGGGTTGAAGAAGAAAAGGGCTCCTCCTGTGGGATCCACTCCCGATACCGCTTCCTGAGCCGCTTTAAGCGCCGAAGCCGTAGGCGCCATATTGATCTGCCCATCAGCCACACTGGAAAAAGCCAGGGGTTGGTAGATTATATCTGCTATAGTATTGGGAAAAGCCGGATCCGACATGCGGTTGAGAAGGACCGCTGCCACAGCTACCTGCCCTACATAGGGCTCTCCCCTGGCCTCCGCACTGACACAGCGTGCCAACAGGTTAATATCCACATTCTTTGGTCCAACGGATTTTCCTGAAGCGTTCGTGCTGTCCCCCGTCAAAAGCTTGAGCTCTTTAATGGTCTGAGTCCCGGCTATTCCATCCACCTTTAAGCCCCGCTCTTTCTGAAAGCGGGTCACGGCAGCCTTAGTCTTTGAGCCGTAGACGCCGTCAACCTTTCCAACCACATAGCCCAAAGAGGCAAGTTTTTTCTGGAGCTCAGTGACCTCAGAGCCTCTTGAGCCTTGACTCAAGGCTCGATCACCCAAAGCGCCATAAGCCCCGCTGGCCAGGATCAAGGCAATACCTAACGTTATTACCCCTACCCACACTCTCTTTTTTGTGATCATCACACTCACCTCACACCTAGATTTAGATCCTTCTTAGTGTGGCTGAGGAAATGAATTATTATCCAGAGATTCGTGGGTTTTTTTATCGGCCGGTCTAAAAAAAGACTGTTGCCCAATGAACTGCAAGTTCCTTGAGCAACAGTCTTAGCAACAGTCTTCTTTCGGCCTATTCGGTTTCCAGGCCCCAGAGGATAAGCAGTGTACTACTTCCCTAATCCTTCATGATAAACGTCTTTAAAGGTTTCCACCGCCTTGGCTGTATCGGCCTTCAAGCCCATTTCGTTGAGGGTTTCACCCACAAGTTCCATGGCCTTAATAAACATCTCTTCGGTAGCGTTGCCCATATGGCCGATTCGGAAAGCCTTCCCGGCGAGATTCGCCAGAGAACCGGCAACGACCATACCTTTTGCCGCCAGCTTGGAGCGGAATTCGGCGTCATTTACACCCTCCGGATAGAGAATGCAGCTCAGAGTAGGGGCAGCGATCTCCTCAGGAGCCAAGGCCCGCATACCGTATTGGGCCAACCCCGCCCGGACCGCTTTTCCTAAGGCAGCATGGCGCTTATAGCGGGCTTCCAGGCCTTCAGCCATGACGAGCTCCATTCCTTTTTCATAGGCATAGATCATATTGACGGGATGGGTGGCGTAATATTTGCCGGGATCCTGCATCGTCGGCAGCCAGCGCAGGATATCCATATAGTAGGCGGCCACCTTATCCATAGCTTCTCTCGCTTTTAAAGCTTTAGGTCCAAAGGCCACAATGGCTAAACCCGGGGGGACACCGATGGCTTTTTGGGAACCGGTAAGCACCAGGTCGATTCTATAGTCGGGATGTCCGTATTCTTTTTGCATATTTTCTTCAACGGCGGCTGAAGCACAGACTCCATCCAGGATGAAGAGGGGCCCGTATTTCTTCACCGCTGGGACCAGTTCTTCCAGATTGGACATGACCCCGGTGGAGGTATCCGCATGGGTCACCGTGACGGCTTTGAAGCCTCCTGCGGCCAGCTTTTCCTCAACGGCAGAGATTTCAACATGTTTTCCCCACTGGGATTGAAGCACTTCAACCTGAATACCATGGGCTTGGGCCAAGGGGATGAAACGATCACCGAAATAACCATGACTAATGACCAGAATCTTTTCTCCAGGGGCCACAGTGTTGACGATGGCCATCTCCATGGATAAGGTCCCGGAACCGGCGACCACGAAGACTTCGCCGTCGGTATTGAACAAGCGCTTGGTCATGTCCAGGCTGTTCTTAAATCTCTTAACCAGCCTGGGATCCGTATGGGAATAGGTCTCTTGAGCTAATGCTTCATATATTTCATCCACAACCGGTGTCGGCCCGGGTATGAGAAGCATTTCTTTATTTGGCATAGGGTCATCCTCCTTTTATTTACGACAGTATTATTCCTAATCCATAAAAAATTATCATTTTATGATATTTGCGGGAATCAATAAGTGTTCTATAGCAGATTCACTTTTCCTGCCTCTTCCATTAAAAACATTGTATACATGGTGAAAAATGCGGCTATTTCTCAAATTGTGATGTTACTTCCCAAATTGAGATGCAATTTAGGGGAATTTAGGTTTTATTACTGACTATCTTATTCCTTATTAAGAGATTGAGATAGATAAAGCGCTTATCAGTTAAACCAATAAGCGCTGTGAAGTATTGACATCTTTAATTTTCAAGCCAGCTACTTTTTATCTTTGAACCAACGACTTTTAATTGTCAATCCTTTACCGGTCAGTTTCCAACTGTAGTCAATTCGAAAATGGTGAAAATCGTCCAAGCTTAATATGCTGATATGGGTATAGAGCTTGATATCTTCCCCCAAGTCAATCGCCTGATATTCGCTTAGTTCCTCTTCCTTAGGTTCCCCCAGCTTTACGGTAGGCCATCCCTCACTTTTTGCTATCGCCGTTCTTCCGTTGTCCAGGATAAACTTTTTGGCAGCGGTTGTTACTAAGAGTTGCAAGCCCATTCCCTCCTATTTCAGTTGCGCTTTTTAATCGTTAAAGCAGATTCTGCCTTATATTATAATTTAACCGATTTCGCCTAAACATTCAATATATTGCAGCAAATATTAAAAGTCCGCATTTTTAACCGTTCTTGGGAATGCCACCACATCGCGGATATTGGATATTCCGGTTAAGTACATAATCACCCGTTCAAAACCCAGTCCATAGCCTGCATGACGGGTTCCTCCGTATTTACGGAGATCCAGATACCAGCTGTAGTCCTCCTTATGCAGGCCCAGCTCGTCCATCCTCTTCTCCAAATAGTCTAACCTCTCTTCACGCTGACTGCCGCCGATGATTTCCCCTACTCCGGGAACGAGCAGATCCATGGCTGCCACAGTTTTCTGATCGTCATTCAAGCGCATGTAAAAGGCTTTGATATCCTTAGGATAATCGACAACAAATACAGGCTTTTTGAAGATTTGTTCCGTCAGGAAACGCTCATGCTCAGTCTGGAGATCCGCTCCCCATTCCACAGGAAATTCAAAGCGCTCCTTTTCTTTTTGCAGAATCTCAATGGCTTCCGTATAGGTGATGCGGCCAAACTCTGAATTGACAATGTTATCCAGACGATCAAACAAGGTTTTATCCACGAATTCATTGAAGAAAGCCATTTCTTCCGGAGCATGTTCCAGGACATAGGTGATCAAGTATTTCATCATTGCTTCGGCAAGTTCCATATCATCCTGCAAATCGGCAAAAGCAATCTCCGGTTCGATCATCCAGAATTCTGCGGCATGGCGGGCTGTATTGGAATTCTCAGCCCGGAAGGTGGGACCAAAGGTATAGACATTGCGGAAAGCCATGCAATAGGTTTCAGCATTGAGCTGGCCGCTTACCGTCAGGTTGGTTTCTTTGCCAAAAAAATCTTTGCTAAAGTCAATCTGCCCTTCTTCGGACCTGGGCAGCGCCTCCAAATCCAAAGTGGTGACCCGGAACATTTCTCCGGCTCCCTCAGCATCACTTCCCGTAATGATGGGGGTATGAACATAGACAAATCCTTTATCCTGAAAGAACTTATGCAGAGCATAGGCCACTAAGGAGCGAACACGGAACACCGCCGCAAAGGTGTTGGTCCGTGGTCTGAGGTGAGCGATGGTCCGCAGATATTCAAAAGAGTGACGTTTTTTCTGCAGAGGATAGTCCACGCTGCAGGCTCCCTCGATCACGATGGACTGCGCCTTCAGCTCAAAAGGCTGTTTTGCTCCGGGGGACTCCACCAGCAGGCCTTTTATAATGAGTGAGCTTCCTGTGGCGGCCTTGGCAATCTCTTCGAAGTTATTTAAATCTTCTTCAAAAACCACCTGGATACCCTTAAAAAAGGACCCATCGTTGATTTCAATAAAACCGAAGGCTTTAGACACTCTCAGTGTGCGAACCCATCCGGAAATCTGAATCTCTTGGTTAAGATAAGCTTGAGTATCGCGATAAATCGACTTGATCAAGGTGTTTTCCATTACTGGACAATCTCCCTTCATATTCTGGCTTGTTATTTGTGGATTTAATTCTACATTTTTGTTAAATAATCCTCTATCTTCATGAATACAATACACACTCACAAAACAAAAAGGGTTTTGACCTATAACAGAGAATAGTTCTACGTTACTTCTGTTACATTAATTGGGACAGAAGACGAAAAACTAAACAAAGGCGTTTAGGGGGAAAATTGAATATGAGCTATGTTCAAGAAGTTCTGGATCAAGCGATCAAGCGCAATCCTGGTGAAGCTGAATTTCACCAGGCACTGAGAGAGGTCTTGGAATCTCTCGAACCCGTGTTGGAAAAACGTCCCGATCTTAAGGAAGCAGGAATTCTCGAGCGCATCGTCGAGCCTGAGCGGCAGATCCTCTTCCGGGTCCCTTGGGTTGACGATCAGGGCAAAGTCCAGGTGAACCGTGGTTTCCGTGTGGAATACAACAGTGCCATCGGCCCCTATAAAGGGGGACTGCGTTTCCATCCTTCCGTGTACTTGGGCATCATAAAATTCCTGGGTTTCGAGCAGATCTTTAAAAACTCCCTGACCGGTTTGCCCATTGGCGGTGGTAAAGGGGGTAGTGATTTTGATCCGAAGGGCAAATCCGAAGGGGAAATCATGCGGTTCTGCCAAAGCTTCATTACAGAACTTTATCGCTACCTTGGCGCCGATACGGACGTCCCGGCGGGGGATATCGGTGTCGGCGGACGGGAAGTGGGCTATATGTTCGGTCAATATAAGCGGATTACCAATAGATACGAAGGTGTTCTGACCGGCAAAGGCTTAACCTTTGGCGGAAGCCTGGGCCGTACGGAAGCAACCGGTTATGGACTGGTCTATTTTATGGAAGAAGCTCTTAAAGCCGTGGGTAAATCCTTCAGCGGCGCTACTGTCGTTGTTTCCGGTTCCGGAAACGTGGCCATTTACGCTACCCAAAAGGCCACCCAGCTGGGGGCCAAAGTCGTGGCTATGAGCGATTCCAATGGCTATATCTATGATAAAGACGGCATTAATCTCGATACAGTCCGCCAATTAAAAGAGGTTGAGCGGAAGCGTCTTAAAGACTATGTCAGCATTCACCCCGCTGCCGAATATCATGAGGGTTGTGCAGGCATCTGGACGATTCCCTGCTCTATCGCCCTTCCCTGTGCCACTCAAAACGAATTGGACGGGGAAGCAGCCGAAGTGCTTGTTAAAAACGGCTGCTACGCTGTCGGGGAAGGGGCCAATATGCCTTCCACTCCGGAAGCTGTGGATGTGTTCCTCCAGCACAAAATTATCTATGGGCCGGGCAAAGCAGCCAATGCCGGAGGTGTGGCTGTATCCGCTCTAGAAATGTCCCAAAACAGCATGCGCTATTCATGGACCTTTGAAGAAGTGGATGCCAAGCTCAAAAATATTATGGTCAATATCTACCACAATGCCAGCAAAGCCGCTCAAGAGTTCGGCTTTGAGGGGAATTTGGTGGCAGGGGCCAATATCGCCGGCTTCCTCAAGGTGGCCGAAGCCATGAAGGCTCAGGGAACAGTTTAATACGGAAGTTGCCGAAGCATAGAGTATATCTTTAACCGGTACGAAAAAAACAAGAGAAGGCGTTGTCCCGCAAGGGATAGCGCCTTTCTCTTGTTTTTTCCTCAATCGAATTTGAGGACTCTTGTAAGATATAAATAGTTAGCTTCCCCACGTTTACGGCAACAGGATGAACATTATAATATACTCTCCCAGTTGCGTCGATTGTTTAACCTGTTTGGCGGCTTGAGCCTGAATTGTTTGGATACAGAACCGATACTTCTGCGTACGAGTTGTCACACCACAACAAAAAGAACCGGAGAAAACCCCAGAAGAAACCGCCTCAGCCCGGAAAATCACCGACGTCCAATTTACTATTCACCGTGACAACATGCTCAGCGCCTATAACGAGCTGCTGAAAACTCTTGCCGCCTTAGCCCCAACAGATCCGAAACTTAAGGAAGAATACCGGGAAACGGCCCATGGCATTGTGGAAAACATGGCGAAGCGGCTGAAAGTATACCCCCCTGAGATCCAAACCAATCTAAAAATCAGGACCCATACGACCACCTTGCTGAGTGCTCAGAAACCATCGAACTAGCTCAAGGGGCTTATGACCTGCTCTACGCAGGCCATAAGCCCCTACTGTTGTTTTTTGCGGATGCACAATCCCCTTAAAGATGTGAGCCATAATGCTGGCTCATGACTGTGGAAGAATATTTCTGAAGCTTCCATTCAGGTATCCGGCAGTGCGGACACACCCCAAAATGCAGCTTGTTGCGAAGCCAGCGTGCCGCCCGGCTATGCTTGGAATTATAGATAATAAAACGCTGGTTGCAATGGGTGACAATCTCCGCCGTGTTTCCCCTTCTGGTCATGGATTTGATCCCATGCAGGGTGCCGCTGCGGGATGGCCACAGCTTGATTTTTTCCACCAAATTAAAGAAATCCACGTTCTTCCGGTAATATCTTTTCTTCTCCTCAGAAGCCTGGAACACACCTGTCATCTCCTTTGCCTGCTGTCTATCAAGGGAGCTCTATGCTGGCGGTGATATTTTGGCAAGAATCTCATAGAGCATTGTCGCCACGCCTAGTTGCAGGGGGTCATGTATCAGACGCTGCTCAACCTTCTTGATGGCATGAGGCTGAATACCCAAAGGTACTCCCGGCGCAGCGATGCACGTATCCGTATGGAGATGATCCGGTCTGAGCAATCCCCCTTCAGGACAGGCCACCACAATGGCCCGATGCTTGCCCAGCGCCGAATCCAACCCCTTCTCAATGCCAATAGAGCAGCCGCGTTGACAGAGCATCTCATGGGCTAATTTTTCGCTCACAGTTAAGTCCTTGTCAAGGACATGGACGTTGCCTCCAAAGTCGAGAACGGCGAAAGCGGCAGCCCGCCCCACCGGCCCAGCGCCTAAGATCAGAACGTCCCGCTCCCTAAGTCCGCCGGTCAGGCAGTCAAGGGCAGCCGCAAAACCCCGGCCTGTGGCCACGCTATTATCCGAGATCTGCCCCGTTTTCAAATGCACCCCAATAAAACGCTCTTCATCCGCCATAAAAATAATTTCCGCCTGGCGCTCCAGCGCTTCAGCGAATCCCTTCACATCAGGAGAGACCGGCACAAAGGTGTTCATGCCAAGGAAACGCAGAATTCCGGCAACCGTCTCCGCAAAACCACTGATCACACCCAGGCCGCAAGTCATAGGCACTACGGCAATCAACCCCGGATCGGGCACATCTGTCCAAGACCTGCCAACGGCATGGGCGGCAATATGGGAAAGCCTATAGCCGGTTTTAGCCAATAATTCCCGATCATATACGTTCATCTGCTCAAGGATTAATTCGATATCGCTTACCTGAAGACGTGTCATACCTATTCAGCTCCCTCATACCAGTGCCGTGTCAACCCTGACTCTCACCTATCTCAGCGATTTATTTCCAGCAATCCGGCTTTGTCGTCAATCGCCATACACTCGCTATGCCATCCTTCGCCTTGTCTTGCTAAAATCCACTCGTTAGTATCGAGTAATTTTAGCATTGACAGGGCACTGGCTTAGCGGATAAGGATCGAGCACCTTCGGAATCTGCAATTCCCTCTGAATCCGCTTAAGGACCTGGGCCCTTTTGTCCCAAACCTCCACAAAGCTTGATCCCCAAGTCATTAACGAGAGCACCCATTCCTTTTTGCCCCCGGCATAATCGGTTAACACCTCATCCGCTCCGAAAAAATCCGTTAAAAGATGCAGGGGACCGGCTTCCCCTAAAATATGTTCACCACAAGCTTCTATTTTCTCGGGAGTTACCAGGAAATGCTCCAGGATTACAGGCCTTCCCGCCCCCTTTTGTATAGCCTGCTTCAGCCCGGGTCCGGGCATCTTTCCCTGAACAAAGGCTTCACCCAGGTACTCAACCATATTAAGACCGGTGGAATGAAACACAGCTGTTGGGGTCTGGCTGGGCAGTCTGGCGTCAATCTCCAATACTTTAAGCTTTCCGGCGTGAAGGATAACCTCAACATCCATGATCCCCTGCAGGGAAAGCTCTCTTGCCAGTTTTAAAGCGATCTCTTTCAATTCTCCCTTAAGCCCCAGGTCCAGTCTGACCGGTGCAAGCACTCTTTTGCAGTCATACTGAGCATCCATCTCCAACTCTGTGATCTGAAACACTTGATATTTTCCGGAGAAGCCTATCACCTCAATGGAATAAGACGGTCCCTCGATATACTCCTCCAAAATCCAATTATCCCGAGGCTCCTGATGGAGAACGCGCTCCAATTCCTCCTGATCAGGAATAACCTGGACACCTTCACTGCCACTGCGGTCCGAAGGCTTCAGGAGCATGGGAAAATGGCAGTCAGGCCACGGGCGCGGGGTCGGAATCCCCATTGCCGCAAACAGTTGATTGGAACGCTGTTTGGATGACGAAACCTTATAGGCAGCCAGATCCAAAACGCAGGGGATCTGGGTTCTCTGCCCAACTTCGGCCAGGGCTGTCAAAACCTCCACGTCTTCAACAGCCGGCAGAATTAAGTCCGCCCCTTGAAGCTTAGCCACAAACTCTTCCCTTGACCTGAGTACATCCATACAATGGAATACATCGGCCAGATGCGCCCCTTGAGCTTTTTCCCGGCGATCAAAAAGCACAACATCCCAACCGGCCTTTTTCGCTAAATAAGCAGCTTCAACACCTTGCAGTTTGCCGCCGATGATCGCTACCTGCATTGAACGGCTCCTTTCCCTAAACAAACAGCAGGGGCAGCTTGTGCTTCCAGCCAGGTCTGGTATTCCCGGCGGGTGGCCGGTTCTAAATGCATCCTGCTGAGGATGGGGATAATCTTCTCCAGAGAACGGTTGCCGTCGGCAATATCACGGCTGCTCTGGGATACCCCCGCTAACCCCGCTGTGGGGGGAATAATCGAAGTGACCACATTGGCTCCGGAATTCAGACGCTGCTCCAGCCCCCTCAGGCCATCCACATCAAGGGAAGCCGGAATCAGCCGGTCAGGCATGACCAGGCGCATGATGGCAATAATCAAGAGTTCCCGGAAGTGAGACCCCGTTTTCCACTTGGCTAAAGGGGTGTTTTCCTGAGGAACAAAGCTCATCACCCGGACCTGAGCCGCCTCCATATTTTCCATGGTCAGAATCGAAGCCGCGATGTCTTCATGGGTGTCCCCGACACCTGTCAGAATTCCTTCTTCGATAAGATAGCCCATGGCCTTAGCCAGGCTTTTTCGCTCCATCCGCTCGTCATAACTCTGTCTAATCCGCAGACGACTATAGAGAGCCCGATTATGAGTTTCCTGGTAGCACGCGTACCAATCGACACCGGCAGCTTTGAATTTCAGCAGAACATCTTGTGATACAATCCCCGGCGATAGCATCATCGGCGTTTGGGTTTCCCGTTTAATTTCCTGGACGATCTGCAACAGTTCGGCAAATCCCTGGGGAGTATTATGGTACAGCGGATCTTCCCCCATGGTCAGGTCCAGGAGGTGCACCCCGGAATCCGCCAGTTCGCGGGCTGCGGAGATGATTTCGCCACGATCCTTGCGATAGCGCTGATAACTGCTGTTTGATTTGCGGTAGAGACAAAAGGTGCAGTCATTTCTGCAAAATGTGGAGAAATATAAAAAGCCATAAAGAAATATTTTGTTCTGGAAATATTTCTCACGCAGTTCCCGCGCAGCCTGAGCGACACACCCGAATTGGTCCTCAGTTGTTTCCAATAACCTCAAAATATCTTCATGACTAAGTGGTGATTCTGCTTTTGCCTTTTCTAAAATCCCTGCCAACCTTAAATTCCGCATGTCCATTTTTGCCTCCTGCTTCTGCGGTCTCCTCCCCAGCCTTTTCATCAATTGATATTCAGGCGCACTCCATCAAGATAGCTTAGGCTTCTGGCCATACTCTGAACATTTTGTGTTCCTTCACGAATCATCAGGAGCCTCTCCAGACCAAAGCCCAGACCTACCCAAGGATCAAATATCTCCCATTGTTCATCAAGGAAGTGGGGTCCCATGGCCCCTGAAGCAAGCTCCAGCTCCCCCTTCATCACATCTACCGTATCTCCATAAACCACAGAGGATTCGGTAACCAGCTCAAACTCCCTTATTCCCGCAGCCTCCAGAACCCAATGAGCCATGTCCTCAAGGCGTTGGTGCCGCTCTTCCAGGGGTGTTCCCAGTTCCGTGAGATTCAGCATGGTAAATTCATTGAGATGCTGCGCCCCCTGGGACTCTTTCCGGTAGCAGGTTCCAATCTCAAAAATCCTGATCGGCTTATCCCACAAGCGCTCCAGCTCCCGCCACAAAGTGTATAGGTTGGGAGCCAGCATCGGCCGTAAACATTTCTTCCCACCCAACCAAAAAACCTGAGAAAACAAGGGATGATCCTCCCCTATGGTCATCTTTGCCAGGGCTGACTTTGTAATAATCGTCGGGGTTACCACCTGAACAAATCCCTGCTGGTGCAATGCTTTCGCTAACCGCTCTTCGAGCTCGATCAAAGCGGGGCGGCGTTTAACCGTGCGCAATTGTTCCAAATGGCGTTTGCCCTGACCCATCAACTGATGCTCGATTCCCTGAAAAGCGCGGTCACGGCTTAGTGCATCAGCAAAACCCATTGCCAGCTGCTCCCCGGAAGCATTAAGTTCTTTCAAGCGCTGATATTGAACCGCTGTCCAAGAGCTGCTCACGTGTGGTCCCTCCTCGCTGCAAACATAACTATGGCGGGGAGTACGGGAGTTTCACCCGCCTGCACGAATTTAGAGTCCGTGTGATCTATTCGATCCACCCCCCAGGATTTTTTTAAATATTGCAATTCTTGTGCCAAATACACCGAGGAACACAGCAAGCCTGGCTCATCAGGAGAGCCGGGCCGCAACGAGTCATTTTTTATATTGTCTGAGTCACTACTACTCTTTCTAAGTATAATCGACTTAATCCACTCTTTACCGTTTCTTGGCATCAAACACCAGGGTCTTCATAACCACAGGGATAACGCGCCCCCCCATCAGAGGGTTGCCAATATCAATATAATCGCAATTTTCCAGAGAGAGCTGATCAATACAAATCAATTCTTTGTGTTTTCCGCACAGAGCCGCGAGGCATTGACCAAGAATCTTGCCGCAGTCCTTTTCCATGATCAGAATTAAGGGCTTATCCCCGGCAAGAAGTTCATCTACCCCCCGCACAATGCCTTTGGCTAAGGTTTGAATGTCCAAAAAGGAGAGGGTTTTCGGACCCTGAAAAGCCAGAGCGAGATGCTGGCTTTGTCCCTCCGTATAGAGAAGGGATAGGCTCTTCCTCACACGATCTCCTATTTCTTCCGCATCAGCGGGGATTTCGCCGGACCCCTCAGGAAAGGGTTTAGCCACTAAGATATTGCGAAGGGGTAAACCTGCTTGCCCTTGCACATGGATCGTACTTCCGCTCAGACTGATAGACTGTGTACCGGTTCCGATCACCGTGGCCCGCACCGTTTCCAGGGGCTTTACCAGGGCCAGGCCGGTGCCCCTTATTTTTTCCCTCAGCATCCAGCCCAGCAACGGACCCATATCGCCGAAAGCACTGACCTCTTCCATAGAACAGGGCGGTGAGTCCTTGTAAACGTAATCCGCCACTCCCCCGGATACCATGATGCTGTTCAGGGGATAATTCAAAGCCAAGGGGGGGACCATCAGAAGTTCCTCCGTTAATGGAGAAAGTCTTTTGATCAAAATAACTTCCACAATCGACTGGGCCATCAGGGCGGTGATTTCCCTTAAGTGCTCCAGTTGAATAACTTCCCCCACCCTGATCCAGCGACCCATAGCTTTGAATACAGCCTGCATCGGCTGGGCAATATAGGTAACCCTATCTCCTCCAGGCTCAATTTCCAGCAGACGCCCTCCTATATTCAGACATGAGGTATCAATCGCCTGACCCTCCCGGAATACGGCAAAATTCGAAGTTCCGCCGCCTACATCGATATTGACAATCTCCTGATGCTTTTCAGCCGAATAAGCCGCGGCCCCCGAGCCCTTCCCCGCATAGATCGACTCCAGGTTGGGACCGGCGGTAGCGACCACAAAATCCCCGGCAAAACCGGCCAGTACTCCTAACAGTGCTTTGGCATTTTCTTTTTTGGCGGTTTCTCCTGTAATAATTACCGCTCCGCTGTCAATATCCCGGGGCGTCACGGCCGCTAACCGATATTCGTCTTCGACCAGACGGGAAATCTCCTCCCCATTGATGAGGTGATGATCCAAAAGGGGAGTCAAATGAATCCGGCTCCGGTGAATCACCTCTTTAGCGGTGATCAAGACACGGGGAACCAGGGTGGCACTGGCAGTATTTTCAATGGTTAGGCGGCTTATGACCAATTGAGTGGTGGTGGTCCCAATGTCGATTCCCACACTCATTATGATTTGACTATCCGACTGATTCATCAGCACACACCTACGTTCTGCTTATGATATAACCATTATGCTATAACAAACCCTTGCTATCACTTGTTTATTTGGGGCAGAATCATTTCCATCTCAGGATGAGGTCTGGGGATGACGTGTACGGAGATCAGCTCCCCGACCCGCCCGGCTGCAGCCGCACCGGCATCTGTAGCGGCTTTGACCGCGCCCACATCTCCCCGCACCATAACGGTGACCAAGCCGCCTCCAACATGAGTCTTGCCGATTAAGGACACGTTTGCCGCTTTAACCATAGCGTCGGCTGCCTCAATCGCTCCCACCAAACCTTTGGTCTCAATCATGCCTAAGGCATCGATCATAAGAAATTCCTCCCTTATACTTTCTTATCCTTAATCCTATCGTTAATCGCATTGTTAATCCTATTGCAATCAATCCTTACCCCATTTGAGTAAGACGGACCCCGCTTGCCTTGGCTTTAAGCACCTGTTTAATCACATCCGTCAGATGAGCCCCAGCCTCGGCCGGCGGAATTCCACCTTTATGAATGTTGGATATAACCGTTCTGTCTGCTTCCACAGTTGTTTCATCAGGGCGATAGATCATATAAGCGCTGAGACTCTCCGCTGTCCCCAGGCCAGGGCGTTCGCCGATTAGAGAAATGATCATATCCGCATTGAGAAGGTTGGCCACCTGGTCTTCAACCCAAACCCGTCCATATCGGATAAAAAACGGTGTACCCATTTTTATGCCAGCAACAGCAAGCCCTTGGGTTAAGGCAGGCAAGAGGTCGGGAATATTGGCTTCAATAGCGCTGGAACTTAATCCGTCAACGACAATAATCTGCACCTGAATATCTTTTTCACACTTCTGGGTGATGATTTGGATCGCTTCCTTAGAAAGCCGTCTGCCCAATTCAGGGTGGGTAAGAAATCCTTCTTTATCCTGGGCTGAACTTTGCACGGCAAAGAGATTCATCCGGTTTAAAAATTCAGGAGAAACATCCGTGAACACGGCATCCTGGGCAACGGCATGGTCGGCCAGAAATTTTAATAGAGAGGCGGTTTTCATTCTCGCGCCGGCTCTCCCAATGCCAATGCGGGCCGGAGTCGTTGCTTTCATGGCCTTAATAGCCTCTAAATTAACCGGTTTAGAAACCAACACTTCATCGGCCGGCATGAGCGTGACCATGTCTTCCTGCCCAAGCTCATGGGCAGGGATATCTCTAAAGGCATCGGATATCATGGTTTCCTTTTCTCCAGGAAGATTCTTGGCAGAAAAAGAGGACCCCTCTTTTAATAACTCATCCAGGATGCTTTGGAGTATTTTTTCTAAATCCTTTTCAGCTGCATGCATCATTATCCCTCCCTTCTATTTTTCGAAAATAGACGGATCCCCCGCCCGTTCTGTAAGCTGTCCATTCTCCATGATTCCCATCTTCTCCAGCCATTTCTCGAACTCAGGCAAGGGGCGCAGTCCCAGAATTTCACGGGTTGCGGCATCATCATGATAACTTGTATCCTGATAACTGAGCATGACGTCGTCTCCTCCGGGAAGACCCATAAAGTAATTAGCACCAGCCATAGCGCAGAGCAGTGTGGCAATTTCCTGATCATTTTGATCGGCTTTCATATGATTGGTATAACAGGGAGCGATTCCCATGGGCAAACCATGGAGCTTGCCCATAAACAAATCTTCCAGATCCGCCCGGATGACTTCCCGGCCCGAGTAAATGGTCTCCGGTCCGATAAATCCCGATACATTGTTGAGCAGGAAAGGCCGGTAGCGGCGGCCGAATCCATAGGTCCTGGACTCCAAGGTCATCATATCCACACCATGGTGAGCATCCAGGGAAATCTCCGACCCCTGGCCGGTCTCGAAATACATTAAATTCGGCCCAGTGGCCGTTCCATGGCGCTGAATCAGCGCAAAGGCTTCATCAATCAGTTCCTTGGAGATGCCAAAGGCCTCATTGGCCTTTTGGGTTCCCGCGATACTCTGAAACACAAGATCGATGGGAACCCCCTTAGCAATCGCTTTCATTTGGGTGGTAATATGAGCAAGGACACAATTTTGCGTCGGAATCTTCCATTGCTGCATAAATTCTTTGACCGTTTCCAAAATCCGGGCCATCGTGTCCACATTATCTTCCACAGGATTAATGCCAATCACGGCATCCCCCGAACCATAGGATAACCCTTCTTTTAAGGATGCCATCACCCCTTCTACTGAATCGGTGGGATGATTGGGCTGACATCGGAAGGCTAAAGTTCCCGGAATACCGATGGTGGTATTGCAATGAGCCTGATGCCGCATTTTTTTCGAACCATAGACCAGATCCATGTTGGACATGAGTTTGGCAACGGCGGCAATCATTTCGCTGGTTAAGCCCCGGCTGATATGATTAAGCTGGCTGCCTGTGGTGCCATGTTCGAGAATATACTCCCGAAGCTCACCCACTGTCCAGCTCTTCATTTCCTGGTAGATCCTTAAATTAAGCTCATCATAAATCACCCGGGTTACTTCATCCTCTTCATAAGGCAAAACCGGATGATTATAAAGTTCCTCAAGGGTAAGATTGCTTAAGACCAATTTAGCGGCAACCCGTTCCGAAGCGGATGCCGCTCCTATTCCAGCTAAAACATCACCGGATTTCTCCTCATTGGCTTTAGCCAGAACTTCTTTAAGGTCTTTAAAAGCAAAGACCTTATTATATACCTTTGCTTTCAAAATCATGAAGCTTTCCCCCAATCTTTCCTTTCATAGTTCAGATTATGTTTGGAACGTTTCTTTGTCAATAATCCCGATCACCATGGCATCAATGGGAGAACGCTGATCCTCCAGACTTTGCCGGGCTGATGAACCACTGGCGATCATGACGATTTCCGTTTCTCCTGCTCCGATGCGATCTGCTGCAATCAAGGTATTCCCATATTTCTCAAAGCGAGGTCTCCCGCTCTCTTCATACATCAACGTCACCGGTTGTACCACAAGGAATTTGAGACCTGTTAAAGATTCTTCCTTTCGTGTTGACCAGACATTCCCCAAAACATAGGCTAAGATCATGGCTGCTCCTCCGTCTTACGCCTTAATTTGTTGCTCACACGCCAAGATATAGAATGCACTGGACAGGCGATTAAGGGCCTGCACAAGATCAACCCGGCCGCACTCTCCCCGCCCGTCCGTAAAGGCCCGGTTAGCATACAGTTCCACTTCACGGATTTTAGCCCTGAGCTGGTGAAGCTTGCTGACGGCCGCCCCCTGTTTATAGCTCAGGGGGGAATGGGCTACGCCATAATATTTATGGGGATAATGGGACCGTTCCCTGATCTCATCCGGGGTCAGCCCCCAAAGGGTTTTAAATGCGAAGGGCTGCCTTTTGACTTCCGCCGCCATGATCTCCCGGGCCAAGGCCGCCACTTCTTCCAGCCTTTCCACTAATTCCAGCTTCCCCATGGCCTGAAAGTCTATTTGAGTATCCACCAGCAGGGTTTGAAAAAGATCAAGCTGCCCGCGCAGGGCAATGATCGAATGGTTTTTGCTGACCAGTTCACTTTGATATAGATGGGTCATCTGTTCCGGCTTATGGCCTTGGCTATTTTTTGAGGGTAAAGGTTTTTTTACCTCGGTTCCTGCCCTGTCTTCAAGTTGAATCTGCAGTTCTTTGGAGCGGATAAAATCCCGGGCCAAAGGGGTGAGCACACTCCCTTGGGGAAGGGCGATGATCCTCCCTTCGGTCTTTTGCCAGATTTCCCGCAGCTCCATTTCTGTGATGATCATGTCGTCACCCCTTTAATACTTCAGCCCATTTTCGGCAACCTCGATGACCGCCCGTTGGAAATCCTCACAGGCAGCCCGGCAGGCGCTTTGGGTACCCGTCAGCAAAGCACCGCCGAAGTTGGTTTCAGTGGGCGGGCCATACAGCACTTTCATTGAAACATCAGCCACTTTGAGAGCGGCATCTATACCATAGATGGCTTCCAGAGGGGGGGCGATCAAGTAGGCCAGAGGCTCTCCCGCAGGGATGCCGGCCAGTTTGGAGAGATAACTCCCCGTACTGGAGATGGTATGGGGAAACCAGGCGGTTTTCCCCCCATCATGGGTATAGAAAAAGGCTTCATTCTCCAAACAAGCAATACAGGCGTCAATCCCTGCCCGCACATCGGCAGGATTGGACGCCGCCAAAATGCCGATAACCTCTCCGGAGCGGGGCCCCGAGGCATGAGCCGCCCCCGCATAGAAACTCTTGGCATAAACCACAGTGACATCGGCTTTTTTCGTTGCCTCATCCAAAGCAACATAGGTCGAATCATCGATGTTGCAAGTCAGCATACCCAGTGACCTTTGATAGGGAGCTAACCCGAGCTGGCCGGCCAGGTCCGGTGCTACATTGGGAATCAACCGGGTCGCTAATACCTTAGGCTTAACAGCCTCGATCATAAACATCCTCCTTCCGCTGCAGCGCTTAATTGTTCATTTAACTAGTTCGCTAAAGACTCAATCCTTGTTCTTAGGATCTGGGTATTCTGTTTATGGAGAGCCGAGATCTCATAGTAAGGCTGAGGAATCCCCCCATTGTTCAGGAAAAGGCGGGCAGTCTCCACATTAGCCTGGGGCAAATCGATCTTGGTGATCACGCCGATAACCGGTTTTTTAAAAACACAGGCAAACTTCGGCGGATAAATCCCGCAAGGCCTCGTGGCATCCTGTAGTGCCCAAATTTCCGCAACCCGGTGGCTGAGATCGATAAGCACATGATAGTAACGGGGAATTTCCAAGTACTCCCCCGGGCAATCAATAAAAACGTCACCAAAGTTCAGAACCTGGGTTTTTTGGTAGATCAGGGGCAGATCGCTTAAGGCTTGTTTAAGGGTTGTTTTCCCTGCTCCGACTCCGCCGATCAGCAATATCTTTTTGGGCTTTTTACCTGCCGTACCATTCATCCTGCGTCAACACCGCTTCCAGGAAATTACTGAAATGTGCAACTATTCTTGCAAGTCACTTTTAGTCCTGATATAATTAATTTTGATGCACCGTGCATGCTATTGATTTCAGATCAATACATTAAGGTAGTGTGATAGTATATGAGATTGGAACAACTCTATCATCTCGTTGAAGTTGCCAAATATAATTCCATATCCATCGCCGCAGAGCGTATCTATATCACTCAGCCTGCGGTTAGTGCATCGATCAGCAAGCTGGAAGACGAGCTGGGAGTCCTCTTATTTAAGCGAACAACAAAAGGCGCCTATCCAACGGATATTGGTCAAACCATTATTGAAGCCGCCGAAGAAATACTGCAAAAAGTCGATTTCATTAAAGAATTGGCCAACACCTCCACATTAACTGGAAACATCACCGTGGCGACCATCCCCAGTATGTGTGATAAGATCATGCCCAATGTTTTATCTTGTTTGAAAGAAGCTCATCCGGGCATCAGTGTTTCCCTGCACATTGGCGAGTCAATTCAGATATTAAACCATATTCAGTCCGGGACGGCAGATATTGGCATCGTCATTATGACTGAAGAAATTCAAGAGAAAAACACTCATTTTGAAAAGCTCTTCCATGATGAATTTCTCATTTATGTGGGAAAAAACTCCCCTCTTGCCAACAAGCAAGCCGTTACTCTCCAAGAGGCCCTTGAATACCCGGTTGTAGCCTATAATGATGAGTTTTCCAGAAATAACGGCGGCATTACCAGCCTCTTAAAAAAATATTCTTCACCTAAAATTTCATTTCGTTTTGATAACTTCGAAATGATTAAACGAACGGTCTCCCAAGGAACCTTTATCTCTTTCTTCCCTAAATTCATGTCGAAAAACGATGTCTATCAGCTGTCTCATGAAATTGTTCCCATTGCTATTCAAGATGTTACTTTAGATATAACTATTGCTTTAATATGGGCTAAGCGTCATATTTTCTCTGCCGCTGAGAAGGAATTTATCGCTATTCTTAAATCCTTTTGTGAAGAAACAATGGTTGAAGACTGTTCTTAAAAGGTCCTATTCAGGAGTAGTTTGGGGAACTCCCCGGGAAATCGTCAATTTCCCGGGGAGTTTTAGCTTTACTTTAGTCTTCAAGTGATTGATAAATCACTCCGCCTTCTACTTCCTTGGCCATGGGAGCGCCGGCTAAATGGCAGAGGGTTGGCACAACATCGACGATGCGAACCCGCCGCTGCATCACTTCACCCTTCTTCACTCCCGCACCCGCCATCATAAAGAGGCATTTTAAAGAATATCCATTCAGACTCATATTGCTTAAGCCATTGCCATGAGTTCTGTTAAATTCAGGCTCCATCATATAGAAGATATCTCCGCAATGGGGACCTCCCATATTTAAGTACTCCATGTCCGACCGATTCAAGGCTAAACTAATCACCCGTTTGCCTGTTTGGGGATCTCTATAGGCGTATAAGTCGTCGATGATCTTGCGCACAAGGTCATCATAAGCTTCAGGCTCCACGATGCCCTGCGGGTCTCTTCCTTTGAGATTGACGTAAATATAGGTGGCACGCTGGGCGACAGCCAGGGTATTCTCCCAATCAATTTCCACTTTGCCTTTGACTTCTTTAAGCTTGGTGTAACCTAACTCTCCCAGTACACCCACATTGAATCCCCACATATCCCCGATCAAGGGATGAATAATATGACGATCTCTGCCAATGGCCGCATGGTCGGAGGCGATCACAACTGTTGTATTCTCATCGAGTAATTTCATCATCTCGCCAATATAAGTATCTGTTATCTGATACATTTTGAGGATAAGCCCTTGATAACGCTCATAATTCGGCGTTGTGGCCGGTATGGTGTAATCAAGATAGAAGTGATTCAGCATATCAATACCGTGAATATGGCTGCAGAAGAGATCCCATTCCTTGTTTTTCAAGAGATATTCCTGAGCTTTGACCTGCCAGTGATACATTTCTTCCATGGTCTCCAGGACGATGGTATCCGCGATATCATTATGGCGATCAAAATTCGAAGGCTGCATCATCGGACCCACCGCTTTATAGAGTTCCTCACCGATTTCCAGGGGGCTGAAATAGTTTTGCGGCTTCAGGTCCAGAGCAAAAGAATAATAGAACTTCATAGTCTTGCCTTCGGCATCCAATTCGACCAGCTTAACTTTATAAGCAACCGGTTTATTTTCATCTTTGTAATGGTAGCTGTCATAGATCCAATCACTCCACCCATTGAGCACCACTTCACCGATGGGCTTTTCGTCCTTCTTATTCACAAATATCTGCAATCTGTTGTGGTTCTTGCCATCATCGGCGACGATTAAGCCATAACGCCGTATCTGGCCGTCATTAAGGATGAGCACGATTTCCTTCGCCCCAGCGGTCTCCTTGGCCCACCCCTGGGCCGCTTTGATCGGTGCAATGACCCGATCGCATTTTGCGGAATCAGCTTCCTCTTCACTTCCCCCTTCTGCTGTGACGCAGCCGGGGTGCTGATAGCCAAAGCCATCAAAATTCTTAATCTCGGCTTTCAGCTCCGTAACCTCACCCTCGACCCGGCAGTCTGTACCGCTCAGGTCAGCTTCATGAGGTATTACCTGTACGGGAAAATCACCTTCAGTGCATTCAAAGAATTTTTCGTAGTCGATATATCCTCTCAGGTTGCAGAACATACTGGTGCCATCCACAACAATGGCGTTATTGTTGGTTGGAGGCCATGAGGTCGGATAATTAAAAATAATACTCTTTTTACCCGCCCGGTCGAAGGCATCCCAGATATACTCCGCCTTGCAAAGTTCTGAATTCCAGCCAAAGTCCAGAATGTCCAGGGGATTTCCCACCGTATGATTCCAGAAGCAGGTAATGCCATGAGTATTTGGCCAGGCTCCCGTGGCCAAAGAAGCCCAGTTAGGGGGGGTAATCGTGGGCAAAGCTCCCAGCATGCCGAGGTCCTCGGCTACGGCGCCCGATTCCATGAACTTTTTAAAATTGGGCAATTTGCCCTCAGCAATCAACTTCTTCATGAACATAGGATCAGCGCCGTCTAAACCGAGTAATGCAATCTTTTTTGCTTTTCCGTAACTTTTCATTTTGTTTTCCTCCTTCATGACAGTCCATCTTAAAAAGGCTAATACCTCAGAAAATCGACCTTCTTGTTATAGTTTTCACTATAGCCAAAGTATATTCTATGCCCTACCAATTGTAAAATTACTCGTATTTATACGGCCCATAAATGCCTTTATACGGCCGATAAATACATAGGCGGTTCCCGGACATATAAACGAACCACTAAAAGAAGCCCTGTTCCTTTAGTGGCTCGTTGTTAAGCCATCACTATTTTAATGATCTAGGAACTCCATATTCATCCTCGGTCTCCTCCACGATAGAGCGCAGCGCAGCCGCTACCTTCTCAGGCAGAGGCTCAGGCTTATAATTCTCCAGGATAGAGATAGCCCCCTCATACGCTCTTTGCGTGAAGTCTTTGGCTCCGGCAGCAAGCCAATTCTCTCTCATGGACCGGTCTATTAACTTGCTCTGAGACTGTGTTTTCATATGTGTATATGTATGATCTTCGCAAATGAAATTACCAGCGGTACCTACCGACTTGATAACATCCACTGCGAGCGTCTCATCCGTAACACTGATCCCATTGACCGCCTTTTTAATCATCCTGGCCATCTCATTATTCATTAACATTTGAGCATAATCAAAGGTGATGCCAAGTTCCAGCATACCGGCGCCATAAATCAGATTGGCGCCAGCTAAGGCGGTTAAAAGTCCGGTCAGAGTAAATTCATGACTGGCCTGTGCGTCGGGAATTTTGCTGTCCCCCTATCCACCGGCAACCCAGCTGGGCAAATTATAATATTGGGCCAGCTTCGCCACTCCGGCATTGATCATGCCCAGTTCAGGGGAACCCACCGGAGCAGTCATATTTTTCATATCCATAATCGTTGTGGAGCTGCCATAGAGAACAGGCGCCCCCTTGCTGGTCAGCTGGCTGAGCACGATACCCCCCAGCACCTCACAATTATGAGTCACTAAGGTTCCCGCTAAAGTGATAGCAGATGTCGCTCCTGACATTCCCATGGACAGCATATTGACGGGAATACCTGCCCGTGCACCCTCGATAATGACTTCCGAAGCATGACTAACAATCTGCAGGGGACTGGTCGGACAAATATTGCAGGAGAAAAGGGGACGGTCCCGCAGCTTCTCCTCGCCACCGGCGATGGCCGCCGCCATTTTTAAAACCTTCTTAAAATTGCGTCCACCTTCAACACCGATAAACACATGTTTGGAAGTGTTGTTAAAAATGACTTCTGCATTATGCACAACCGCCACACTGGGATGAATATCCTGTGGCGCCACCGGTCTCAGCACCGCATCCATTTGATCCATGGCATCACAGAAACGGGTGATATCGGCAACATCCTGCTTGGTGGTCTTCCTATACTCTTTCGTGTAGGGATCAATGATGGAAACACCTTCACCAAAGTTGATAAAACCAACCCGTTTGCCTCCCAAAACAAGATCATTTTTGGGATTTCTCCCTGCCAGCATAAGTACGCTGGGGGCTGAGCTTAGTGCTTCCTCCACTAAATATTGAGGTATCTTGACTACCTTCGTTTTAAAATCAACTCTGGCGCCGCCTTTAGAGAAAATCTCCAAGGCTTCCTGGCTTTCGATTTTTAGTCCCGTATACTCCAAAACCTCAAGGGTGCTCGTATGGATTGCATAGAGCTCTTCATCGGAAAATCCGGTAAGCCCAAAGCCTTCCATCCGGGAAACACCGGCCTGAACCGCTGATCTCAACCTGGCCACCTCCTTAAATTATTAACTTAAATAACCGAGCCTTTTTCCAAACATTTAGCGTTTAACTTTTTCAATATAAGCTTTAAGCATTTTATCCGTTTCCGGATCGAGGAGTGTCTCAGGAGCATTCCGCAAAATTTCCTTAAATTTGCGATTCGCTCTGATGCCAACATCTTCCGACCCGGCATTTTCCCAATCCGGGTAGGATTCCCAGTCTGCCAAAGTCGGGGTCCAAAGGGAGCGGAAATTTTCAAATGTACTCATTTCCACCAAGTAATTTCCTGAATGTCCGACACTTTGAATAATATCCACTGCCAAAGCCTCATCCGACGTATCGATTCCAGCTTTGACCCGCTTAACCCGGCTGATAATCTCTTCATCAAGGACAAATTTTTCGTAAGATGTGGCCATAATGGCGTCTAAGACACCCAGGCTCTGCACCGTCATATGGGCCCCGCTGAACATCCCCAGCATCAGGCTTTGCATGGTTTCATAACCCGCCTGGTAATCCAATACCTTGGCATGGGTAATTCCCGCCATGGTTCTGGTGGGCAAATGGTAATAGTCCAGCCCCATCTGTAAACTGGCCGTATTGATCAGCATGGCTTCAGGAGCACCGGCTGCATAGGTTGCCGCCTTCATATAGCCTGTGGTGGAGGCTACGGAATAAACGACAGGCACTCCGGGGTTGATCAACTGGGCCAATACCAAACCGGCGAGAATCTCTACATTTTGCAGAACAGCCGTGCCCAGAAGGGTTATGGGGCCGCTCACGCCCGCGATAATACAGGGTGCTAAAAGCAAAACCTGATTCCGCTTCACATACTCGATCATCGTTTCCAGGGTCTCCGTCCCATACCCCAAAGGGCTGAGAGGATTGACCAGCACAGAGGTGTAGTGCTTATCAGCAAGATTACCGCCTACTGCTATTTCGATCAGATCCAATTGCTCACGAACCTCTTGAGCGTTCGCACAAAACCCGATATTCGGTTTATCCGTGTTTTTCAAAATTTCATACATCATGGCATGATACTTGTCTTTGGGCGCCACATCGCTGGGATCAACCGGAATTGAGCCGACAAGATCAACCACGGGGCTGGCCTGACATAGTTTTTGAATATTAGCGTAATCCGCCAAAGTCGCCTTACGCCGTCCATTATCCAAATCCTGGATATAAACCGGCCCTACATTAGGCTGCACCAGCATCCCTTCGCCCACTGTAACTGAATGACGATCATTTCTGGCCTGCATTCTAAAGCTTTTAGGTGCAGTTTCTAAGGCCTTATCCACCATTGCTTCGGTAATGAATACTGTTTTGTTTTCTATTTTGGCACCGTGGGTTCGGAAAATATCTAAGGCTTCCTCATTAAGCAAAACCACTCCTGTCTCTCTGAGGATCTTTAATGAGGCCTCATGGACCCGCACTAGATCTTCCTGAGACAGTACTTCCAATTTTGATTTAAGTGCCATTCCTTCCCTCCATTCGATGCTATGCTTAACTGCCTTCATACAGCCCATTGCGATGGGCCGTCAGGTAGTTCATGCAATAATCATCCTGTCCCAATAAAGCCTGAGCCGCTGCAATCGTCCCCATCATTCCCTTGTCCGTTGGATTCAGGATATATCCATCCATACCTAAGGTCATGGTTTGCACTACAAACAGGCGATTAAGCACTTTTCGATTAGGAAGACCGAAAGAAACATTGCTTAAACCGCACATAAAATGAACATCGGGATAGTGGGCTTTAATGGCTTTAATCGTTCCCAGAACTTCTTCCCCGGCGGTATTCACCGTACTGATCGGCTTTACCAAAGGATCAAAATACATATCCTGATCCGGTATGCCTTTTTCCTTCAACTTCCCATAGAGGCTTTCCACCACACGCATCCGATCCTCGGTTGTTTCCGGCATACCTGTATCATCCATACACAAAGCGACCAATTTGGCTTTGTATTTCTGGGCAAGAGGGAGTACCGCTGCAACCCGCTCCTTCTCATCTGTAATCGAGTTAATCATCGGCTGTCCAAACTTACAAAGAGATAATCCCGCCTCCAGAACTTTCGGGTCAGGGCTGTCAATACAAAGGGGCGCTTCCACAACCTCCTGGATTGCATTAACAAGCCACTCCATTATCTCAACTTCGTTATAGACCATCGTGCCGCAGTTAACATCAATGTAATTCGCACCGGATTCTGCCTGTTCTTTAGCAATTTTTTGGATATAGGCCTTATCTCTTTTTTCTACTGCTTCGTTAATCGCCTTGCGGCTGGTATTGATTAATTCACCAACAATTAACACACCATACCTCCTCTCTTTTATTAATTCAAAAATCCTTTGGCCATATCTTTAGCGGCCATAGCATCTGCACAGTACCCATCCGCTCCGATTTCATCGGCGAAATTTTGCGAAACAGGCGCGCCGCCGATCATCACCTTAACCCGATCACGAAGTCCCGCTTCAGCAATCAGATCGATAGTACCCTTCATGTTCAACATAGTCGTTGTCAGTAGGGCAGATAAACCTACTACCTGGGCGTTGTGTTCTTGAATGGCTTCAACAAATTTTGCGGGTGATACATCGACCCCCAGATCGACCACATTGAAGCCGCCGCTTTCTAAAATCATGACCACCAGGTTTTTCCCAATATCGTGCAAGTCACCTGCTACTGTTCCGATCACAATCGTTTTCGTAACCGCCGTCTCTTGCCCCGCGATCAAGGGTTTTACTAACTTCATGCCTTCACCTAAAGCGCGGGCACACATCATAACTTCAGGTACATACATTTCTCCCGCCTTGAATTTAGGAGACACAATATCCATACCCGCTAAAAGGCCATCCGATATGATCGCAAAAGGGTCGGCACCATTATCGAGCATGCTCTGAGTTTTCTCCTTCACCGAAGCGGCATTTCCCTGGAAAACAAGTTGGGCCAATTGGGCAAAATCACTCATTTTCAAAACTCCCTTTCAAAATATTCCCGGAATTCAATATGTTCCGCCATCGATCATATATAGCAAAAATCATGCCAGCCCTTAAAATCCCCAAAAGAACTTGCTGCGCTTCTTTGCTTAGCCAGGCCAAGTCGGGGATATTCGCCACTTTTTGTCCAGATTGCTCTGGCCACAGCACCCATTTCCATTTCTCGCCATAACTTTTGTGTATACTGGCCAGTAATAATAACTTCTTGACTTATTTTAACAATTCATTCAAACTCAAATTAAGTCAAGAGAACTTAATCACAAAGGAAAGGAGGAGAAGCCTTATCATCGAACATAGTGTACACAGCGATTTTGATCTAGACAAAAGCAAACTGATAAAAATACTTGAGAATTCTTTTGATGAAATTTTTGTCGTCAATAAGCATGGTATTGTGATCTATGTTAACGAAGCCTGTCAGAAAAATTATGACTTAAAGCCATCAGACGTCATTGGCAAAACGGTACATTATTTAGTCAGTGAAGGGTACTATACCCCGGCTATTGCCCCGTTGGTTTTTAAAACAAAAAAAGCCGTCACCCTCGAACAAGAAACAAAATCCGGCAGGAAACTGCTCGTGACCGCTATCCCGGTATTTGATGAAAAAAATGAACTCGATTTTATCGTCATGAATAGTCGCAATATTACGGAAATAGAGCAATTGCGACAGGATTTAGAAAAAACAAAGGAGTACTACAAAACTCAGATTCAACAATTACGTCAAAAAGAACTTGTGACTCAGGATGGATTGGTCTTCCAAAGCGAAAAAATGAGAGAATTTATGCACACTGCCCAAAGAGTAGCTCCCTTTGACACCACTATTTTAATCTTAGGGGAATCAGGAACAGGAAAAAATCTGCTTGCTAAACAAATTCACACTATGAGCAACCGCAGGCACGAACCCTATATCTGCATAAATTGCGCAGCCATTCCGGAACAACTGTTAGAGTCTGAACTTTTCGGCTATACAAAAGGGGCTTTCACAGGCGCTGAACGTTCAGGAAAGCCAGGACTGATCGAGCTCGCTCATAAAGGAACTCTCTTTTTGGATGAAATCGGAGAAATTCCTCTATCCCTTCAAGCAAAGCTTCTACAACTTGTCCAGGATCATACCTTTATACCCATAGGAGGAACGGAATCCAGGCAAGTCGACATTCGCATTATCAGTGCGACGAACTGTAATTTACCGAAGTTAATTGAACAGGGCCGATTCAGATTAGACCTTTACTATCGGCTGAATGTTATTGAAATTGAGATTCCTCCTGTGCGAGAGCGAAGTGACGATATTGTTCTTTTATTGCACTATTTTCTAAATAAATTTGACATTAAATATTCTACATCCCATTATTTCAGCGAGGAATGCCTGGCCGTTTTGCAAAATTATCCATGGCCTGGAAATGTTCGCGAAATTGAACATCTGGTTGAACGCTTGGTGATTACCGTTTCAGTAAGTTGCATTCTCCCTAAGCATTTACCGCTACCCAAACATGCTGCTATGCCTGAAGATACTGAGAAAAAACTTCCCGCTCTAATGAAGACAGCACTTAACAAAGAGTTAAGGGATGAATTGAATGAGTATTCCTTCAAGGTTAAAGAAAGAGAAACCATTTTAGAGTTATATGAAAACTTGCGAAGCTCCTATAAAGTTGCAAGCATTTTAAAAATTAGTCAAAGCAAGGTATCGCGGATTGTGCGGACTTATTCGAACAAGAATAAGACAAATCCTTAACCAAGTAATGTTTAAGTCGCCGGATAGATTTATTTTTAGTGCAAGAAAAAGAGCCGCTGCTCACGAACATTCAGTTCGTTCTACAACGGCCCTTTTAGTTTTTTAAAGAAGAGAAGGACCCGCCTTCCCTGTTAAGAACTATAGCTCACTGAAATCCAAGGTGGCAAAATAATCCTCCAGAGTTTCCGCCCGGCGAATCAGCTTCACACTGCCATCGGCCTGCAGCAATAACTCAGCATGACGCAGCTTGCCATTGTAGTTGAAGCCCATGGCATGCCCGTGAGCACCGGTATCATGAATCACCAGGATATCGCCGATATCAATTCTGGGCAGTTCCCGGTCCACAGCAAATTTATCGTTATTCTCACATAAGCTTCCGGTCACATCATAGATATGGTCCTTAGGCAGGTCTTCCTTACCCATGACGGTGATATGGTGGTAGGCTCCGTAGATTCCCGGGCGCATCAGATCGGACATGCTGGCATCGACACCGATATAATTTTTATAAGTATCCTTGCGATGAAGGACTTGGGTCACCAAATAGCCATAAGGTCCCGTCACCATGCGGCCGCATTCCAGGCAAATACGCAGGGGATCTAAGCCGCTGGCAACGATCTTCTCTTCGTAAACTTTGCGGACACCTTCTCCGATAGTTTCCAGATTGACCGGCTCTTGTTCCGGACGGTAGGGGATGCCGATTCCGCCGCCAAAATTCACAAATTCCAGGCGGATTCCCAGTTTTTCTTTCAGCTCTATGGCCAGATCAAACATCATCTCTGCTGTCTCAATAAAGAAATCCGGGTTCAGCTCATTGGAGATGATCATGGTATGGAGCCCGAAACGTTTCACCCCTCTGTCGCGAACGATCTCATAAGCCTGGAATAACTGTTCCTTGGTCAAACCATATTTGGATTCTTCAGGGCTGCCGATAATGGCATTCCCCGCCCGCAGCGAACCGGGATTATAGCGGAAGGAGAGCACCTCCGGCAAGCCGGTATGCTTTTCCAGATAATCAATATGGGTAATATCATCTAAATTGATGATCGCCCATAAATCCTTAGCTTTTTGAAATTCCTCAGCAGGGGTATTGTTGGAGGTAAGCATAATGTTCTCCTCGGTGATCCCTGCTTTTTCCGCCAGGATCAGTTCAGCCAAAGAACTGCAGTCGGCTCCGAAACCCTCTTCCCTCAGGACCTTCAGAATATAGGGATTAGGAAGAGCTTTGACGGCAAAATACTCTTTAAACCCCGGTGCCCAGGCAAATGCTGCCTGCAGTCTTTGGGCGTTTTTGCGAATGGCTTCCTCATCATAAATATGAAAAGGGGTTCCATAGTCCTCCCTGATCTTCTGCAACTGCTCCTGATTAAAAGGTAAGTTTTTTACTGCCATATTCTGATCCTCCCCTATATACTATAGACTACCCACCGCTAGAGATTTTAAAGTTTGGTTGCAAAAAAACGGCTGCGAGTCCCCTCGCAACCGTTTCTTAAGGCAAAATCAAGCCTCAAACTTCACGAGATAGCACTCCACCGGAACCCCGGTGACAGTCTTACATTTTTTCAATGGAAGACCAGCTGAGACCCTTTGTCCTGGGCCTTTGCTTCGGCAGTGATTCCTTTCCTTATCCGTCCTAGCCTGACCCGCTCAGGATAATTACTCTTAATGCACTGCGCCTCTATCATTCACTCTATGAATCATCTCTATATTATGGAACAAGATGTTATCCTTGTCAATACATTGCTTCTGTATACATTACCTCTGGCTTTATTTTTTCCCATTCTGCAGATTTTCCATAACCCCCCGATTATGAAAAACATCCTCCACCTCTAAAGCAAGCTGGCCGCTTTTTATGCTGTCTTTGGGCTGCTCACCGTAATCCATAGCCTGTGAGCCGGACTCTTGGGTCTGGCTGATCACACCTGCCGGCTCCCATAATTGGCGTTTCAGCTCTTTGCCGGTGTTCTTCTGGTCGTTCATCTGGGATTCCTCCTTTTGTCCTGACCAAATCATGGTCCTGCTATTCTGTCTTTAGAGTACCCGGAATCGACCAAAATCATGTCAAAAAAACAGTCCCTTCAGCGGCTCAGCAAGGGAAGTCACGCCGATGATGAAAAGCAAGCCATAGACCAGTTTCTTGAATTGAGCTTCGTTGATTTTCTTTCTCAGAGGCTGGCCGGCCACATAGCCAAGGACAACCGCCAAAATCATGCTGACGAGGGTGATGCCAAAGGGCAGGGTGAAGCTTTCCCGAAACACAAGGATTTTTAAAGCGCTGGTCATAGCATATTGGAAAAAGAAAAAGGTAACGGTGGTTGCCTGGAAGACGTCCTTGGTCAGGTGCTTGATGAGCAAAGCGACAACGGGGGGACCGGGAATGGCCGCCAGGCCGTTGAGCAAACCTGAAGAAAAAGCAACCATGACAAATCCCTTGGAGGCTGGGTTGATCTCCCCTTCCTCAGGAACTTTCTTCTCAAGGGCACTGCTTTTGAGCTGCACCCATTGATAGGCAACATAGCCGATAAGGATAATCCCCACCATCCCTTTAATGTACAGTTCATTCATATAGCCGCTCAGGGCAACACCCAGAGCCAATCCGGGAATCCCTATGAGCAAAAGCCGGATGACCAAATCCCGGCGGACTAAGCGCCGCATTTGGAACCCCTGCACCGAGGAGCCCATCATGGATAAAATCATTCCCGCCAAAAGAGCTTGCTGGCTGGGCAAAACAAAAAGGAGCAAGGGTACCGCCACCAGCCCGAATCCAAACCCTGTCAAAACCTGAATAAAGGTGGCAAAGAACGTAATTCCGCTCATGGCAAGCCATAATTCCCATGATAACATCTCCACACAAACACCCTCTTAAATCTAATTTAATCTCTTTATGATTCTCTGTTTTAAGAGTATTCCCTTTTCTTGTCTGAATCTTGACAGCATTGTCTGTATTTCCTATAGTGAGTTAAGAAGGAAAGGTGATTCTTATGGCTCAAAAAACCAACGCTGCCCGCATCCTCGATCAAGCCGGTATAGCCTATGAATTAATCCCCTATGAGGTGGATGAAGCGGATCTTTCGGCCACCACCGTCGCCCAAAAGGTAAACATGCCTCCTGAATTAATCTATAAAACCCTGGTTACCCGTGGAGATAAAACAGGCATTCTCATCGCCTGCATCCCTGCCCATTATGAGCTGAATCTTAAGGCTCTCGCCCAAGTGAGCGGCAATAAGAAAATGGAAGTGGTTCCTCTCAAGGAAGTTCAGCCCCTGACCGGTTATATACGGGGAGGGGTCTCTCCTTTGGGGACTAAAAAAAGATACCCGGTCTATTTTCAGGAAGATATGCTCCAGCACGAAAAAATTGCCGTCAGTGCCGGGACGCGGGGCTTGCAGATCCTTGCTCTGTCTCAGGACCTGCTCAAGGTCACCCAGGGAAAGGTTGGGCCCATCGCTCATCCTGCCTGAATCACCATAAATCTTCTCCTCACGCCCTGAACTCCCTCCTCTCCTTGTATGAAGACGGACAAGAGGTAAATACTAACCTTATGTCACTTTGAATTACCAAGGTAAAGGAGAGATTCTATGAGCTTCCGGATTCCTCAGTTCAATCCGCCTGATTTTGACGGTGAGCCTTTTGCAAGCGCTCCCAATGCAACCCTTGTCGAAGTCCTTCAGGATGGGGTAGCCCCCGACCATTTCCATGGCATGTCTATTTATCCTGAATACTTTAAAATCAACGGCCAATGGCTCCTTGCTTCCCAAAGCCGCATGGACGGCGTTCCCGTGCTCATGGAGGACGGTACGATGCAAATCCTCGAATTCCGCAATCTGAAAAAAGGCCAGCAAGTGGTGATCGGGCGGACGGAAGATGCCAGTGAAGGCATTTATGTCTATGCTGAAGGGTTTGCTTCCAAGGACAGCAACAGGGATGTTTTTGCCTTTCGCTCCGGCCGTTCCCGGGAGACGGCCTATTCAAAGGATTATAATCATCTTTATGATCTGCTGCGTCACGAAAAAGACAACGGTCATGTGGTCTGGGTGCTGGGACCTGCCGTGGTTTTTGATTACGACTCCCGGAAGGCCCTGGCTGCCTTGATCGAAAAAGGCTATGTTCATGCCATTCTGGCCGGCAATGCCATGGCTACCCATGATCTTGAAGCCGGCATCCTGGGTACCGCTTTAGGGCAAAATATCTATACTCAGGAGTCTCAGCCCAACGGCCATTATAATCATTTGGATGTCATCAATATGGCCAGAGAAGCCGGCTCACTGGAAAAACTCATCAAAGCTCAGCACCTGACCGAGGGGGTTGTGCCTGCCGCCTTAGAAAAGAATATCCCTTTGATCCTGGCGGGCTCTATCCGTGATGACGGTCCCCTGCCCTCGGTATGGGCCAATGTCTACGCAGCTCAGGATGAAATGCGCCGGCAGACCAAACAGGCCACTACCCTCATCTGCCTGGCCACCCAGCTCCATACCATCGCTGCCGGCAATATGACACCTGCCTATACTCAGCGGGATGGGCAGCTGCGTCCAGTCTACATCTATGCTGTGGATGTGGCGGAGTTCACCTTGAATAAGCTGAGAGATCGGGGTTCTCTCGAAGTCACCACCATCGTGGCCAATGTCCAGGACTTTCTCGTCAATGTCAATAATAATCTTAATGAATAACAACCCTCTACGAATGAAGCCAATTGCATAAATTAAAACAGAAAAAGGCCCTTGGCCTATAGGAGGAAAAAGCATGAAAGTGAAGATTATCCAATCGCTTCGGCAGGAAGGGCTGGAGCAGAAAATGAATGCGTTCTTTCAAGAGCAGGAAGGGAACATTGAAATCATCGAAATCCAATGGAAAGCTTTTTTAGAGCATTATGTAATGATCCTCTATAACGAGAAAAAATAGTCACGAATAAACCATCGTGACTATTTTTATACACTGATTATATAACGAAAGAGCTTTTTAAGGAAACAATTAAATTCAACACTAAGCTTTCCGGGGTAGTATAGTTCGGATCCACATTAAAGTAGCCGTGACGGGGAAACTGGAATTTATCTTGAGGTTTGGCCTCTTTCATATAAGGTTCCACAAACCCTTGCCGTATTGCTAAAGAGTTGGGATTGATGTGATCCAGGAAGGTCTTGCCTTCCTCTTCTGCTCCATCATCCTGAATCAAAGGCTCATAGAGGCGAAACTCTGCCGGCACTGCCTGAGTGGCTTCCACCCAATGAATAGTACCCTTGACCTTGCGGCCGGTAAATCCTGTGCCGCTTTTTGTTTCCGGATCATAGGTGCAACGAATCTCGATGATCTTGCCCTCATCATCCTTGATGACCTCTTCACACCTAATAAAGTAGGCATCCATCAACCGAACTTCATTGCCCGGGTAAAGCCGGTGGTACTTCGGCGGCGGGACCTCCATGAAATCTTCCTGCTCGATGTAAATCTCCCTGGAAAAAGGAATCTTGCGTTTCCCCATCTCAGGGTTCTCTTTATTGTGATCGGCATCCAGCATTTCCACTTGGCCTTCCGGGTAATTGGTAATGACCACCTTCAAGGGGCGGATGACCGCCATGGGCCGGGACACTTTGAGCTTCAGATCTTCCCGAATAAAGTGCTCCAGCATTTTGGAATCCACCACACTGTCCGCTCTGGCCACACCAATAGCTTGGGCAAAATTGCGGATGGCTTCAGGGGTATACCCCCGGCGGCGCAGCCCGGAGATGGTGGGCATTCTGGGATCATCCCAACCGTCCACCACTTTTTCATCCACCAGCTGCTTCAGCTTGCGTTTGCTCATCACCGTATTGGTCATATTCAAGCGGGCAAATTCATATTGATGAGGAACATGTTCCATCTCACATTCCCGAACGACCCAATCATAGAGAGGGCGGTGATCTTCAAATTCTAAAGTACAGATAGAGTGAGTTATGCCTTCGATAGCATCCTCTAAAGGATGGGCATAATCATACATGGGGTAGATGCACCATGTGTCCCCTGTATTATGGTGGGTGGCATGGGCAATCCGATAAAGAACGGGATCCCGCATATTGATGTTGGGTGAGCCCATATCGATCTTAGCCCGGAGA
Source organism: Desulfitobacterium chlororespirans DSM 11544 (assembly GCF_900143285.1). Taxonomy (NCBI): domain Bacteria; kingdom Bacillati; phylum Bacillota; class Clostridia; order Eubacteriales; family Desulfitobacteriaceae; genus Desulfitobacterium; species Desulfitobacterium chlororespirans. Next base: position 228,288 of record NZ_FRDN01000006.1, read on the forward strand.
ACCTTTTCCCCGTCCTTAAATTCACCTTGGCGCATTCTCTCGAAGAGATCCAGGTTTTCTTCAACACTGCGGTTGCGGTAGGGGCTTTCCTTACCGGCCTCAGTCAGGGTGCCGCGGCTTTTTCTAATCTCCTCAGCGGATAAATCACACACATAAGCTTTGCCCTTTTCGATCAGCAGAACGGCCCGCTTATGCATCTCCGCAAAATAATCGGAAGCGAAAAAGAGGTTGTCCCAGGTAAACCCCAGCCACTTGACATCTTCTTTAATGGATTCTACATATTCAGTATCTTCCTTGACCGGGTTCGTATCATCAAACCGCAAATTGGTTTTTCCTTTGAATTCGTCGGCCAGGCCAAAGTTCAAACAGATGGATTTAGCATGCCCAATATGCAGATAACCATTGGGCTCGGGGGGAAACCGCGTCATGATTTCTTCTACTTTCCCCTCCCGTAAATCCTCAAGGATAATACTGCGCAAAAAATTAGAGGATTTATTCTCGTTATCCACAAATACCAACCTTTCCTACGGAATCTTATCTCCTACTGCAAAGAAAGACCTCTCCAGTAGTGTTACCCGAATTTTCGTCCTTCACCCATTGCTGCTTATAAATGATAGTCTCCCGCAGCCTCCGGCTGATAAAGAATTTTTTCCACCTTAAACCGGACGACACCACCGGGAACTTTCCAATCGATGATATCTCCTTCCAGATAGCCCAGAATGGCCGTCCCCACGGGGGCAAGAATTGAAATCTTATCTTCCAGAAGATCGGCATCCTCAGGATACACTAACGTATAGACGGTTTCTTCCCCTGTCTCCAGATCCTGCAGCAAGATCCTGGAATTCATGGTGATGGCGTTGGCAGGGATTTTTTCTGAAGGTACCACATCTGCCCCATTTAACTCATGCTCAAGATCTTTTAAGTAATCCTTGTTTTTAGCGCTGCCAAACTCTCTTTCCTTATTGATAAGTTTGAGCAGACGCTCACGGTCCACAGCTGTAATACTGATCTTTCTACTCATTTCTCCTGAACCTTCCTTTTCTAATGATCAACACATTGAATGCACCCAGAAAATTTACACTTTCTGAATAGCTAAATATAGAGCGACTATCGCCAGATAGCCGCTGTCAAAAATTTATGTACTTCAAAAAAGGGAGAAATCATTAAACCATTCTAATTATATACCATTTTCTATAATAAGTAAATGTTGGCATATTCCCAAAAATAATTCTTGAATAAAATGGGAGCGATACTTATAATAATAAATAAATTCGCAAAGCCGTTGAAGGAATTGGGAATCTATCCAAAACTGCATAGGAATGCTGAATGAGATTTACGGGAGAAGGGTATGGCCCGCCGAAGAAGTTGAAACTTTCAGGTGACTGGAATAAGTCAGGGACCGTAAATTGACAGCACTCTGGAGAGACTCGCTTAGGGCGCCGAAGGGGCAATACAATAATGTTGTAAATCTCTCAGGCAAAAGGACAGAGAAGGAACAGGGACTGCTCTAGGGGGGGCAATCTCTTGCTTTGATACCCATCGTCCGAATATTCAGAGTCAATCGCTAAAGATTGACTCTTTTTATATATAAACTGCACTCCTTTTGCGAAGGCTGCAACATACAGAAAGATGTGCAGTGAGCTGCGCAGAGAGAGATTAAAGGAGGAGAACACTATGGAAGCCTTACATGACTTTATCATCTGGCTGAACGGCTATCTCTGGGGTCCACCAATTCTTGTTTTACTTTTTGGCACGCACTTATTCCTTACTTTCCGTACTCGTGGCATTCAAAGGTACATTTTTAAAGGGATCAAATTATCCCTCACTAAGGATCCTGATGCCAGCGGCGATGTGAGCCAATTCGGAGCTCTGACCACCGCCCTGGCCGCTACCATCGGAACCGGCAATATCGTCGGAGTAGCTACGGCTGTGGCTTTAGGGGGGCCTGGTGCCGTACTTTGGTGCTGGCTCACCGGGGTATTCGGGATTGCCACCAAATATGGGGAGGCCTTATTGGCCGTAAAATACCGGGTCAAAACCGCTGACGGCACCATGCTGGGCGGCCCTATGTATGCTTTGGAAAGGGGCCTGGGCCAGAAGTGGCTGGCTGTACTCTTCTGTATCTTTACTTCCATTGCCGCCTTTGGCATTGGCAATATGACTCAGGCTAATTCTATTTCCGGTATGCTCAAGTCCCAATTCAATATCAGCCCCCTCCTTACCGGTCTTGTCTTAGCAGCCCTTACCGGGATAGTGATCATCGGTGGAGTGAAATGGATCGCCCGGGTCTGCGAAAAATTCGTCCCCTTTATGGCGATTGCCTATGTCCTCGGTTGTATCATCATCCTGATTATAAATTCTCAATATGTCTGGCCTGCCGTTGTCTTGATCTGTGAATCGGCATTCACTCCAACTGCCGCCGGCGGCGGCTTCGTCGGTGCCAGTATCATTATGGCCGCCCGTTACGGTATTGCCCGGGGTCTTTTCTCCAATGAATCCGGTTTGGGTTCCGCTCCCATCGTCGCTGCCGCCGCTCAAACCAGGAATCCGGTCCGTCAGGCTCTCGTCTCGGCTACCGGCACCTTCTGGGATACCGTTGTTGTCTGTTTAATGACCGGTCTGGTCGTGGTCAGCAGTGTCCTTAGCAACCCGACTGCTGCTCAAGGACTGCAAGGCGGCGATTTGACCACAATGGCTTTTAATCAGATTCCGGTGGTTGGCCCCATCGTTTTAACCTTCGGGCTTTTGACCTTCGTTTTCTCCACCATCCTGGGCTGGTCTTATTATGGTGAAAGGGCTGTGGAATACCTCTTTGGCAAAAAGGGCATCCTCCCTTACCGCCTCCTTTGGGTTCTCGCCGTGTTAACCGGCTCTTTGGTGACTCTCCAATTCGTCTGGGATTTGTCGGATGCGATGAACGCCATGATGGCTATTCCCAATCTTGTGGCGCTCCTTCTCCTAAGCGGAGTTATTGTCTCGGAAACCAAGAAGTATCTATGGGAAGATCGTCTGGATGAAGCCTCTGAGGAGCCCATCCCTGTCATTCAGAATAAATAAGCTCACAGTGGAGCTCAGTATGCCCTTTGCTCACTATATTCTTAGCTTAATGATAGTTTCCCCATAGATGACAAAACACATAGCTGGCGCACCAAACTACGAGACACCTCTCCCTTCCGGAGAGGTGTCTCTATATGCCTTATCCTATCCCATAGAACTGGGGAGGATTTCTATCCAGTAGTTATCCGGATCATTGATAAAATAGATCCCCATGGCTTCATTTTCATAACAGATGCAGCCCATTTTTTGATGATGTTCATGAGCTGCCTGGAAATCATCCACGGTTAAGGCCAGATGAAACTCGTTGTCGCCCAGATTATAGGGTTCTGTTCTATCCCTTAACCAGGTAAGTTCCAAAGCATGAGCGGTTATCCCATCCCCCAGATAAACAATAATGAATTCCCCGCTCTCCGGAGCTATACGCCTGACTTCCTTTAACCCTAATGCCGCTTCGTAAAATTTAAGACTTTTCTCCAGATCCAGCACATTGATATTATTGTGGGTAAATTTAAATTTCATGGCCAGCATCCCCTTCATTTATTTTGGATACGTTTTCTTTGCCGAGAATTAATTATCGACCAGGCCCTCTATTGTCTTGCATATCCATCCATATTATAGTAATTTTTTATAGAGAACACAAACTTCCGATCATTATTAGATGAGGTGATTTTTATGAAAGCTCCCCTCGAAAAGCTAGGACTTCGTATTGAGTATATTCAGCACAGCGGTTTCACCGTGGAAACCGATAAGGAGTTCCTTGTCTTTGACTATTATCAAGGCCAAGTCCAGTTGCCCGGCCATAAGCAGATCACTGTTTTTTCCTCCCATGTCCATCCGGATCATTACAATCCTGAAATCTTCCAGTGGCAAACCCACTATCCTAACATTCACTATATCCTCAGCTCGGATATCCAAGGCCATCCTCAGCTGCCTCCAGGCCAAGAGAACCTTACTTTCTTATCCCCTTATGAAGAAGTTCATAAGAATAACCTGACTATTAGAACCTATGGATCTACCGATGCGGGTGTTTCCTTCCTTGTGGAACTGGGCGCCAAGGAAAGGCTCCATCTCTTCCATGCCGGAGATCTTAACTGGTGGCACTGGCGGGGAGAACCCGAAGCAGATATTCTGTGGGCAGAGAAAATGTTCAAGGAAGAAATCGCCAAACTCAAAGAAGAGAGAATCGATATTGCTTTCTTCCCTGTGGACCCCCGGCTTGAACAGTCCTCCTGCCTGGGAGCGGAGTATTTTATTCAGGAGATCCGTCCCCAAATCCTTGTCCCCATGCATTTTTGGGATGATTATGGATCCATTGGCTCCTTTGTTGAAAAAATGACCGCTTCCCCCACGGCAATCTTAGGCATCAAACAAACCAATCAGTGCTTTGGCATCTAAGCAGGGGATGGCGATCCGCTCAGAGGGAATTCGCCTAAATACTCAATGGGATCCAAGGATACTATCCCTATGGATTCAATGGTCACCTCAATGGAGCGAAAATCTTTTAAGATTTCTTCCAGCACTTTAGGGATCTCCTCCACGGCCGTTTCCATGGAAAGGGTGCAATGGGGATGCCAGATCTGGGGTTTGTAATAGTCCCAGCCCTGCTCTTGCCAAGCCGCCAAGGCAGCATGGAGCATTCCATGGACCCGAAACAGATCATGAGTCAAGTTAGGGGTCAAAAAGATGGTGCCTTTATGAAGAGGAAAAATCCCTACTTGAAGAAATACCAACTCAAAGGAAGGAACAGCTTGAGCCAGAGTCTCCAGTATTCCTTGAGCTTTGGTCAAGTCCAGATCATGATAGATAGCTAAAGTGATATGGGGTCGGCCGTTGGTGCAGGACATGCATTTGCCCAGATTCAAGAGAGCTAACGACTCCCATAGCTTTATTATCGATTGCTCCGCTTCTTCATTGAAGTAGAGATTAACTGCATAGCTCATTCCATACCTCCCCATAGATTATTGCTTTCTTCTACTTTAAAACCCCTGCAGGATAATTGCAAGTCTTTAACAAAAAGCCAGATATTCCGATTCTATGGGATATCTGGCTTAATCTCTTTAGTTTTAACTGTATGTCTTGCCGCTTGCCATTACACTTTGAACCGTTTGATTTCTTCTTGTAATCTGTTGACGCTTTCCTTGGCTCTGAGAATCTGCTCTTTAACTTCATTGGATTTGACGCTTACTTCTGCCGACTGATTGGCAATATCCGCCGTGCCGACGGCACCGCTGTTGGCAGCTTGGGCTACCCCGCCGATGGCATCGGAAATATTTTGGATAGACACCAAAAGCTGCTCCGTGGTAGCACTAAAATCGGCGACCAGCTCATCGACGAAATTGGCGTCTTCGCTGTATCGCTCTGCTACATCCAGCATGACTTGATAGTCATTATTGACATCCACAGACATGAAAGACAATAGCCCATTGGAGCTTTGGGAGAGGTTATCGACAGCACTGGTTACCTTGGTGGTAACCTCCTGTATTTGCATAACCGCTCCTTTGGATTGTTCGGCAAGTTTTCTGATTTCCTCTGAGACAACCGAGAACCCTCTGCCGGCTTCACCTGCTCTTGCCGCTTCAATGGCGGCATTCAGAGCCAGTAAGTTGGTTTGCTCGGTGATCTGCATGATGGCATCCGTCAATAAATCGATTTGGCTGACAACCTTGGCTTCGATAATCGCCTTTTCCAGCTTTACCTGGGTATCGACAAATATATCGGCGGCTTTCTTCTGGGCTGTATTGACATTTCTCTTGGTATCTTCCGCTCTCCCGGTGATTTCCTTGGACGAGATTGCCCCTTGTTGGGATTTGCCGGCGATCAATTGTACTGCTTTTTCAATTTCCTGGGTTGTCGCCGACATTTCTTCCGATGCTGCCGATGTTTCTTCCGTACTGGCCGCCACATCTCCGGTAGTAGCAGAAATCTCTTCCAGGCTCTTGCTGAGATCCACCACATTATCCATGACAGCATGCACTTTTTCTTCGATAGCAACCGATTCGCTCTTAATACTGTTGACCAACTGCTTAATCGAATTCTTCATATGATTGATGGCGTTGGTGATTGACCCCACTTCATCTTTTCTGGCCAGAAACCGGGGGTCGATTTCCTGGGAAAAGTCCCCGTTGGCTACAAGGTCCAAATACTGGGCCGACTTTTTGATGGGGGTCGTGATCTTATTGGCAGTTATGGTAATCAAAGCAATAGTGATGAGCAGCATAAATGCGGAGACCCCCAGCATCATTAATGCCACCCCGTTTGCCCCCTGGGTCAACTCTTTCTCGGACATTAAAGACGCTAAAATCCAATCTGTTCCATCGACTTTATGGGGATTAACTATGTATTTTACACCGTCAATCGTTACATAAAAAGGGGGTAAATCATCAGTGCCCAGCTTCTCCAGTCCTGAGATGTTAAGCTCGTCCAATTTTTTAAAATTATTTTCAGGGTTACTGCCATCGGCTAAAATAACTCCCGTGGTGTGAACAATCATTGAATATCCGGTCGTTCCAGTCTTCATTGAATTGAGCATATCGCTTATGACCGACTGCTGCACGTCAATTCCCAGAGTTCCGACCAGCTTACCGTTGGCATCTGTAAATGAGCGGACATTGCTCGTAATCATGGTATTGGACATGGGATCAAGATAGGGCTCTGTTCTCACAATGGCTCCATTGCCGCCTAAGCCGGTTTTGTACCAGCCTTTCTCGGGAGGATAAAATTTTTCAACCGGTATGGGGGCTTCCGGCCACTGCAGGTAAGCGCCATCTTCCGTTCCGAAATAAACATACATTGTCCCTGGATGGCTGTCGGCATAGTGCTTGAAGATCTCGTAGATCTCTTGTTCTACCCCGCCATTTTGAGAAGGCGTCATTTGTACCTTTTCCATACTGTTGGCGTAAGATGTAATATTGCTTTCCGCCGCTGCCATGACCAGGGGATGGGTGGCCATCATATTGATGTTTTTATCAATCTGATCATAAAATATCTTAATGGACTGCTCGGCTATTTTCATTTGTTCGTTGGAGTAGTTGAGGTAGTCTTCTTTCGATTGCTGAATTACCTCATAACAAGTAATACCACCAACAATAACCAAGGCACTTAAGACAATCATGATCGAGATGGTTAAAAATTGGGTTCGAATACTCTTGAACTGCATCATTAATCCTCCATACTAAAAAAATTCCACTGATTGTTGGCTGGTAACACAAGCCCTTCATATTGCAGCAAGCAATTATGTCGGCCGCAAGTTCATGTGAATACTTTCGGAAATTATGGTACGGATTTTTCTATCAATAAAATTATTGCACTGGAACCTGTGAAATATATGAAATAAATGAAGATATGGAAAAGTGTGCCTCTATATCCTTCAGGGAAGGGAGGCACGCTGCTGTTTGGTCAGAACCGGAATTTTTAATTAGTCCTCAAGCACATCGGCGATCATCTGTTCGACTTCGTCATCTTCCACATCGCCGGCCATTTTTCCTTTATATTCTCCATCTTTAAAGTAAAGAATCTGGGGAACGCCCTTTAATGAGAATCGTTGGAATAATGCTTTGTCTTCTTCCACATCCACATAATAAAAGCCAAAACTTTCTTCATAATTCAAGCGCAACTCTTCTAATACCGGAATAACTTTTTGACAGACATGACAGTTCTTCCTGGAAAACATCACCAAGCAAGCTCTTCCTTCATCGTAAATAAGCTGCTCAAACATATTGGTATCCAGTTTTTCTAAAGACATTTTCTACACTCCTCACCTTTAATTCTGCCTTTACCTTGATTGAAAACAGACGAAGGCCAAGGTCTCCCCAAGAGAGAGCCGACCTTCGTCTATTGAGTTTCTAATGCGTCTTAACCTTCTTTTTTGGCGGGGAGAATCATTTCCACGTCACTGTGGGGACGGGGGATGACATGGACGGAGATGAGCTCGCCAACCCGCTGAGCTGCAGCAGCTCCAGCATCGGTTGCTGCCTTGACCGCACCGACATCTCCTCTTACCATCACGGTTACTAAACCACCGCCGACAAATTCGCGGCCGATCAAATAGACATTAGCGGCTTTAACCATAGCATCGGCAGCTTCGATAGCTCCTACTAAACCTTTGGTCTCAATTAATCCTAAAGCTTCTGTTTTACTCATGATTGTTTCCTCCTAAAATTTCATTTTGCTATTGTTATTTTTGAAGTGGGTGTGAGATCCATCGCATTGGCTTCATCTGTGTCGATATGACACTCAAGCTGCGAGGTGTTATTGGCTCTTATGGCTACATTGGCGTAAGTTCCACCGCGCAGCCCGTTTATTTGAATCGTTACCAGCTCTCCATCCCTTACCCCAAAGCGTTGGGCATCCTCTAAGGACATATGAATGTGGCGCTGGGCAACGATAACACCTTGGGAAAGAAGAACACTTCCTTTGGGGCCTACAAGGGTCATTCCCGGAGTTCCCTGCAGCTCTCCGGACAGCTTTACAGGGGCTTTGAGACCAAGCTTGAAACAGTCTGTTCTGAGTATCTCCACCTGGGATTCCCTGCGCTCCGGTCCAAGGATGCGGACATTTTCAATGGCCCCTTTAGGACCGCAAATCGTCAGGGTTTCCTTGCAGGCATATTGCCCTGGCTGGGACAAATCCTTGATCTTGGTCAATGAGTATCCCTCACCAAACAAGGTGTTCACATCAGCTTTAGAGAGATGAATATGCCGGTTGGATATTCCTACAGGTATGGAACAATCCTCCTGTTGAATATTCCCCCCCTCTTTGACCACTTCCAGCAGAAGTTCCACTAAAGCGTCATACTTTCCCACTTTAGCAGTCACCCCTTTGTTTCAACAGCGACATGACTTCATTGACCAGGGCCTGAATCCGGTCTTCACTGACGGCGGCACCGGAACCGCCCTGTTGTGCGTCACAGGCTGCATAGGAGGAATTCCCATTCTCTGTGACATCTTTGATGCCATAGGCAATCCGTTTAATATTGATCAAGTGCATAGGGGTTACATTGTCTGAGGTTGCGCTTCCGCCCCAAGTACCGCAGCCTAAGGTAAAGGCGGGCGCCAGTCCTGTACTTACTCCTACACCGCCATGGGTGGATGGTGTATTGACCAAAATTCTGAACACAGGTTTTTCCGCAAACTTGATGGCCATTTCCGGATTTTCCGTATGAATGGAAAGGCTGTGGCCCACCCCGCCATTATTAAGCAGTTTAATACATAGATCGCAGGCTTCATGCCAATCTTTGACGGTATAGAAGGCCAGCACCGTGGTCAGCTTCTCATAAGAAAGTGGATAGCCCTCACCGACTCCCTGTTGCTCTCCCAACAGCACTTTTGTCCCCGGGGGAATGGAAATCCCGGCGCCGGCTGCGATATCTGCAGCCGATCTTCCCACCATTTTGGCATTCATCGCATGGCCCCTGTTAAACAGTTTACGGCCCACTTTCTCAGTTTCCTCCGGGGTCATGAAGTAGCCGCCATGACGTTTGAACTCCTCCATAACCTGGTTGCGAATGCATTCTTCAACCACTACCGATTGCTCGGAAGCACAGATAGTGCCATTATCGAAGGTTTTGCTGGTGATAATATTTCTGACGGCTTTGGGAATATCAGCCGTTCTTTCAATATAGGCGGGAACATTGCCCGGGCCTACACCCAAAGCCGGTTTTCCTGCACTATAGGCCGCCTTGACCATGGCCGAACCGCCCGTGGCAATAATCATGGCCACTTCGTCACATTTCATGAGTTCATTGGTTGCATTCATGGATGGCTTGGCAATGCAGCCGATGATATTGGCCGGAGCACCCGCCGCCACTGCCGCATCGTTCATCAACTTAGCGGCTTGCAGTGTGCACTTCAAGGCCGATGGATGGGGGGAGAAAACAATTCCGTTACGTGATTTAATGGCAATAATCGATTTGTAGATGGTGGTGGAGGTGGGGTTGGTGGAGGGGACAATCCCCATCAGCAATCCCACCGGTTCCGCAATCTCCATGACCTTATTGATCTTGTCTTCCCTAATAACCCCGATAGTCTGCATCGGTTTGATAAATTGATAGAGTTCTGAGGAGGCAAAGCGATTCTTAAAAATCTTATCCTCTACTTTGCCAAACCCTGTTTCTTCCACCGCTAACTTTGCCAGAGAAACAGCATTTTCCTCCGCTATTTTCACCATATTGCAAATGATTTTATCAATCTGCTCGCTATTGAATTGTGCCAGTTCAGCCTGGGCCTGTTTGGCCTGACGGGCAAGATTTCTGGTCTCCTGCACAGATTGTAAATCATAATCAAAGTTTAGCACTTACGTTCCTCCCTTCACCGTCATTCATGTTTTCGGTTGTAATACTCCTTGAGTTGCTGGATAAGATCTTCTTTATTTGCTTTGGATATGGCTCTTCCTGCTATGGCAAGTCCTTTGTATTCTCTGGCCAGATTGCGGAGTTTTAGGACGGGGAGAGATTTCAGGGCATCCACGCATGGTTCAAGGCCAAACTCTTGCACAAAATCATCTATTGTCTGTTTATTGGTTGTTTGATCAAACCCCGGAAGGTCCTTGACTTTTTCCGGTTGCGACACAGGGGGTGCCTGCTTTGCAGCGGGGCTGGGGCTGATCATTCCTTCGATTTCCTGATGGGGTCTGGGAATGACATGCTGTGAAACCAGCAGCAAAGGGCTGATCTTTTCCACCGCGACAGCGCCTGCTTCCACAGCTGCTTTCACAGCTCCCACATCCCCGGTTACCGAGATGGTCACCAGACCACCGCCGACAAAATCCCTTCCCACAAGTTCAACCTGTGCCGTTTTGAGCATGACATCTGCACATTCGATAGCAGGGAGGAGTCCTCGTGTCTCAATAAGGCCAAGAGCCTGCATAGCCTATCCTCCTATTGTTGAACCTGAATTCAGGCCCGGTTTGCTGGGCAGGTAATAGAGAAGATTTTGGCATACCCGGAAGCCCTCCAGGTCACCCGCGCGCCTTTCGGCACATGCAGTACATCTCCTTGGCAGGCTTCAAAGGTTTCACCATTGATGGTGATCCCCAAGCATCCTTCCAAAACAATACCAATTTCTTCACAGCTCAAGGTGCGGTCAAAGCTGGATTTTTCAATGGTCAAAAAACCTGCACTCATTTGAGACTCGTCTTTGCCGATGACCTCACGATAGGCTGCCTTGGTACCCGGTTTCCCGGTGTCCAAGTCCTCATAATTTACCGTCCTGCCACGGACAATTTTCAGCCCGCTTTGAGGCTCACCCTCGGTCATAAAGGGCGGTTTAGCTGCGGGGGCCGCGACACCTGTCAAAAGGTGATTGGTTAAGACCATTTTGATGGTTTGATAGATCATATCCCTGTCAAACTCTGCTTCCCGCTTCCCAGTTTGCTGCAGATCACTGAATTTGCACTCTTGATTTTGGGCAGCAGCTGCGGCGAAAACGAATTCCACACCCAATTCTTTAGCCAGGTCCCTGGCTGAAGGAGTAACAATCGTTCCCCCTGCCACGCAGAATTCTTTTTGGCCTTTTTCTGCTGCTGACTTGACATCGTCAGCACAAATGAGTTTCTTCAAAATCCCACCTCCTTTCCATTCTTACGGTGATCAACGTGAATCCTGGAGACCTGGTACTCTGTAACATCCTCACTGAGTATTAATATAGGGACGTCCACAATCTATCGGACGGGGAAGGAATGACCTCAATATCCACAAGGAGGCCTTTTTCCATAGCGATAGCCTTCCCTGCTTCAATGCCTGCTTCCACAGCGGCCACATCCCCGGTAAAAGTAAAGTACGCTTTGCCGCCCAGTCCGCTGCCCAGGCGCAGCTCCAGAGCCTGAACATCGGCAGCTTTGAGTGCCGCATCAGCGGCCGTGATCATGGAGGCCATGGAGAAGGATTCCATAATTCCCAGTGCCCCGGTTCCATCCGGCATGGTCGTGGCCGTGATCGCCGGGAAGATTCCTTCATGGACATTGGGCAGGATAAAGCTGTCCACTAAATATTCCCCGGAAATGGCCATCCCTGTGCTGATCGAACTTTCGACGGCCGCCACATCTCCTTGCACGATAGCAATATATTTGCCCGGACAGACAGGGGTTGCACTGACCACATCAACGTACGCTGTTTTAAGCATCTGGTCGGTGGCATAGATTCCCCTGGCCACACTGGTAAGCTCAATCATACCTATTGCTCTATACATACTACCCCACCTTTACCACAATAGAATTGTCTTTAATCTCGACAACGGTGCCGGCCATGCTGGCATGGACCGGGGCTCCGAGACTGTTTTCCGGTATTTTGCCGATCATCTGCCCCACCTCTACATGCTGGCCTACGGTGACGATGGGCTGGGCCGGTGCTCCGATATGCTGGCGCAAGCCGATTTCCAGATACTCGGGCTTAAACTGGAGGTCGGTCAAAGGTGCCGGTTGATCGAAGGTGGTTAACCCTATTTTAACCACCAGGCGTTTGCTGGGTATCAGCCGGTACTCCCTCGCCGAGCGGGGCTGGAACTCCACCTGGGTGGGCTGGTAACGAATCCCCTGTTCCGCCAGTTTTTGTTTGTAGAAAATATTCACCGTTTTCGGGTGGAGATTGGCCGGACAGGAGAAAAGTTCGCAGGCGTTGCATTCACAGCATAACTGGGCGATCTGCAATTCCTTCACATCCTGAAGATCATAGCTTAAAGCACGCATAACTTTATGGGGCTGCATATCATGGCCCAAAAGATAACGGGGACATAGGTCCGTACACATCCGACATTGTTCACAGGCTGTTTTGGTGATGACCCGCCCCTGGTTGATCTTGACGGATTTTTTGCGGATGAGGAAATGATCCTTTTTAAGCAGGATAAAGCCCTTGCTTTTCTTGGTGACATAGCCGTCGATCCCCTCCAGGACGGAGCCCATCATGGGACCACCGTCGATCACCCCATAGTCCTCCTCATTTTCCAGTCCGCATTGTCTGAAGAGTTCCCGGATGGGCATGCCCACCGGCACTTTGACCGTTAAGCGGTTGGGAATATCACCGGCAAGGGTGACATAGGTTTCGGTGACCGGCTTGCCTGACAGGGCATAAAAAATATTCAAAGCCGTTTCCGAGTTGATCACCACACACCCTACTTTGAGGGGGATGGAGGCTTCCGGAACAACCCTTTTGGTCAGCTCGTAGACCAGAACCTGCTCATCGCCGGCCGGGTAGATATCCCGTAATTCCATCACTTCCATATAATCTTTCAGCCCTAAAGCGACGATTTTTTCACGCAGAAGCTTGACGATGGTTTTGTGTTTTCCTTTGATGCCGATAACCGCTTTGCGGGCTTCTATATACCGCCCTGCTGCTTCCAGCCCTTTGATGATTTCTTCACTGAACTCTGCCATCAATTGCTGATCCACCCGCAGCAGCGGTTCACATTCAGCCCCGTTCAACAAGATATATTCTGCCTTCGCGGCCAGTTTGGCGTGGGTTGGAAACCCAGCTCCCCCTGCCCCGATGACCCCGGCATCCTTAACCCTATTCAGCAGATCCAACTTTCCCCACCTCCAGATTCCTAAAACGTACAGTCTTCATCGATGATTCCTACAATGACAGCATCAATGGGTATATCGTCCTGCCCCAGCATTTTGCGGGCGGAGCTGCCTGTGCATACCAGCACCCGTTCACCGATACCGGCGCTGATGGTGTCGGCGGCAATGATCAGACGGCCTTTATCGATTCCACCCAGAACTTCCACCAGCATGAATTTCAGTCCTCTCAGTGAATCGGCCTTCCGTGTTGCCCAGATATTATCAATTACTTTTGCTGCTATCATGGGTTCTCACCTACTTTGATTTCTCGCATTTTATATTGAATATCTTTAATAGCAGCTTCCACCGAGGCTGTATCGCCAAAAATGGCGATCATAATCAGGTTTTGCGGGCAATGACCTTTAATATCTTCCACAAAAACTCCCGCCGCTTTTTCAGCGATATCGGCAGCCACCACCATATCGATCATCCGCCCCTGAACTAAGCCGACGGCATCGTAGTTTTCCAGCGGAACACTTGGTGCAGAACCTTTACGGCGAAACAGGAGATCCACCGTCCCTTGGGAAGGAGATTTGATGATCCGGTATTCCATGACTAAGACTCCTCTCTAAAGGATTTCCTGCGTACAGTTCAGAGCGATGCCTAAGGGTGTCACAAACATGGGGTTCTGCGGTTTATAGGTGGGAATACCTGTCTGTCTGGCGATGCTGGTTTCAATTCCTGCCAGGCAGCAGGTTCCGCCGACCAGATAGATTGTTTCGACTTGATAGTCCCTTAAGTGGCGGTTTAGGATGGAGGACACTTTTTCAATTACCGGCCCTACCACAGGAGTCAATTCCCGATGGTTTTTAGGGTTCTGCTTATAGTTTTCCGCCTCGTCAAAGCTTATTTTATAGGCTCCCGCTATCACCAGGGAAAAATGGGTGCCTCCGGTGGGTTCATCAGCCACATAAATCACTTTTCCATCTTTAAGGATGGTAATTCCTGTGGTTCCTCCGCCGATATCCACGATGGCCCCATCTTTAATTTTCAGTACGGCATTGGCGGCTGTGGGTTCGTCCAGAAGGTTGGTGATTTCAAACCCGGCTCCCTGGACCACATGTTTGATCACTCCTGAATCCAGGGACATGGTTCCCGGCGGCAGAGCGGCTGCGGCATAGATGAGTTCCGTGCCCAGCTTTTCTTCCAGCTCCTGCTTCAATTCCTTAACGATGCGGATGGCGCCGATATAATCCACCACCATCCCATCTTTAACCACATTGGCAAAGCGATAGGCCCCGGCCACCGGCTGATAATTCTCATCGAGAACTGCCAGTACGATATAGGCCGTTCCCAGATCAATTCCCGTATAATAAACGGAGGATTTGCTCAGGATGGGATGCTCAATCACTTTTTCGAAATCCTTAACCAGTTGATCGCAGTATTCAAAAGCCGAATTTACGTTTTGCATTGTTGCCCTCCCAGACACTTCCACATCATGAAGCAGAGGATGTTCATGATCAGATTGATTTTCTCAATGAGATCCTCCCGTGAGCAAACGTTGAGCTCCTTATCCCAATAGGCTTCCAAAACAGCAGATTCCAGCTCGCGGAGAGAAGAGCGCAAATGGTTTAACGAGGCAATAGCTGCTCCATTTTCCGCCCGCACATGAAATTCGGTGATATCAAAGTGTTTACCCAGATAGGTTGAACAGTTTTTCATCTCTGCTTCAGACCAATCCTGAAATTGCAGGTTAACCGGCGACGTCTGTTCCCATGTCGATCGTTTCACCTCGCTGAAGCATCTTCCCAAGGCAAATACTTCTTCGGCCAGAACAGTGCTGCCACCGCTCAAAAGGTTCGCTCCCACCATCAAAAACAGGGATTCCATGCTTTCCATCCTGCGTCTTAAGCTCAGAACGCTCCAGCTTTCCCCTTCCTGTTCCCTTCCTGATTTGCCGTTGCCGGTGCTCTTGCTTTTGCTGTCCTGGGCTTCCTTCAGCTTGATTCCCCTATCGACAAGAAATTGGCGGGCTTCCGGTGTGAGTTTTGTCCGGGGTTCCAAGGTATACGCCGTAAAGGGCTCTGCTTTATACAAATCGCGCAATTCCGTCTCGGTAATAAACCTCATGGTTTCACCTCCGCTTCCTGATCTTCCTTAATTAATGTTCTATAAATAATACCCGATAATTAATACCTTTTAAATTAGTGCCTTTAAAATGCCTTTATAACCTTTATAATCAGTGCCTTATTAAACTTGATAGGCTTAAGAGATATTCCTTCAGCTCTTCCACCCCTGTGTTGTCTGTTGACGAGATCCGGAAATAAGGTTCGGAAACCCCGATGCTTTGCAGCTGATGGATACACAAGGGAATGTTCTCCGGTTTCAGGTCAACCTTCATCATCACACCACTCACCGGACAGGTAAAGGTTTTGGCAAAGCTGGGCGGATAAACCTCCACAGGCCTGGATGAGTCGATCAGCAGGAGCACATGGGATGCCGTTTGGGCTGTAGCAATCAGGTATTTATACATAGAAGGGTTTTCAATATATGAACCGGGAGTGTCAATGGTATTTTTCCCATAAATAACATCCTGGGTTTTCTTTAAGGGTCTGGAGGTATCATTGAGGATATTGGCCAAAGAGGATTTGCCGGCCTGAGTGGGTCCGACGATCATGATGCGCTTTTTCATGTGCTGGTTATCCTGGCTGGAGTAAAGTTTAACAGTTTTTCCAGGGTGTCATTGATGGCGGCCATAGCGGCTCCCACACTTGCCACATCTCCGGATATCACTAGGGAACCGGTAAAGCGGTCTAAAAATCCGATCTCCACATTGGAGGCCTTTGTGGCAATATCGGCAGCGATAATCGCCGTCTCACTGGGGGTGAGGGTTAGGATTCCAATCGCGCCGCGTTCTTCAATTCCCAGACGTTCGTATAAGTCCTGTACCGGTGAAGCGATGATATGAGCCAGAGTGACCTGCTTACCGGGAACGTATTCCTGGATGATCCGTTTTCTGTCGAAGTCGTCGGTAGTGCTCATAGAATGCCTCCGTTCGGATAATGGTTTTGCTGATCCGGGAGTGGTCTCCAGGATTTTGATTTACACCGGTCGCTCCATAAGCTGCGCGGACAAAACTACCGCTCAAGCCCTCCGCTCCGCCGGGACGCCGCCCAAATCGCTCCTCGAAAGCACTGCTTTCGCACTTGTTCTCAATGGGCGGTTGGAAACGTCCTGTTTCCACCCCGGCTCCGCTGCAGGCTTTTCGCGAAGTTTTGTTTCCGCTCGCTTAAAGTCGCTTCCCTTGTGTAAATCAAAATCCTTGGGCTGCTTTTCGGGAGTGAGCAAGCGGGGCGTTGCAGGGCGGGCTTCCTTGCTTAGGTTGCTTTTTCCGTCTTGGCCGGGCCGCTTGCGGCATGGCCGGCTATTTTTAGACGGGGCTAATAGATGACCCCAAAGACCCCCAAGCGTAGCTTTACGTACAAAAGAGAACGGATTTAGCGGAGGGGCGGTCAGGTGAACGAAGCAGTCTTAACATTGTGGAGCCACGGTTCACATGCAGAAAACAGCGGGGTTTGGCGTAACAGTTAAGAATGCGAGTGAACCAGCCCTGGAGCTATGGAGAGAACGTTATGCGTGAAGCTACGCGACCCGGGCAGCTTCGCCCCTGCCCAAACTAATGCCTGATCACCGCCGCCCGCAGGTCATACTCTCCAATAAGGCGGGCGATCTCATCCAACTCCTCGGCCTTAAAGCTCAAATCCTCAGTAATGGTGTAGTCCATATCCAACTGCTTATATTTGTTAATCCCTAATTTATGATAGGGCAGCAGGTCGATTCCCTGAAAATTTTTGCAGCGATTGAACGGTTGCAGGAACTCCATGGTGCGGCGGATGGTGTCGTTGCTGTCATTCATTCCTCTGATCAGAGGCATTCTGATTTTGACATTGAATCCGCGGTGGATCAGCTCGGTCAGGTTATCGAGAATGCGTTCATTCCGTACCCCTGTCAGTTCGTAGTGCCGATCCGAGTCGATGTGCTTGAGATCATACAAGAACAAATCGGTGAACTGAGCGATCATGAGCAAAGTATCCAGCTTGGCATACCCACAGGTTTCAATGGCGGTATTGATTCCCATCCGTTGACATTCCATGAGCAGATTGGTGGCAAATTCGGGCTGGGCCGTTACTTCCCCGCCGCCAAGGGTGACTCCTCCACCTGAGCTCAGGTAGAAGAGTGCGTCTTGTTGGATGATTTCCAGCACATCAGAGATTTTCAGATCTGTACCGGCAATGGAGAGGGCTTTTTTCGGACAGATTGCTTCACACTTGCGGCAGCCTACACAATCAATGCTCCGGTTGATGGTGTGCTTGGGCGGTCCATAGCAGGTATGTGCCGTCTTGCCGTCCTGATTGGCAAAAGAGTGGATGTTGACGGGGCAAACCGGAATACACTTGCCACAGTGAATACATGAGTCCTCCATATACATGACCTGGTATTTTCGTTCCAGTCCCTCCGGGTTGGAACACCATCGACATCTCAGGGGGCACCCTTTGAAGAAAATCAGGGTTCTTATACCCGGTCCGTCATAGAGAGAATACTTCTGAACATTGAAGATCCTCGCCTGCCGTTCTAAAATGCTGCAAATTTCAGTACTCATAATGTCTCCATCTCTAGAAACTACCTATTTAAAAAACTACTAAAGAGCTGCCTATCTAAAAACTGCCTATAAATAAGAAACTATTTTTAAAAGTGATCCAAGACAGTCCGGCTGATGATTTCATCCTGAACTTCTTTGCATAATTCCACGAAGTAGGCGCTGTATCCGGCCACCCGAATGATGAGATCCCGATACTTATCCGGTTCGATTTGAGCCCGTTTCAGAACTTCATTATCAACATAGCTGAATTGCATCTGGCCGTTGCCGAGGATGGAGGCTGTTCTGAGCAAGGTGATCAGGCCGTTTTCCCCTTCCGGAGTTTCCAGAATACCGCGCAATAGTTTGAAGTTATGCACCATGCCGATATTCATGGACTCGACGCTCAGCTTGCTGACGGATTTGATGATGGCGGTGGGTCCAAACTTATCCGCACCTTGGGTGGGACTGATTCCGTCGGACAGCGGTGTCCAGGCCAGCCGGCCGTTTGGTGTGGCTCCTGTTATTTCGCCGATGGGGGTGTTGTTGGAAATGGAAAGGGTACCATGGGTAAAATGGGAAAAAAGCATTTTGAAGGAATTGTGCACCCGCTCAGTCCAAACAATAATATCTGAAGCAATTAAATCAGCATAATCATCATCATTTCCGTATTTCGGCGCATTCAGGCAATCGGTCCGCAAGGCTTCATAGCCTTCAAAATTGGCATTCAGGGCATCCCTGATTTGTTTCAATGTGTACTTATTCTCTTCAAAGACCAGCTTTTTGATAGCGGCCATGGAGTCTGCATAAGTTCCCAGGCCGGAGAAGATCAAGCCAGGACCAAAATTGATCCGCGCTCCACCGTTGGTAACATCCGTTCCCTTTTCCATACAGCCTTCGACCAGCAAGGACATCAGAGGTTTGGGTACGAGCTCTTTATGAACACGCTGGCTGACGATGGTGCCAATGGCTGATAAGCGAATAATGTGCTCGATTTGCTGCTTGCAGGCGGCATCAAATTCTTCATATGTCTTGAAGTTATCGAGATCGCCGGTGTCAAGACCTTCCATGGTGCCCCGCCATTTCATGACCCCGCGGTTCAGAACAAATTCGATGGCGATGGGCCATTGAGTATAGCCGGTGGAGGTCCACTGATAGATACCGCCGGATTTCTGAGGTTCCACACAGCCCATCAGGCAATAATCCCGGGAATCCTCAATGCTGAAGCCTTTGGCCAGCATCATCTTGATATGGCTGTCATCAAAATGGCAGGCAGGGAAACCCAGTCCGGCTTTCACCACTTCCACGATCTTTTTCAGATAGCTTTGGGGGGATTGATTATGAATCCGGCAGGCCAGGGAAGGCTGATACATCTTGGTAAAGCGCACGGCATCCATGATCAGATAGGTCAGCTCGTTGGTGGCATCCCCTCCGGTACGCTTCTGTCCGCCTACAGTACAGTTGATGAAGGGTTGGTAGCCGGCGAAATATTTAGCGCCCTGCTCACTGGACAGCCACATTACTTCCGAGCATTTGATCAGAAAACAGCTCAGCAATTCGAAGGCTTCCAGTTTGTTAAGCCGGCCGGCATCCATATCGGCCTTAAACATGGGGTAAATATATTGATCCAAACGTCCCAGGGAAATACCTGTCTGGTTCTCTTCCACCACAAACAGGGATTCCAGGGTCCAAATCGATTGCAGGGCCTCATGGAAAGTACGGGGCGGGTTAGCCGGAACCCAGGTCAAAATGTCGGCGATCTTGTACAGTTCTTGTTTTCTTGCTGAATCCATTTCCCGGTCCGCTGTTTCCCGGGCATAATCGGAAAGCCGTTGGGCATAAGCCAGAATACCGTCGCAAGTTTCAATCTCTGCTTTATAGAAGTAGATCTTGTCCATATCCTCCGGGTTTTCCATAGACAATTTGCTCAGTCTGTCCTCAGCTTCTTGCCGTATTCCTTTAATCCCTTTTTTAATGAGAATCACATCATATCCGGGAGCGGTATCGCCGCCGCCGTTGATTTGATGGTAGGAAAGGTCACTGACAAAGGACTCCCCGGAAAAGGACCAGATCCCGGCATCTTCGTATTGTTTCTGACAAATCTCATCCACGCTCTTCCCTTCCCAGAAAGGGAAGATTTCTTCCCGGAGGATGCGCTTATCTTCCTCACTGATTTGAAAGGGATCCTGGGGCCGGGTGGCCATGGTATCCAATTCATCCCGTACCCATCTCCAGGCAATATCCGGCGAAAAGGCACCGGCCCGCGGTTTTCCGCAAGGATGTCCGATAATGAGTTCGTCTTTTTGAATGAGGAGAGGCGCTGTCTCACAGGCTCTCCTGAAGCACTTGGCCCGAAGCAGAATCTTGGGTAAGCCGGGGTTTATTTTGGTCACTTCCGTGAATGCTCTGGCCCGATAGATGCTGACACTGGGTTTAGCTTGCAAATAGGCTGTGCGCAGATTGTTTAAACGCGGGGTAAGACCGGTGATCTCCCCTTCGTAGACAGGGGATTTTCTCTCCTGGTCCGCCGAAGATGGGGAATTTACGGCCAGTTCCCTGGAGATCTCCTGAAATAGTTTCATAACAATAGCTGTTTCTTCTGGAGATAAGTTCTTAGTTACATCGGCAAATTTTGCCGAAAATTCTCTGCTATCCATCCTTTGCCCTCCCTTTATTTATTGGCTGCCTTTATTCATTGACTTTTAAGCATTTCTATAAGGTAAAAGCTGTTCCAGCAATGTTTCCAACAGCTTGTTGAGGTCCTGGGTTCTTTCCTTAGGGTAACCTGGGCCGGAGCAAAAACTTCCGTTCAGCCCCGTTAGTCTCGTTAATCCTGCTGATTCTACCGATTCTGCCGGCACACCACAGGTTATATCCTCCAGTTTTCGTACCCCATAGCCCACCTTGCGGATGTTAATCAAATTCAGTGGTGAAACATTATCTGAAGTGAATCCGCCGCCCACTGCACCGCAACCGAGAGTCAAGGCCGGGAAGAGATTGGTTGTCCCTCCGATTCCTCCCAAAGTGGCGGGGGTATTCACAAGTACTCGCGATACGGGGTTTTTCAGGGCGAATTCCCTGATCACCTGCTCATTCCGTGAATGAATGACGAGGGTATGCCCCCGGCCATCGTTGAGCAGCAACTCGATACACTTTTCACAGGCGTTGAGCCAATCCTTCTCCACATAAAAAGCCAATACCGGACAGAGTTTTTCTTTGGCATAGGGGTTAGCCGGTGAGACAAATCTTTGTTCAGAAATAAGAACCTTAGTGTTTTCCGAAACGGTGATGCCGATTTTCCGGGCCAGCTCCACAGCCGATTTACCGACGATATCCGGATTGACGCTGCCGTCAGGACGCAGAAAGAGCTTGCCGAGTTGTTCCGATTCCTCTTCTGAGAGAAAGTAGCCGCCATTCCTCCTGAGTTCCTGTCTTACTTCGTCGGCGATGCATTCCTCAGCTACGACGGATTGTTCTGAGGCCGACACGATGCCATAATCAAAGGTTCTGCTGGTAATAATGTCCGCTACCGCCTGTTTTATGTCGGCTGAACGCTCTATAAAGGCCGGGCCGTTTCCGGGTCCGCCATAAATGGTCGGTTTCCCGGCGGCATAAGCTGCTTTGACCAGCTTGGGCACTCCTGTAACGATGATCAGGGCTATATCCTGGTGATTCATCAGTCCCAGTGTCCCTTCAAGGGCCTGGGTTCTCTGATAGCCGATGGCCCCGCAGGGCAGCCCGCTGGCTTCAGCGGTCCGTACCAGTATCTCCAGCACTCTTCTGGTAGTTTTCTTCGCCTTGGGATGGGGTGAAAAAACAATGGCATTACCTGATTTGATAGCGATTAAGGTTTTATAGATAGCAGTAGACACGGGGTTGGTGGAGGGAAGCAAAGCGACAATGACTCCCACGGGTACACCCACATCCATGGTCTGATTCTCTTTATCTTCAGCAATAATGCCGACAACTTTCATCGCCCTGATTTTCTTACAGAGAAAATCACTGGCAAAAATATTCTTGATATATTTGTCCTGCCATTTTCCGAATCCTGTTTCTTCCTGGGACATCATCGCCAGTTCCCGGGCGTATTTCGCCACTTCCGCCGCCATACGCTCCACAATCCAGTCCAGCTTTTCCTGGGAAAAGGTGGCCAAAGTTTTCTGCGCTTCACGGGCGTTTTCGATCAGAATCCGTGCCTCTTGAATTGCAAGCAAATCATTGTCCATTCGATTCATTCTTTATCCCCCTTTCCACTTGAGGATTGAATAACATCATCAAAACTGCACTGTTTACCAGTCAATAAGATGTTTAGCCACAATTTTCTCTACGTCAGGATGAGGTCTGGCAATCACATTGGTGCTGTAAATTTGGCCCACTTTGCTGGCTGCGGCAATGCCGGCCTCTACCGCCGTTCTCACTGCTCCCACATCGCCGCGGACCACCACGGAGATCAGGCCTGAGGCCACATTCTCATAACCCACCAATTCCACTTCTGCAGCCTTGCACATGGCATCTGCAGCTTCCAACACTGAAACCAGACCATAGGTCTCAATGAACCCTAATGCATCATTTCTCTCCACGGGGTATTCCTCCAAAACCTTCAGTGTTAAGCATCGATATCATGCCGTGAAACAATTTTGCCCACCCGGCTGACGGGACGCGGCATAACATGAGCAGCCGTCAGTTCACCAATCGCTGCGGCGGCGGCCGCACCTTTTTCTACCGCCGATCTCACTGCGGCTACATCGCCCTTCACCATCACGGTAACAAGTCCTGAGCCGATATTTTCATAGGAAACAAGCACTACATCTGCAGTTTTACACATGACATCCGCTGCTTCAATGGCCGGTACCATTCCCCGGGTTTCAATCAGTCCTAATGCTTCTTCGCCAAAGTACTCCATAGAATTACTCCTCTTTGTATAACGTCAAACCCGTGGCACTTTTTAGCTTATTTGCTCGAATTTTGTACAATATTAAGTTGTGTAGGATTGCACATGTTACTTTTATTATAGTGCCTACCGGGATAACTGTAATATACTAAACGCTTATACGGGATATAATCAGAGGCTGACAGGGCCAAACCTCCTGGCAAGC
Organism: Desulfitobacterium chlororespirans DSM 11544; assembly: GCF_900143285.1. Taxonomy (NCBI): domain Bacteria; kingdom Bacillati; phylum Bacillota; class Clostridia; order Eubacteriales; family Desulfitobacteriaceae; genus Desulfitobacterium; species Desulfitobacterium chlororespirans. Next base: position 251,565 of record NZ_FRDN01000006.1, read on the forward strand.
CAGGAGGTTTTAATAGTGTATCCGATTCGTATTTAAGCAGTTTTAGTATCTGCAATGTCTTCCAAGGAACGCCCAGCAGTTCTTTCGCCCCATATACCAGTCACGAGGGCAATCATGATATACATGGCCCCGATAATGGCAAACAGGACGCTGTAACCAAACTGCTTGTAAATTATAGGAACCATGGCCATGGCACCAACGTTCAGAATTCTACCGGTGCTGAAGATAATACCGGTACCACTGCTTCTAAAGTGAGTGGGATACGCTTCAGCCAGATAGGACCACATCAGAACGAACACGCCGTCCATCAAAATCCGAATGATAAAACCAATTCCAACAATCAGCATAGGAGCCTTGACAGTACCGAAGATAACGGTTAGAACCCCGATAATGGCACCATAGACAACAATGGGAATTTTTCTGCCCCCTTTATCGGTAAAGAAGGCCGCCAAATAGTTGCCAATAGGGCTGCCGAAGGATACCAGAGCGACCATCCACAGAGAGTCCTCCAGGGAAAAGCCGTACTCGTTCAACAGGGTCGGCATCCAAGCGAAGAACATAAAATAGCCGACGGTGTTCCAGACAACTAAGTTGATAAGAACCAAGGTTTTTTTTCTGTATTCTTTACAAAATAAAAGCCGTAATACTTCGAAGGTTTTAGTTGTTTCCTGAGCCTTTTCTTCTTTAACTTGACCAGAGGCCTCGAGAGTAAGATCCACTTTAACATCGGGTCTGTAAAACTGAATGACCGCTTCTGCTTCTTTAAAACGACCCTTGCTGATCAGCCAACGGGGAGATTCCTGTAACCAGTTCTTACTAAGCGCTATCACGATAAAGCCCAGACCACCGATGCATAAAATCCAGCGCCAACCTTCCGGGTTGCCAGGAATAACATGAGAAGCCAGCTGACCAATCAGGGGGATACTTAAAAGTGCCGTGGCCAGAGCAATGGCTTGCCACTTACCCCGGGAAGCCGCGGGCAGCAATTCAACAATATATACCATCGCTACTACCACCATACTCATCATACCAATTCCTGTTAAAGTTCTTGCAATCAGGAAGATCTCTTGGTTGGGTGCCCAACCGTTCACCAAAGAAAAGATGGAGAAGAAAAGAATCGAGCCGAGGAAGGTTTTTCTACGGCCGATGCGATCTGCAAGCCAACCACCCAGCCAGCAGCCTAAAAGCATACCTATGAAAGTGCAGGAATTGACCAGGCCAATCCATTCCATTGATACACCCCAATACTCTGTGAGGGCAGGTGCAACGAAGGAAAAAGAAAACACATCAATTTGCTCAAAGGTATAACCAAACGCCAATAAAATCAAAAATTTATAGTGTGATTTGTTCATGGTTGCTTCGTCCATGTACCGAGTACTTGTCATTAGTTCATTAGTTGCCACAACGTGTTCTCCTTTTCTTTAACGATAGTGCGCAGCGCTCTGCGCTTACTGGACCAATAAATAGTCTCCGCCCGTGTAACCTTACACAAGCGGAGACTTGATAACCACTTAATTAACTCATAAGGCTTAAATCTCTTCGGAGAAAATCTGATAAATCGGAGCCCCTTCGCATTGGGCAGGGTACCGCAATCCGAGCAGCGTAGAAACTGAAGGTGCTACGTCAACCTGGCGGATGATCCGATCCGTGGTAAATCCTTGTTTAATGCCACTGCCGGCCGCTACGAAAATTGGCGAAACGGAGGTTTCAAAATATCCTTCTGAAGTGGAAATGCTGTCCCCATGCAGTCTGTTATATCCTTCCTCAATAGAGAAGAAAATATCACCACACTCCGGGCCATGGGTGCCGATTAACACAGCATCCTTGTTTCTCAGGCAGATGCCGACCACGCGCTTGCCGGTTCTGTCATCCCGATAGTTATACAAATCGGAGATGATCTGTTCCTCTAAATCATATTTATCTTTCGGATCCACAATACCGTATTTGTCCCGACCCTTAAGATTGATATAGATGTAGTTGCTGCGGATCTGAACTGCTCTGGTCTTTTCCCAATCGACTTCTCTCAGGGAGTTGCCGTTTTCGTCTTTCTTCAGGACCGTATAACCCAATTCTTCCATAACCTTGGTGTTGAGGCCACCGTATTCTCCTAAAATGGGAGGTACGTTTTCGCCAACGATCAGACCATGGTCACTGACGATCAGCACCGTCCATCCCTCATCCAGGAGATGGAGGAATTCCCCGAAATATTCGTCTGTCTGCAGATAGAATTTTTCGATAAACCCTTGGAAAACCTTCTCATCGGTATGATCCCACGGCGGCAAAGTTTTGCCAAGATGCCATAACTGATGACCGGCACAATCGATATTATGCAGATGAGAGAATACAGCATCATATTCTTTTTCTTTGATGCAATAATTCAGACAATCTGCTTGCCACTTGTCGTAAATTGACCAGGAAGGTTCAAAGATTTCCCGGACCAATTCATCATCTTCGCCACCGATTAAGCTGACCGGCGGTACATGGCCCACATTGTCAATGATCTCCTGATAAAGGGTTTTGGGATGCCACAATTGATCATTGCTGATATCAAGGGCATTGCTGATCCATAATCTTACGTTGTTACCAGCCGGATCAAGTTCTAAGATCTTCATGGAACGGCAAGCCGGTTTGGTGACTTCTTTTTTCGTCACATCATCAATAATGCCTGTTACCATTTTGTCTTTTTCTAAAATAACGATTGGCTTTTCTGCTTTCTTATTCTTGTAAATAGCCACTCGATCATATTCGCCGGTTGCATTTTTGAGAATCAAAGCAGGGCGTCTTACCAGACCACCGGAGGTCAGAACCGTAAATTCCTTGGCACCTTCCGGGGCATTGCTCCAACCTGTAGCCTCTTTGAGGGGAGAGTTGATAATATCATAGGCAACCTTGCTGCCGATTACAACTTCGGTGTCTTCATCATCCATGACATAGGTACGGATTTCACCACCTTGGCGGGCCGTATCGCCCCACCAAAGTTCCATCATTTCATCATCGACTTCATCGTCCAAGGTATCTTCCAAATCAGTAATAATACAGCCTACGCCGGCCGGTTTTTCCACTCTTGGGGCATAACGGACTTCTTTAATATCCGGTGAAGCCACAATGACTTTTTCCCAGTCCAGCTGAGCAACACCCATATTTACAGAACCCGGCTGGGTACCATCGACCACGCTCAAATTTTCACTGTGGGAGGTTGGGGGCCAAGAGCTCCCCGGCCAATGCCAAACAAGAGTTTTCATACCGGCTTCCGCGGTGATATTCCAGATTTGCTCCGCAGTGCAATTGCGGGAGTCCATGTTATAAACCACTGCGTCCAGACTTTCCGGTGATTGTCTCCAATAACAGGTGATACCGTGAGTTCCCGGATAAGCTCCTGTAGCAAGGGTCGTCCAGCAGGGCGGTGTAATGGTGGGAATAGCTCCCAGCAGCTGTAAATCTTTTCTGGCTGATCCTTTTTCAATAAATTTCTGTAAATTGGGCATTTTCCCTTCAGCTAAGTATTTGCGGCTGATTCTTGGGTCCATACCGTCGACTCCTAGCACCAATAGTTTGTTGGTTAGTGCTGTTCTTTTCACAATTTCATCCTCCTTTTGTAAATTTTGCTTCGACTCCAACTATCTAAAGAATCTTCGGCAAGGTATCTCCCCAGCCCCCTGGTGAACGTGTTATCGTTCACCAGGGAAGTAGGAAGGCGTTGACTTTTAAAATGGTTTACTCAGGTTTGTTGTAAACTGATTTACATTGTTGTTGTCTGGGAAGCTCCGTCTACTTGAACTGTGCTGGCAGCGAGATCTTCACCATCATACTTGTTGGTTGTTAAAGGTTTGGCATAGCCAAAATCCTCACGCAGCCATTTCACCGTGGAAATAGCCAGAATGATCAACAGGAACAATACGGGTACAGCGGTCAGAACAGAGGATAACTGAACGACTTCCATTCCTCCAACCAGGAGCAAGGCGACAGTGGCTAAGAAGAGGATACCTGCCCAGCAAAGTCGGATCCACTTCGGCGGCTCAACGCCGTCTTTAACTTCATAGCAGGCCATGTTGGCCATCGTAAAGGAGGCTGCGTCTACTCCAGTGGCCTGAGAAATAGCCATGACAAAAATGAAGAAAGGAATGACGATTGAGGAGAATGGCAAGGAGTTCAGGAACCAGGATATAACCGCCGGTCCTCCTTCTTCGGCGAGGATTTTAGCAAGATCTGCTCCATGATTCATAATAGCGTCGACTTGATAGCTGCCAAAAATAAGGTAGAAGAGCATACATCCTGCTGTGGCTGTGAAAACCATGTTGCCGATCAGGGCGCGAATCGTACGGCCTTTGGAGATGCGGGCTGCGAAGAGTCCGACGTAAACTGCCCAAGCCAACCACCAGGCCCAGTAAAAGACGGTCCAGCCTTGTGGGAATCCCGATTGAGTGATCGGGTCAGTATAGAAGCTCATACGAATGAAGTTTTGCAGAAGTACGCCGATATTATCGGTAAATAAGGAAAACATAAAGGTCGTCGGTCCTACAATCAGTACAAATCCGAGAATGACGAAAGTCAGATACATGTTCATATCGGCCAGCTTGGCGATCCCGCCTTTTAAGCCTCGGTAACAACTCCAGGTATAAATACAGGAGAAGAGTATACAGACGATGATTTTAAAGCCCATGGTTTCGGCAATTCCGAAGTAGTCAGCGGAGATTTTGGATAACATGGGGATAACAAAGCCAAGTGATGTAGCCATGCCGCCGACCATGCCGACGATGATAATAGCGTCAATCAGCTTTCCTATCGGACCGTCGGCTGCCTTACCGATAACGCCGCGGCAGGCATAGCTGGGATAGAGGTAGGGCTTTTTCCTGACATAATACATATAGCCGAAAGCAACCGCCGGGACAGCAAAGGTAGCCCAGGCGCTGAAGCCCCAGTGAAAGATTCCGTAAGCCAAGGAAAATTGAGCTGCTTGCGCTGAGAAGGGTTCAAGCCAAAATGGAGGTCCCTGCAGGTAGAAAACGGGCTCAATCAATGCCCAATAGACAAGTCCTGCACCGGAACCACCGCAGAACATCATGGCAACCCATGTAAACAGAGAAAATTCAGGTTTGTCATCTGGGCCGCCTAACTTTACCCTGCCATAGGGGCCAAAGGCCAGCCAGGCTAAAAAGATTAAGCATCCGAAGATAACAAATTCCCAAAGCCAATCGGTACTGTAAGTTATAAAGTTCATTGCTTTGTTAACAGGTCCTTGTGCCGCTTCCTGGAAAATCATCATCGGACCATAGAATAGTAAACAGACTACGACGGACATAAAAAATACCGGTCGGTTTACCCTTGCATAAATTGGTTTTTCGTCTTTACCATTAGCCACGAACATTCCCCCAAATTATTTGATTTGACGTCTGTTGTCTGGAACCAAGCTTGTGTACTTTCCCCACACACATAACTACGTACTTCCTCAATTTAGGCAATTCAAAACTTTCTCACAATAAAAGGGGTTTAGGTACCTACCTGTTTTTAATCCCTCCTTGTTCAAATAATTGGATCTCCGATTGTTCTTGTGATATCTTGTACTTGCCCACATTATAAGCAATCCCTTTTTTTCTGTAAAATACTTAATGATTATGCCCCCTATAACCAGCACATTAAAGTTATCATAATTTTTGCTAATACTTCTTATTGAGTATTGTTATTTTAATCTCAAATTCGTATAATTTAGTCAGACTCAGTCCGCGGGTTTGCTAAAAGTAAATATACCCTATAAAAGGTAAATACTAGAAGAAGGTAATTAAAATGCGTCTAGAACAATTAATGTATTTAGTTGCTGTTAACGAATCTAAGTCCATTTCCCTTGCCGCGGAACGTTCCCACATTTCGCAGCCTGCTCTTAGTTCTGCTATCAGTAAGCTCGAAGATGAACTTGGTGTAGTTCTGTTAAAAAGGACAAATTCTGGCGCTTATTTAACGGACGTGGGAGAGCTCATTATCGTCAAGGCTAAGGAAGTGCTAAGCGGAATTGACGATATTAAAGCCATTGCCCACGGTAACTCCCTTGTGCTCAATGGCAATATATCTATTGCCGCCGATCCTGGTGTCAACATTACGATCATGCCAGATATCTTAACTACTTTCAAGTACAATCATCCGAAAGTCAATGTTTTGCTTAAAGTGGGGGAGTCCAATAATATCTTGCAGGACATTGAAAAGGGGAAGGCGGATTTTGGGATAATTTTAAGTACCGATGCCTTTCGCAAATCAAAGGACATGCAATCTATCGAACTCTTTGCCGATGAATTTGTCGTGATTACAGGAAGTAATCGTAAATTGGCTTCTGAATCGACCATAACACTGAAAAAAGCCTTATCCTTGCCCATTCTTCTGTACAACACCGAGTACATTACTGAATGTGGTGTATCAAGTCTGCTGCAAAAATACGGCTCTTTCAATGTGTCGTATCGGGTCGATAATTTAGAGATGATGGAAAAGATCCTGACACAGGGAGAGGCTATTGCTTTTGTCCCTCAGTTTATGGCTGATGAGTATATGAAAACCAGTAAAATAAAAAAAATCCCCATCAGTGATGCCCATTTGGAGGTATCCGTAGTCTTAATTTGGTCGGATCGCCACCATCTTTGCATGATTGAAAAGGAATTTATCAGAGTCATCAGGGCCACCTGTTCCCGGAAAGCAGAAGTCAGGTCCTAGTAAGGCAAGGCCTAGTTTTTAATGCTGAGATAACGTTGTTTATCTCAGCTTATTTATGTCTATGACGAAAGCTGCACTTATGGGGGGCATATCTACTATGTATTTTACTTTCGCGCCGAAGCATGTTAAATATTTCTCATAGGGGTACCTACTTTACGTCAACTGGGAGTAGCATACATGAATCAGCATACGCAATTGCTTTTACAAAAGCGGGACCTCAACTTTGCCCGGAAGGGGATTGGCAGCGGCTTATACGCTGGTGCAGCTTGGGGCTTGGACGGAGTATTAATGGGGATAGTGCTTGCTCTGGCTCCCTTCACCCATGGGATAAGTCTCTTTGCCGCTCCTTTGGTAGGGGCTTGTTTGCACGATGGCTTCGCGGCACTATGGGTATTTGTTTACAATGTTATTCAAGGCAAATGGCGTGATTATGCACGCACCCTGAAGACCCGGCCGGGTAAAATGATCATCCTGGCTGCTGTCCTGGGGGGACCCATCGGTATGTCCTGCAACATGTTGGGAATTTATTTTGCCGGACCCTCCTATACTGCGGCGATTACGGCAGCTTACCCGGCCATCGGCGCTGTTCTTGGGGCGACTTTTCTTAAGGAGAAGGTGCCTCTACGGGTGGGAGCCGGTATAGTGCTGGCCATCATCGGCGCCTTTATTGTTGGGTTTGTCCCACCTGAAGGCTCAACCTTTCCCCACTTTTATCCCGGCATCGGACTGGCCGCCGTTGCCGCCCTTGCCTGGGCACTGGAAGGGGTCGTGTCGACCTATGGCATGGATTTAGTGGATTCGGATATTGCTATCGGCATCCGGGATCTTACCTCTTTTTTCGTTAATTTCTTTGTGATTCTGCCTCTGTTTGGCAGTGTCGCCTACGGCATCCTCTTTTCAAGCTTTACCTCACATGCCGCATGGTATATTGCCGGTATCGCTTTAATTGGCGGTTCTGCTACCTTTGCCTGGTATCGCGCTTTGAATATGACCGGAGTGACCCGGGCGATGGGCCTCAATGTGACCTTTGCCTTATGGTCCGTCTTCTTCGGTTGGTTATTAAACATTGTGCGGATCACTCCTAACCTGATTATCGGTGTTATCATCATCACCCTTGGTACAATACTTACGATTGGGAAACCAAAGGATTTTGTTAACTTAAGCAGACGATAGGAGTTTGACTATGAGCTTAATGCCCATAAAATTCAGAGTGGCCGACCTTATCCTCCGTAATGCAGGAATATCCAGTCAAGAAATACTAAACTTGCTCAAAGAAGAATATCCTCTTGATCGGGGGGTTAACGTAAGAAACATTGACAGTTATTTGCTTTCCCTGAAAGCGGTTGGCCTGATTGATCTAACTCATGTCGCCTTGGCTAAGGACGGGGCTCTTCAGCAATGCTATAAAATTACTGAATATGGCGCAAAACGCATGCACTGTCTTCGTTAAATGATACTCTCTACAAATTTCTTAGCTGCAGGTGTCAATGGGACACTTTTTAAATAACATAAGCCAATGCTTCTTTTCGGAATCTCTTCTTCCAGCTTCAGCTCATACAAGCTGCCATCGGCCAGATAATCTTCGGAAAACTCTTTAATGACACACGCAATTCCTAAGTTTATTTTGGCAAACTCCAGCATCAGATCATAGGACCCCAGCTCAAATACGGGGGAAAGGGGGAAGCCCTCCTTCTTCAGGAAACTCTCCACATAGTTTCGGGAGTTTGATTTCTCCTCCAAAAAAATCAGCGGTAGTTCCATAAGCTGCCTGAAGGGAATGGGTTTTGCCGTCATGTCTTTATATTTTTCCCCGCCGACAAAGATGTCTTGAATCTCTCTGCAGGGGATGACGTGCAGGCTTTCATCCTGAATCGGCAAATTGCAAAACCCCACATCTGCTTTTCCGGACTTGATAAAGTCCTGGATCTCTGTTGTCGTGCCATTGAGTATATTAAGCTTGATGCTATGGTAGGCACTGTGGAATTCCTCCAGGTAAGGCAGCAAAAAGTAACGGGTGATGGTATCGCCAACCCCGATCCGCAACTGTCCGGCTTTTAATTCTTTAAATTCAAGGATTTTATCTTCGGCAGCATGGATCATGCCCAGGGCGGAGTTCACATGCTCATTTAAAAGATTTCCCTCATTGGTCAAGAGGACGCCCCTTGAGGTCCGATAAAAAAGCTGTACTTCCAATTCACTCTCCAGCTTGGCAATAGCTTGACTGACAGCCGACTGGGTCATATAGAGTTCCTGGGCTGCTTTGGAAAAGCTTTTATTTCTGCTCACTGCGTTGAAGATGCGATATAAATCCAATTTGCCAATCATATTAGCTCTCCTTGTATCAGATATTATAAATATTAATTTTACTTATACCCTTATTCAAGAGTATAGTAGAGTTGATTGAAAATTTCTACTTGCTTTATGCAGACTATACTCTGATCAGAGGAGAGAGCGCATTGGAAAGAGTCGTTGGAACCACAGTATGCGGACTTCGCGGGCCGATCATTAACCAAGGGTGTAATATTCAACAGATCGTTGTGGATACTGTACTCAATGCAGCCAAAGTTGAAGGCTTTTTGATCGAGGATCGTGATATTGTCACGATCACAGAATCCATTGTGGCCCGTGCTCAGGGAAACTATGCCACCATTGACGATATTGCCACGGATGTTAAGGCTAAATTCGACGCGGAGACGGTAGGAGTTATTTTTCCCATTCTCAGCCGCAACCGGTTTGCCGTTTGCTTGCGGGGAATCGCCAAAGGAATTAAACATGTTGTCTTAATGTTGAACTATCCCTCAGATGAAGTGGGCAACCTCCTTGTGGACCTTGATCAACTGGATGAAAAAGGCATCAACCCCTGGACCGATGTCCTGACTGAAGCTGAATTCCGCCGGCATTTCGGTTATATCAAGCATCCCTTCACCGGTATTGACTACATCGAATACTATCGAAATTTGATTGAGTCAGAAGGGGCAACCTGCCAGATCATCTTTTCCAATCATCCCAAAACTATTTTAAATTACACCAACCAGGTCTTAACCTGTGACATTCACTCCCGCTTCCGCACCAAACGTATCCTGAAAAACAGCGGTGCTGAAAAAATCTACGGCCTTGATGAGCTTCTGACCGAATCCATCAATGGCAGCGGCTGTAACGAAAAGTACGGCCTCCTGGGGTCTAATAAAGCAACCGAAGATCGGGTCAAACTATTCCCGAATAACTGTCAGCCTATCGTTGACGGCATTCAGGCAGAAATCAAAGCACAAACAGGCAAAACGGTGGAGGTTATGGTCTACGGTGACGGAGCCTTTAAAGATCCTGTCGGGAAGATCTGGGAACTGGCCGATCCGGTGGTTTCCCCCGCTTATACTGCCGGGCTTGAAGGCACGCCCAACGAAGTGAAATTAAAATACCTGGCCGACAATAATTTCTCCCATCTTTGTGGAGAGGACCAGAAATCAGCTATCTCGGAGTATATTCAAAACAAATGTGAGGATCTGGTCGGGTCGATGGAAGCTCAAGGGACCACTCCCCGCAGGCTGACGGATCTCATCGGTTCCTTATCGGATTTAACCTCCGGCAGCGGCGATAAAGGGACACCTATCGTCTATATCAAAGGTTATTTCGATAATTATACAAAATAATGAAGTATTAAAAAAACCCCTGGCCACTCTTTGGAGTGACCAGGGGTCTTTGCGCTGGTAAACCTCATTCGAGGAAATCAGGGGGACAGGTTCCTATTTTTCAAATTCCCAAACGTTTGGGAATTTCCAGTTTGGATAAGTCTTCCTCTATTCTTCTCCCTATTTGTGATAAGGCTCTCCCTTGCTGATGCGCATGGCCCGATAGATCTGCTCCAGCAGCATCAGCCTCATCAGAGGGTGGGGGAAAGTCAGACGGGAAAAGGACCAGCGGTAATCCGCTCTTTTTCTTACTTCCTCAGAGACCCCCAAGGAACCACCGATGATAAAAGTTACGCTGCTTTTTCCCATTAAGGCAAGGTCATCCATATATTCAGAGAAGTCCGGCGAAGTGAATTCTTTTCCCTGCAAATCAAGGAGAATAACATGATCCTGAGGGCCGATCCCTTTCAGAAGCCGCTCACCTTCTCTAGCCTTTACCCGCTCTTCATCAGCGGGGGAAAGACGCTCCGGGCAAGGTTCATCGGCAATCTCCGCCATCTCCAGACGGATATAAGCACTTAAACGCTTTGCATATTCCTTAAGCCCTTCCACAAGGAATTTTTCCCGAATTTTCCCTACCGCTACGATCTTAATCTGCAGCATAGTGATATGATACTCCTTACTGATTTACACTATATTATGTAAAAAACAAAGGGAGGGTGATCACTGTTCATATCCTCCCCCCAATTATATAGCCGCCCTGCTCTATCTAGTTGGCGATGATCTCAACCAATTTCACCTGAACATCGGTATTTTGCCCATTACGGTAATAGGTCACCGTAACGGTATCTCCCGGTTTAAACTTAAATAGCTCATGGGTTAATTCCAGGGAGCTCCTGACCGTGACTCCCTCAATCTTCACCAGAACATCCCCAGCCTGGATGCCGGCTTGAGCCGCCGGGCCGCTGGGGTCCACATTGGATATATAGGCGCCGGCGGGCCAACCTCTTTGGGCCGCCCATTCGGGTGTATAGCGGGTGTCGATGGAGACCAGAAATCCGGGATGACTGAAGTAACCTTTGGCAATCAGCTGCTCGATAACGGGTATGGCATCCGTAATCGGGATGGCAAAACCCATGCCCTCAAAGCCGGCTTCCGCATTTTTAGCTGAATTGATTCCCACCACCTGGCCGTTGTAGTTGACTAGAGGTCCACCGCTATTGCCTGGGTTGATGGCCGCATCGGTTTGAATTAAGTTAAAACTGGACTCTCCCTCGATTAACAAAATCCGGTTCTTGGCCGACACAACACCCTGAGTCACGGAACGGGCAAACTCCTCCCCACCGGGGTTGCCAATAGCCACTACCGGTTCCCCCACCTGGACCTGCTCCGAGTTACCCAGCTGTGCCACCGTAAGTCCGTCTGCGGTAATTTTGAGCACCGCCAGGTCTGTACGGGGGTCCTGACCCACTAAAGTGGCCTCGGCATTTCTTCCGTCGGCCAAACTCACCATTAGTTTTGAAGCATTAGCGACGACATGGTAGTTGGTAACAATATAACCGTATTGAGCATCGATGATAAAACCGGAACCTGTGCCTGCTTCAGTCAGTCCGGCACCGCCAAAAATCCGGCCCTGAGATTGAAAGTTGGCAATGCCCACGACAGCTGGTCCCACAGCTTTGGCAACCTCTACCGTTGGAAATCCGGTGGGCTGAGTGATCGTCACCGGCGGTGCAGAGGATCCTTGGCCGAGAATGACCTCTTTTCCTCCCCCAGGCTGATTGCCATATAAAGAAGGCACTAAGGCTACGGAGATAAGGCCGCCGATGAGTGCACTGATTAAAGCCAGAGCTAGCGTAGCGAAAAGTCCGGGTCTTTGCCTCTTTGATGAATAGTCTGAGTAATCATTTTGATCATAATAACCCATGCCATGACCTCCTCGTCGGCTTAGTATTCTTCCAAAACAATCAGTTCATGCGGCGTATAGCGCGGTGCCACCCGCAATCTTAGATCCCGGTTTTCCTTGGCCACCCGGGATTCTTTGAGTATACGCAAGATGGTAGACAGAGCCGTTTCCGGTGTATTGTTTTCGTCGCTTAAATGAGCTAAAACAATGCGCTGGGTATTTCCCTCGATCCATTGCAGAAGGCCTTCGGCCAGCTGACTGTTCTCTAAATGGCCATAATTCCCGCTGATTCGCTTCTTGAGATACCAGGGATATCCCCCTTGCCAAAGCATTTCCCGGTCATGATTGGCCTCCACCACTAAAGCGTCACAACCTTTTAAGGCTTGATGCATTTCTTCAGTGACGATTCCCGTATCCGTAGCAATCCCAATGGCCTTACTTTGACCCCTGACCGGCTGATCAACCTCCACCCGCACACCGAAGCTCTCCCGGCTGTCGTGGGAGGTAGGAAAGACACGGACCCGCAGGCCCGCGCAAATAAAAGCATCCTTGACCACCACGCGTTGTTCATCCTTGAGTCTTCCTATGGAGGGATTCAACTCATCCCAGATCTTTGCTGAGGCATAAATGGGGATTTTAAGTTTGCGCGCGACAGCCCCAACCCCTTTAATATGATCACTATGTTCATGGGTAACGAAAATTCCTTCGATTTCTGAAGGAGATATATCAAGGATGGATAGATTATGTAGTGTTGCCTTGAGGCTAATACCGCAATCAACAAGAAAATTCCTCTTATCATGCCCCACAACAATGGAATTGCCGGAACTTCCACTGGCCAGCGTCGCTAAATGCACATAATTCCCCTCTTCCGTTTAAACAAAGATATTATATCAAATCCTTTGTCTATAAAAAACATTTTCAAAATAATTTTGCAGCAAAATACTTTAGCAATGAAAAACTGAGGCTTATTTAGCCTCAGCGTTTGCATCAGACGAATCTCCGTTTTCCGGTTGTTGAAATTGCTGGACAATCCCGTCTTGAGCCAGCTTAATATTTCTCTCCAGTCTTTCTTTATTGTCCGTAGAGGTGTTTTCTAAGGCGAGAGCCTTCTCCCATTGTTCAATAGCTTTGCCATAGTCTCCCTGGGAATACAGGAAAACCCCGTAATTGTAAAGACCGTTATAAAAATTCGGATCCTCCTGCAAAGCTTCTTGGAAGGTCTGATCGGCCAATTCATTTTGGCTTGTGTAAAAAGCGGCAGTAGCCATATCGACCAGGATGCTAGCATTCTTCTCGGTCTTGAGAACCTCCTGATATTCCGTCACCGCCTGTTGAAGTATCGAAGTCGTTGTTGCCAGATTTTCTTCCGCCATATCCTGGGATAATGTTTGCATACCCCAATCATAATAGGTGTCAGCAAGAGCCAAGCGGGTTTGGGTATCCTGAGGATTTGCTTCCAGGGCTTGCTTTAAACTATTAATTTGATCCTGATAGTTTTTCCCCACCGTGGGGCGCATATCCCCCAAGAACATAAAGGAAGTTCCTACCAAGCTGATAATCAATAAGCCCACAATAACATACACGGTTAATTTTTGGGTTTTTTTCTGCACCGAACCGCCCCTTCCTATCCAGCAATCTTAATTATACATGCTCTTATTTTAACATTTTGCCCAAAGTTAGTCTACCAGGCTTTTGCAGGTGCAGGAAAATACTGTCTATAGCAAGACCTCCAGTCGTGGTTTTATTGATACGACTGGAGGCCCTTTTTCAATAGCCCTTATTCACGATACAGCACAGCTTGGCGGGATATTGGAATTATATTATTTTGTTGCATGTTCTGCCGCTACTCTTCCGAAGGTCAAACCTTGAAGCATAGCGGAGCCGCTGCCTTCATATTCTTGAGAGATGGTTTGAGCCCAGGCCGCGCTTCCGGCAGCATAAAGTCCCTGGATTACATTTCCTTTCGTATCGACAACCTGGGCGTTTTCATTAACTCTTAAGCCGCCGGTGGTATCCACAAGACCGCCTTTCATATCAAGACCGATATAGGGCGCTGTCACTTTGCTTAAATACTGGGCAGGTTTGTTAAATTCGGTGTCCTTACCGGCTTCAACCATTTTGTTATAGTCTTCGATAGTTTTCTTTAAGGCAGCGGGGTCCATATTCATTTTTTGGGCCAGCTCTTCGATGGTATCGGCTTTAAAAGCTTTGCTTCCCGATTCGATGGATTTATCAATGGAATCCTTGTAGGTCTTGTAGAGGGATTCGGTAGCAATAGTCCACATATCCTCAAAGCCTTGTTCTCTTAGTGCTCTGGAGCGCCAGTAGAAGTAGGTGGATTCATCAACAAAACGTTTGCCCTCAGGAGTCACATAGAGAGCATCAAAAGATTCACCCCCTATTCCTCCATTAGCATAAGCCGTATGATGCATGAGCAGAGCATCCTTCATAATAATATCCGCTCCTACCCCTTTACCCAGGATGATGGTATCCCCATCGTTGACATTGGAATTAGTATAATCGGTAAGCTTGGGATTGGATTCCTTCACCATGTCCTTATTCTTACCATATCCGCCGCTGGTAAGGATAACGCTTTTGGCCTTGATGGTGATTTCATTGCCGTCGCTGTCCTCCGCTTTGGCGCCAACGACTTTATCCCCTTCTTTAATCAGCTCAACCACGGGTGTATTGGTATAGACTTTAACCCCTAAAGCTAAGGCTTTGTCATAAAGCACCTTAATGATACCGCTTCCGCCGCCTTCGGCTTTATGAATGCGGGGGGTGCTTCTGGGGGGATGGATATTGGCAGGATCCACGGTGTAAAACTTAATTCCTTTATCCACCAGCCATTGAATGTTCTCAGCGGAGTTGAAGGCCATAATCTTTAACAGATTGCTATCGATATACTTATCTTTAGCCACTTGAGTAAGGCCTAATAAATCTTCGTAGTACTTTTCTTCAGAGTCATTGATTTTAAATTCCTCCTGAACCTTTGTCCCTGCACCGTAGACATATCCCGCATTGAGTGCGGAGGTTCCACCGATAACCCCTTGTTTTTCCACCAAGATAACATCTGCTCCTGCTTCGGCTGCCTGAAGAGTTGCCGTCATACCAGCCATACCGGCGCCAACAACTAAGATTTCCGTTTCCCAAGTAAGCTGACCGGGTGCGCTTTTCTCAATCTTTTTGGCTTCCAGGCCCGCAATATCCGCTCCTGCTTGTGTTAATGCATCTTTCGCTGCTGCCATAATCGCCCTGCTGGAAACTGTGGCCCCGGATACTGCATCCAGACTCAACGTCTGATGATCGAGCATCTCCTGACGAAGGACATCAAAGGCGAATCCTCCCACCATCAGGGTTTCCTTGGATTCTACCAGTTTCAGATCCTTGATTCCTTTCTCATCCACTGTGAGTTCCAGCTTTAAAGGACCATTGTGGCCGGTGGTGGTTGCACTGTAAGTGCCCGGTTTACCCGCTAAGGACTTTTCAGGTTCAGTTGCCGCTGGGGCGGATGTTCCGCCGCATCCGACAAGAGACAGGGTCAAAGCCGACACCATTGCGAAAGCTATTGCTTTCTTTTTTAGTTTCATACTCTTTTCCTCCTTTGCAATAATTTAAAGGGCCTTTACAATTAGATTGTAGGACCTGGTGTCTTCCCTATGTCAAAGGAGTTAAAACCACAAATTTTTCACAAAAAAGCAGAAAACATGGGGTTAATCCCATGTTTTCTGTTGGCAAGGTCTCTGGTTGGGATGCCAGGGCAATCCCTACAATGACATAACCGCTTTGAATTTTTCTTTGTCTTTTTGGCCGATGGGTTTAAACATCAGAGCCGCTTCCGGTTTTCCTGCAAATATATTAAAAAACAGCTCTTTGCCCCGAATATCTGTTTCATAGGGGTTATTCTCCACAACGGGGCCTAAGTCGGAATCCCGCATTTTCATAACCCCAAGTTCACTCAGCTTATCATGAATATGCTCCTTATTCAGATAGTCCCGTATTGGGGACGGTACAACCAAGGCGTTCTGGGAGCGTGGTTTAACATAAGGGTATACACCGGTTAAAAGACCATTCATTTGCAGTAAAGGGAGAACCCGTTTAACGACAAATTCCTGCTCACTTCTAGCATAGGCTTTGGTCATCAGAAAATCAACAATGATATCAAGGGAATTCTTTGCTAAAGGCAAATCCCGCACATCACAACAGAAAAATATAAAATGCTTATGATCATAATTGGCTTCAATTTCCTTTTTGGCAAAATTTAATTTTTCAAAATCATTATAATTTAAAATATAGGTGGTACCCATGGGCAAATGCTTGATGTACTGCATTAGAAACAAACATATACAGGGGTCGATCTCCAGAATATAACGGGGATGTCTGCTCTCTTTTTGGATCGCTTCAATGACCATATCCATGGCTTTATAGCGCAGATTGATATATTTTGTGGACGCTGCGGCCAGAAATTCTTCCCTTGTCGGAAATTTGCTCCCGTCGGGATAAGTTATTTTTCTGACTTTAGGATCCACATAAATACCATCTTCAATAATGGCATTGTAACCACAATCACATTGAATGTCAGCCTCAAAGATCATATTCTTCTCGATGGTGCCGTCTGAAATATGCAAGGGTGCCCGGCACTGGGGACAAGCCAGCATGGTTAGAGCAGCTATAGGGAACCCGATCCGCTTCAGCTCTCTTTTTTCGCGGCTCTTGATAAGATCGATATTCCCTCTCAGCTTGGAACGGACTTCAAGATGTTTCTGCACTTCTGCATCAATTTTGTTCTTTTTTTCTTCCAGCAAGGACAAATAAAGAGTTCTATACTCTTCCGAATCCATTCCCGTCATTCGTTTATAGCTTAAAACTTTAAGTATCTCCGTTAATGAAAAATTCAGCTGCTTAAGATTCATGATTTTTTCCATGTCATCCATATCGTCTTGCTCAAAAAAGTATTGGCCGCCGTTCTTTTGTGGAATCAGCAAGCCCAGGTCCATATAATGTCTGACAGTATCTTGGGTGATATTCAGTTTTGAGGCAAACTCACCAATTCTCATAGTATCACTCACTTCCAAACATTCAGGAGTTCTTCAGCAACAAAACACACCTGACTCGACTCTGAAAAAACACTATCCCTCACTCTGATATTACCATTGAAATCATAACTATATCAAGCACAGACTTGGAACAAACCTGCTTTGCTCACTCCAAAACCAATAGGAATTCCAACAGGAATTATTGAGGCAATACTGTCCAGGTACATGGCAAAACGGGAAGATCTTATGAAAAATCTTCCCGTCCTCAAAATCTGCAGCTTATTTTTACCGTCGATAATCAGTCCACCAGCCATTTACGCAGCTGGCACCGGGCTTCGTAGTAAGGTGTGCTTTCGCCGAAATCCGAAGGTTTCCCCGCCAGCAGCTGATTCACTCCCCATCCAT
Organism: Desulfitobacterium chlororespirans DSM 11544; assembly: GCF_900143285.1. NCBI lineage: Bacteria > Bacillati > Bacillota > Clostridia > Eubacteriales > Desulfitobacteriaceae > Desulfitobacterium > Desulfitobacterium chlororespirans. Next base: position 269,231 of record NZ_FRDN01000006.1, read on the forward strand.
CCTCGGTGCCTCCCTCGGGCAGAACCACTGTTTGCGGGTGAATGTCCTCGGAGACAGATACCCAGGCCAAAAGTTGGCCATGCTCCGTCTCTACCAAGGCCCGATCCCCGGTGGAGAGGTAATACTTCTCAGCCAGTTGGGGATGAATATAAAGGTGAAAGCCTTCTGTTTCCTGGAACTGGGAATGAAGGGCATGATGGGGATGAGGGGTGATGAGATACCAGGGATACTCCCCTTGACTTGGGGGTCTGGTAAATTCCAGATTCGTTTTCAGATCATCCCGGGAACTTTCGAGAAGGGGATCAGCTACGGCATCCCCGTATTCAGCCAGAGCTATCTCTGAAGCCAGTTCAATCTTACCGCTGGGTGTCTTAAACTGCCCATCCTGCCAGGCCACTTCAGGGATATAAGGGGTCCGCAGAGGGCCTTTCCTTAAACTCTCCAGAGTTATCCCATACTCGGCCAAGGGTGCCAGGACGTATTCCAGCCACTGCTCCGGAGTATAAGGAAAGGCATCTCCCAAACCCAGACGTTGGGCCAGTTCTGTAAAAATCACCACCTCAGACCTCGCTTCATACCGGGGCTCCACGATCCTCTGAGTAAGCTGGAGAATGGGACTCCAGGAGGTGGCGATCAGGTCCTCATCTTCAAAAGCCGTGGTAACAGGCAGAACCAGATCGGAATGGCGGGCCGTCTCCGTCAGGGTGATATCAAAGGTCACCTTAAAGGGTATTTTCCGCCAGACCTCCCGCCAAAGCAGGGAATTAGGCTGTTGGACCAGAGGGTTGGAGCGGGTCACTACAGCCAAGCGAACCGGGGGATCAGCCTTGCCGATCTCTTCGGCTAAAAACGGATGGGGAAAGGTCCGGGACTGATAACACTGGGAATCCATAGTGACTTTGTTGAGATGACGGCCATGGTATTGATAGCCGTAGTGGATGCCTGCTCCGGTCTGGCCCAGGTTGCCGGTCAAAGCTAAAAGAGCATCAATAGCGCGGAGGGTATTACCGCCGCCGCTATACCGTTGCAAGCCGTATCCGGCCAGGATCGTGACCGGCCGGGTGCGGCTTATGGTCTGGGCTAATTCCTCTTGTTTTTCTACCGATACCCCGGTCAACAGGGCTACCCTTTCCGGGTTGTATTCCTTCGCCCTGCGGGCAAAGGCTTCCAGCCCATGGACGGACCTGCGTACAAAATCCCAATCCAGCCAGCCTTCCCGTAAAATAATATGGGCGATTCCCATGGCCAGGACGCCATCACTGCCGGGATGAACCTGAACATAATCCTGAGCAAAATCAGCACTTTTCACCCGCACCGGATTAATCGCAATGATCTTGGCTCCGGCCTTCTTAGCCTCCAGCAAAAGGGGCACTATATGCAGATTAGTAACGGCCGGATCCCTTCCCCACAGGATAATAACCTTCGCCTGACTGACCTGAGTCCAATCCCCGGCCAGAACTCCCCCGAAATCAATCTCCTGAGCCCGGTAGCCTGCTCCCCAGCACATACTTCCTCTGGGCTCCGTGACCCCGCCTAAGGCCTGGAAAAAGCGCCGGTCCAGCTCTCTTAACTTCCCATTGTGACCATAATCATAATGGTGGAGAATCCCCCAGGAACCCACCTCTTCAAGGGTCTCTTTGATTTTATCTGTTAAAAGGGTATAGGCTTCAGCCCAGGAAATACGCCGAAACCCTCCCTGGTCCTTGAGAAGGGGAAAACGCAGTCTTTCGGCTGAGAAGACTCGTTGCGCCTGAGCCTGAGCTTTTGAACATACTATTCCCTTGGTTAGCGGATGCTCCTTATCCCCACGAACCTGCAGTCCTTTATCCTCACTGTACTCCACAACAAAGCCGCAGCTGTCTGGACAATTCAACGGACAAGCCGAGCGCAGAACGGTCATTTTTATCCCCTCCCTAGACCATAATAGAATCTTATGTCTCTTTGATCTTCATATAGAGGGCTACTTCAAGACGTTTCTTCTGAAACTCACACCCTAAAGCATAGACCTCGTTAAGTTGGCCGCTAAAAGCATAATTGGCCGAGTGGCAGCCACCGCTGCAGGAAAAACGCGCCCAGCATTGGCGGCAGGCTGGTTTGCTATAGACATGGGCGGAACGAAACTTTTCGATGATCTCCGGATTAAGAGGAACACCCTCTTGTCCAAGGGAGCCCATTTTGAATTCCTCCTGGCCGACAAACTGATGACAGGGATAGAGATCTCCCTCCGGTGAAATCGCCACATATTCATGGCCGGCTCCGCAGCCGGAGAGACGCTTGGGCAGGCATGGACCTTGGTCCAGAGCTATATTAAAATGAAAAAAGCTAAAATCTTCGCCTTGGCCACGGCGAGCCAGCAATTCTTCCCCTAATCGGTCATAGGTCTTTAAAATCTCGGCAAGATCCCCTTCCTGGAAAGCATAGGGATCGCTGGGTTGGGCTACCACAGGTTCCAGGGATATTTGTTTCATCCCCAAATCCAGCAGGTGGGTGACATCTTGATCAAAGTCCAGGTTGTAATGGGTATAGGTTCCCCGGGCATAATAGTAAGTACCTACGGCATAGGGAGAGCTCTCGGGACGTTTCGCGGCAAACTGCTGCAGGCGCGGAGCTACTTGGGCATAGCTTCCCTGTCCATTGGCATAGGGACGCATCCGATCATGGACCTCCGGACGCCCGTCAATACTGAGGACGACACTGATATCTTCCTGCTCCAGGAAGTTTTGTATTTCTTCGCTCAGCAGCACTGCATTGGTGGTTATGGTAAACTTAATGGTTTTGCCTTTAGCCTGGGCTGCCTCTTTCCCGTAGCGAACAACCTCTTTGACCATTTGATAGTTCAGAAGGGGCTCACCGCCGAAAAAGTCCACTTCACAATGCTTGCGATGAGCCGAAGCCTCCAGAACAAAGTCAATGGCCTGTTTGCCGGTTGCCACGTCCATAAGACCCCGCTGTCCCCCAAAGGCCCCGGTTCCTGCAAAGCAGTAATTGCAGCGCAGGTTGCAATCGTGGGCGACATGAAGACAGATGGCTTTGACAATAGGCTTGGCCGGATAGGCAGGGCCTTTCTCTTCGGCTTCCTTAGAGAAGAGGACACCCTCCTGCTGCAGCTCTTCCATCTCCGCAAAGATTTCCTCGGCTACCTCCTGAGGGAGAGGCATACCCTCTGCCTGTAACAGCGCTGTGACCGTTTCTTTAGCCAAAGGCTTGTGCTCCTCCTGTAGTCTTTCCAGAACTTTCAGGATTGAAAAGGTCGTGTCATCTAAAATATGCAGGGAGCCGGAATTGACATCGTAAGCAATCTTCAGATCTCCCTGTTGGTAGCTATGAACATTTTTTTTAAGATCATATCCTTCAAGGAACATGGGCGGTTTTCCCTTCTTTCTTAAACAGTTAAACATAGAAACAGAACCCGCCTGAATCAGGTGGGTTCTCGCGACCTATGTTTAATCTTTTCACTTCGTCACACTATGTTCTGCTCGGGGCACTACTGACGAATACTACTTAACACAGACTTGATTGCCTACGGTGCAGGATGTTTTGCAGGCCGATTGGCAGGAAGTCTGACACTCTCCGCAGCCACCTGTTTTTAAAGTTGCACTTAAATTGGCTTTAACAACTGTTTGAATATGCTTTGCCATCTTTATAGCCTCCTCTCGAACACATAAGAATTCGTCACTCATTATATCATGAGGACAAGTTAGTGTGCAAAATATAATTTACTTGGTTGCTGTTCCTTGTTTAGGCTGACTGAATAAATAAAGAACGTCACCTTTTTCCGAGTATCCGGTAATATCGGCGTCAACCGAGGGAACCTGAGCCTTGCTGATCATAGCATACCAAAGGGAATACTCCCTGGACTGCACAATCGTTGCTTTAACGGCTTCCCCCCAGGTCGTCTTTACTTCAATGGAGCTGATTTTAGGTTCTTCCACAAATCCATAATAAAGATAGAACTTGGTGGACTTGTCCCCTAAATCCGAATAACGCCACGACAATCCTTTAGGATAGGTTACCAAAGAGCCGCCTTCGGTTCCCAGCCACTTCCAACCAAAGGCATCCTTCTGAAACAAGCCTGCCCCCAGTTCATCATTATTGATATAAAAGACAATCGTCGCCTCATTTTGAACCTGTTGGGTATGGATTACCTCCCAATCGCCTGGAACCACCTTTTTGGCCTCCTGAACAGCCTCTTCAAGGGAGCCGCAACCACTGATTGAGAAAATCAGCAGAAGTGCAACAGTCACCAGCACTTTGTTCAATTTCACAGGGCTTCCTCCAGTTACATATAATCTGGGGTTTAAACATAATGTGACAAGGATTCAGTTTATAGTGTAGCTTATTTTATGTCTATTGACAATAGAATGATTGTTTGGCATAAGTCGGTTAAGGCACGAACAGCAGCCAATACAAAAGCCACACTGCTTGGTATACAGCATGGCTTAAAAACAATTTCCTTAAAATCAAATGGTGCCTCAGGGCGGAATCGAACCGCCGACACGAGGATTTTCAGTCCTCTGCTCTACCGACTGAGCTACCGAGGCATACATGGTGACCCATACGGGATTCGAACCCGTGTTACCGCCGTGAAAGGGCGGTGTCTTAGGCCGCTTGACCAATGGGCCACTGATGGGTGAGCCGTCTCACTCACGCTTTTGTAGTATACACAAAAGATGCCTATAAGTAAAGGCCTTTGGTTAGATTTTTTTCTAACATTTTTTTGCTGAAAGGGAAAGCTGCTCAGCCTCCCAGATAGGCCTTGCGGATCTCATCGCTCTCGGCCAGTTCCCGGCCGGTGCCGGAAATGGAGATGGAGCCGGTCTCCAGAACATAGGCTCTATCAGCAATAGACAGGGCCATCTGGGCATTCTGCTCCACAAGAAGCACAGTGGTTCCGGCCTTGTTCATCTCCTGGATAATGGTGAAGATCTGCTCCACCAGTATCGGCGCAAGGCCCATGGAGGGCTCATCCAGCATCAGAAGTTTGGGCTTGCTCATCAGCGCCCTGCCAATAGCCAGCATCTGCTGCTCCCCTCCGGAAAGCGTGCCCGCAACCTGTTTGCGGCGTTCCAAAAGCCGTGGAAACAGAACGTAGACCTTTTCCAATTCGGCCTCGATATCGCCGGAAGGGCGGGTGTAGGCGCCCATTTCCAGATTTTCCTGGACAGTCATTTGCAGAAAAATCCGCCGGCCTTCAGGGACATGAGCCAAACCGCGTTCCACAATCTTGTGGGGTACCGTGGAAGTGATGTCTTTTCCCAAGAAGTTTATGCCGCCGGTCTTGGTGCGCAGCAAGCCGGAAATAGTCTTGAGGACGGTGCTCTTGCCGGCTCCATTGGCCCCGATCAGAGTCACGATCTCACCTTCGTTGACCTCCAGGGAGATACCCTTGATGGCGTGTATAGCACCGTAAAAGACGTTTATATTATCGACTTTCAACATAATGGTCAGCCCTCCCTCTTCTTGCCTAAATAAGCTTCGATGACCTGAGGGTTGTTCCTGATCTCGCTGGGGTTGCCGTTGGCGATTACTTTACCGAAATTAAGCACACTTATTTTCTCGCAGATGCCCATGACCAGATTCATGTCGTGCTCAATGAGCATAATTGCGATCTGGAAGGTATCACGAATCTTCACGATATTATCCATTAATTCGGCTGTCTCGGAAGGGTTCATCCCGGCGGCAGGCTCATCCAGGAGCAGCAGCAGGGGTTTCGTGGCTAAGGCACGGACTATCTCCAGTCTGCGTTGAGCGCCGTAGGGCAGGGATCCCGCCTGTTTCCCCGCCAGGCTCTCCATATCGAAGATGGACAAAAGCTCCATGGCCTTCTCATGGGCCTGCTTCTCACCTTTCCAGTAAGCAGGGAGACGAAGGATACCATTCCACATACCATAGTTGATATGATTATGCATACCAAGCTTTACATTGTCTTCAACCGATAGATTGGAGAAAAGGCGTATATTTTGAAAGGTCCGAGCGATACCGGCTTTATTGATTTGCACTGTGTTCATATTCTGCGTGTCACGTCCATCCAACAGGATGGTGCCATGGGTAGGCTGATATACTTTCGTGAGCAGATTGAACACAGTAGTCTTTCCTGCACCGTTGGGACCAATGAGTCCGGCTATCTCCGTACGGCCGATAGCCATGTTGAAACCATTGACAGCCATAAGTCCGCCAAAGTTTATACCCAGGTCCCGGGCTTCCAGCACCGGCAGCATGTTCACATCACCCTGAGGAACACTGTTAGCTTCATCCATTTTCCGTGCCCCCCTTTTCTTTTCTGAACTTTGCAGGAAGCAGCCTTTCCTTTAAAGCTCGCAAATGGCTCTTAAAGGCATCATTGTTGGTGGCCAGCATGATCAGGATGAGAACGATTGCATATAAAAGCATGCGGTAGCTGTTAAACTGACGCAGCAGCTCAGGGAGTATGGTAAGTAGGGTGGCGGCAATAATCGAGCCCCGAATATTACCCAGACCTCCCAGGACCACAAAAACAAGAATCAGGATCGAGGTATTGAAACCGAACTTAGAGGCAATGATGGTGGAATAATTCATGGCAAACAAAGTCCCTGCGGCACCGGCCAGGGCGGCGGAGGTGACAAAAGCCATCAGTTTATACTTAGTGATATGAATACCCACACTCTCCGCTGCAATGCGGTTGTCGCGCAGCGCCATAATGGCCCGTCCCGAGCGGCTGTCAATCAGATTCAGTACGATAAACAGGGTAATCAATATGAGGACAAAACCGATGGTAAAAGTGGACAGCTTAGGTATGCCTGTGATGCCCAGGGGTCCGTCGATAATGACTCTGCCGCCGTCACCAAGGTTCAGGGCATTGGAGTCGCTAAGAAAGCTAACATGCAGCCCCGCTTTATCCAACCCTACATAAAGGATGTTGATAATGTTTTTGATAATTTCTCCAAAAGCCAGAGTGACGATGGCCAAATAGTCGCCTTTAAGACGCAGGACAGGTATCCCGATCAGGAAACCGGCTACTCCTGCGAAAAGAGCACCGACGATAAGAGACACGATCAAGCGCAGGATCGTGATGGGTATGATCTGCTCCAGGCTTATGCAAGCCACGACACCCGCAAAGGCACCGATACTCATAAAACCCGCGTGGCCTAAAGACAGCTCGCCCAGTATGCCTACGGTCAGGTTCAGTGAAATAGCCAAGATCACATAAGCGCAGATGGGAACCAGCTGCCCTTGCAGGGAGGAGCTGATATTGCCGCCGCTTATAAGCAATTGGACAATAATATACGCCACTATAACCAAAGCGTAAGTAGTGAGGTTTTTACGTGTAGTTTTTTTCAATACGATCATAGCATCCACCTCATACTTTCTCGTTGATCTTTTTGCCCAGAAGACCGGTGGGCTTGACCAACAAAGTAAGAATAAGGACGGAGAACACGATGGCATCGGAAAGCTGGGTGGAGATATAACCCTTGCCGAATATCTCGATGACACCCAGCAGTATACCGCCAATCATAGCGCCGGGTATGGAGCCGATTCCGCCAAGTACGGCAGCAGTGAAAGCCTTGATGCCGGGCATGGAGCCCGTGGTGGGCATCAAGGTGGGATAAGCAGAGCAAAGGAGAACGCCGGCAATTGCCGCCAGGGCAGAGCCGATGGCAAAGGTAACGGAGATGGTGAAGTTAACGTTGATGCCCATCAGCTGAGCCGCCCCCTTGTCCTCTGAGCAGGCGCGCATCGCCTTACCCATCTTGGTCTTTCCGGTGAACCAGGTCAGCGCGGCCATAATGATAAGACAGGCAACTATCGTGACGATAGCGATAACGGAGATGGTCAACTGACCGTCGAAAAGCTTCAGCGAGCCATTTCCTACTACGGAAGTGAACACCTTGGGATTAGAAGACCAGAGCAGCAAAGCAGCATTCTGCAGAAAATAGCTCACACCTATAGCAGTGATAAGCACGGCCAAGGAGGTAGCTGTTCTAAGCGGCTTGTAGGCCAGACGCTCGATGACCACCCCCAGGATAGTACATACCACCATGGCCAGAAGCACACCGAAGACCGGGTGCAGATTCCCCCGTGTGGTAGCGAAGAAGCAAACATAGGCACCGACCATGATCACATCGCCATGGGCAAAGTTCAGCATTTTGGCAATGCCGTAGACCATTGTATAGCCCAGAGCTATGATGGCATAGACGCTGCCAAGACTGAGTCCGCTGATCAGAAAGGAGAGAAAGGTCATAACTCACACACCTTCATTTAGTTTGAGCATATTCTTTAAGCATATTCGTAGTTTGGGCAGATTCGGAAAAGGCCACATAACGGATAAAGGGCTGCCGAGTATGTACTCGGCAGTCCTCTCGACAAACCATTTGAAAGGGCAGCAGTTTTAGTCCATACCGACGTAGGTACCCTTTTCTATGACCATTCCTTTAGGTTTCTTAGAAACTTCACCAGTCTTGGCCCAGGTCATTTTCTCACCGGTAAGTCCGTCAACAGAAATAGTGGGGAATACTTGGACCAGTTTCTCACAGATATCGGCGGCCTTCATGTCAGAGGTAATGCCGGCAGCCTCAATGGCTTTCTTGTAGGCATACACGACATCATAACCGTCGGCAGCGAACTGGTTGGGAGTTTCTTTAAATAACTCTTGGTACTTTTTGACAAATTTGACGGTACGCTCATCGGTAGCGTCGGCACTGAAGGGGGTCAGCAGCATAACGCCTTCAGCCAGGGATTTATCAAAGTTTTCCAGGGTCAGGATGCCGTCCATGCCGTCCACACCGAAGTACTTGGGGGAGTAGTCCATAGACTTAGCCTGCTGGAATATCAGAGAGGCCGGAGTATAATACATAGGCAGGAAGATTAAATCGGCGCCATTTTTCTTGGCATCGGCCAGCTGAACGGAAAAGTCGGTCTGGCTGTCCTCAGTGAAGGTGGTTGTGGAGACGATTTCCAGGTTCAGTTCTTTGGCTTTGCTAACGAAAGTATTATAGATTCCCTTGGAATATACATCGTCATTCTTGTAGATAATCGCAATTTTTGTGCCAAGCTTTTTGTCAGCGATATACTGAGCGGAAGCTGAACCCTGGTTGGGGTCGGAGAAGCACATCTGATAGACATTATCCTTGCCCTCAATGACAGCGGGAGCGGATGCGGAGGGAGTCAGGGCAAATATACGATCGTTAAACATCTCAGCACTGGTGGCCACACCGGGAGTGCTGGTCACGGAGCCGAGGGACATCTGCACGCCCCAGTCTTTCAGCTTATTGTAAGCATTAACGGCCTTCTCGGCATCATGCTCATCGTCTTCATATTTGAGTTCGAACTGGATGCCACCCAGGGCATTAATCTCGTCAACAGCTATCTGCGCGCCATTCTTGGCCGCGTTGCCGTAAATGGCTGCTCCACCAGTCAGAGGACCGGTACCGCCAATCTTAAAGGCGGTTGCAGCCGGTTCTTTGCCGCCTGCGTTGGGCTCTCTGGCTGGAGCTTTATCCGTTCCTCCGCAACCGGACAGAAGACCAAGGGTCAGGGCGAGAGAGAATACGATACCGAACATTCTTTTCATTATACCTTCTCCTTATAACAGATTTTATGATTATTCAAGTTTGCTAATATACCCATTCTGTCCCTCGAATAATCAGAAAGATAGGATAATTTTAGCCTCCAAGGGGCCTGCCTGTCAAGGTAAATATTATGCAACAGATAAATATTATTATGCAATAGGATATAACAGATGAATATTTAAGAAAAACCGAGGCAAAACCTCGGTCCTTTTATTTCATCTAATGTAAATGTTTGTTCCCATTACTCTATCTTACCAACATGCGCAAGTAAAGGGGGCGCCCCTGAAAAACTTGTACTCTCTAACTATATTAAAGAAAACCCGGCTCCGCCGAGCTTTATGTTTTCACGTCCCATAAAAGGCGAAGTCGCTGGTTGCACTTATGCTTAGAAAGTATACAGCGCAAGTTTATACTTTCGGACAGTGTAAAAAAGCTTGCATTCCATAGAACACAAGCGTTTTTAGTAGATAATGGTGAGCCATCCGCGACTCGAACGCGGGACACCCTGATTAAAAGTCAGGTGCTCTACCGACTGAGCTAATGGCTCAAAACTCACTCACGAATACGAATTCTACAGCAATTTTAACGGCTTGTCAATATTTTTACTAAAAAATATCTTTCTCAAATAAACCATGCAAAATTATAGAGCAAGAAGTTAAATGTACAAGCCAGCACCATATAAACTACAGGCTCAGAAGTTGAGAGCGCTTTTGTTCTGGCCAGCTGATTTTTATTAAAGAAATATTCCCCGATTACTCTCCAAACTATATAGCCTAATATTGCTCCGACGGTATTCATCATCAAGTCGTCAATATCTACTAAGCGGTTTGTGAAAAGTTGAGAAAACTCAATAAAGACAGAGAATAAAAACCCTGTTAAAGCTACCTTGAAAATATTTCTAAAATTCTTCCATAGATACGGGAGTAAAAAGCCCAGAGGCATGACCATGAGTATATTCATACAATAGGTAAATAATCCCTCTGACTGAAAGGGGATCAGACTAATATTGGCTTGGCTTAAAGAAGCACTCCATCCGCCCTTTGCAAACATATCCCAGATTGAACCTATACCGGCTATAGAAAAAACCATCCACAAATAAATCATCATTATATATGTCCATAAATAATGTGAAATGGTGGATTTGTTTTCGCCTAACATCATCATCATAATTTGATAAATAACAACAGGCATAACAACCAAGAATATTGAGTAAAACAACATTAAAACCATATTCATAGATTTTTTTCCTCCATCCTCAAATTATAGGGTAGAATACTTAAGAATTATAAAAAGGTTTCTGAAGAATTTCTTAAACCCGACTGTTTTTGCCTTTTCTGGGTACAGAAATAGCCGTCCATTTCTGAACGGCTGAAAATCTATGTGCCTTTTTCATTTTTCATTGTTGCACTACTGATATGCTTAGAAAATTTCGCCGCGGACAATGGTCTGTTCTCTGCCGGGTCCGACGGCAATGAGAGTAACCTGGGTTTCCGTAAGCTGCTCAATCCGTCTGACATAGTCCTGAGCGGCTTTCGGCAGATCCTCAAAACGAGTCACTCCTGTGATATCCTCCTGCCAGCCCTCTATAACCTCATAGACGGGCTCACATACTTTAAATATCTTCTGACTTTGGGGAAATTCATAAATCACTTCGTTATTGACCCGATAACCCACACAAATTTTAATGGTTTCGAAACCGGATAAAACATCCAACTTCATCAAAGCAAAATCAGAGATGCCACTGACCCGCACAGCATAGCGGGCGATCACAGCATCAAACCAGCCGCAGCGGCGGGCCCGGCCGGTGGTGGTGCCGAATTCATGACCATTCTGACGCATAAGCTCCCCGGTTTCGTCCGCCAGCTCGGTGGGGAAGGGTCCTTCGCCAACGCGAGTGGTATAGGCTTTGATAACTCCCACCACCCGATTAATGCGGGTAGGGCCAACCCCGGCACCGATGCAGGCTCCGCCGGCAATGGGATGGGAGGAGGTGACATAGGGATAGGTTCCGTGATCCAGATCCAGCAGGGTGCCCTGAGCGCCTTCAAATAGAACCTTTTCCCCGGCTTTCAAGGACTCGTCAATGATTAAGGAGCTGTCCGCCACCAAGCTCCGAATCTTTTGGGCATAGCCGGAATACTCCTGATAGATGGTGTCGTAGTCCAAGGGCTCAACACCGTATACTTTGATCAGGAGGTTATTCTTCTCCTGCAGATTACGGCGGAGCTTGCCGGCAAATTCTTCATCATCAATCAAATCCATGATCCGGATGCCGATCCGCAAGGTTTTGTCCATATAGGCCGGGCCGATGCCCCGCTTCGTAGTCCCTATTTTATGCTCCCCGCGGGAATCTTCTTCCAAAGCGTCAAGTATGCGGTGATAAGGCATGATGACATGAGCGTTGGAGCTGATCAGGAGTTTGCCGGTTTTTACTTTCCGTTCGCTCAGATAAGCCAACTCTTCCAGCAGCACCTTAGGATCAACTACGACTCCGTTGCCGATGACGCAGGTCTTATCTTCATACAGAATTCCTGAAGGGATCAAATGAAGCTTAAACTCTTCTCCTTTGGCAACGACGGTATGTCCGGCGTTGTTCCCCCCTTGATAGCGGACCACTAAATCCGCCTTTTCGGCCAGGAAGTCCGTTACCTTTCCTTTTCCCTCATCGCCCCATTGAGTACCTATTAACACTACGGATGCCATACCTGATTCCCCCGTTCTTTCTTCTTGAGCCATTAATTGCCTAAGCCCAAGCGTTTAAAAATATCGTCAATATGCTTAAGATGGTAACTCCAATCAAACAAAGCGTTGACTTCCTCAGCCGTGAGCAGCTCCATAACCTGGGGATTTTCCTGAATCACTTCCCGGAAATCCCGGCCGTTGTCCCAAGCTGCAAAGGCCGCCTGCTGAACCCATTGATAAGCCTCTTCCCGCATACAGCCCTTATCGACTAACGCGAGCAGAACCCGTTGGGAGGAGGTTAAGCCATAGGTTTTGAGGAGATTCTCCATCATCTGATCGGAACGAATGCGTAACCCTTTAATAACCCGGGTCATTTGCCGCAGCATATGATCCAGCAAAATGCTGCTGTCAGGCAGAATGACTCTCTCAACGGAAGAATGAGTCATATCCCGCTCATGCCAGAGAGCTACATTTTCCATAGCAGCCAGAGCATTGCCCCGGAGCAGCCGGGACATCCCCGCAATCTGCTCACAGGCGATGGGATTTCTTTTATGAGGCATGGCCGAGGACCCCTTTTGTCCTTCGGCAAAGGGCTCCTCCACTTCCAGGATATCTGTGCGCTGAAGGTTGCGAATCTCTGTGGCCATTTTCTCAAGAGTGCTCCCGATCAAAGCCAAGGCTGTGACATAGTGGGCATGGCGATCCCGCTGAAGAATCTGATTGCTGACCAAAGCAGGCTTAAGCCCTAATTTGGCACAGACCGCTTCTTCAACTTCCGGTGATACATTGGCATAGGTCCCTACGGCACCGGAAATCTTGCCGGCCCCAATGGACTCGACGGCGGCTGCCAGGCGCTCGATCTGGCGGTCGATCTCAGCCATCCATAAAGCGAGTTTCAAGCCGAAAGTCAGGGGCTCGGCATGAATGCCATGGGTACGTCCCACCATCACGGTATCTTTGCTTTCCACGGCCCGCTGGGCTAAGGCTTCACGCAGTTCCCGCAGATCCTTAAGCAAAAGCTGCCCGGCATCTCTTAAAACCAAGCTGAGTCCCGTATCCTTAACATCTGAGGAGGTTAGCCCCAGATGCAGATATTTGCCCGCTTCGCCGATCTCTTCCACAACTCCCTGCAAAAAAGCGATGAGATCATGACGAACCACCTTTTCTATCTCAGCAATTCGCTCCGGATTGACTTTGGCTTTCCTGCGAATCTCGGACAGAGCCTGGAAGGGAATCTCACCCCGCTCAGCCATCACCTCAGCCACGGCCAGCTCGACTTCCAGCCATCGCTCATATTCATAGCCTTCCCGCCATAATTGCCCCATTTCAGGATGTGTATATCGATTAATCAACAAAAAAGTCCCCCTAAATCTTCCTATCTTTCGGATCCTTATCCGAACGATTCCTTAGTTGACTCCTTAAGCTGGACCTCACTGGAATAAGTCCTCAATATTCTGCCCTTAATAACATAAATCATTCCCAGACCTATTTTATCTTAGCAGTCCTCCCTATTTCTTGTCAATAAAAAATTCGAACGTTAAAGTTCTTTCATTCGTCAATGTTCGTATATATTTAACATTTCTACAGCACCTATTAATCTGAAAAGCCTAAAGACTTTAGTCCTTAGGCCGAAAGATGCTGGCGATCCAGGTTCACAAACTTTGTAAATTCTTTAAGATATCCTAATTCCACCGACCCCACCGGTCCGTTCCGGTGTTTGGCAATAATGATTTCAGCGATGCCCTTTTTATCCGATTCAGGGTTGTAATATTCATCCCGATAGATAAAGGAGATGACATCGGCATCCGCTTCGATGGCACCGGATTCCAATAAGTCGGACATAATCGGCCGTTTATCCTGACGCTGCTCCACACCCCGGTTAAGCTGAGAAAGGGCAATGACCGGAACATTCAACTCCCGGGCAATCCCTTTGAGCCCCCGGGAAATCTGGGCAACTTCCTGCTGGCGGCTTTCCGACCGTCTGCCTAAAGACATGAGCTGCAGGTAATCGATGACAATCAGGCCCAGACCGTGTTCCATCTTCAGGCGTCTGGCCTTGGAGCGCAACTCGGCAAGGGAAATCCCTACGGTATCATCAATAAAGACCTCAGCCTCAGAGAGAGGGCCTACCGCCCGTGTTAGCTTAGGCCAATCCGTGTCCAATAAATCTCCAGTCCGGACCCGCTGCTGATCCACCATGGCCTCTGAACAAAGCATACGCTGGACCAATTGCTCCTTGGACATCTCCAGACTGAAGAGAGCTACCGGAACTTTGGCCCTTACCGCGGCATTTTGGGCCATATTCAGTACCAAAGCCGTTTTACCCATGGAAGGACGGGCGGCGATCACAATCAGATCCGAGGGCTGCCAGCCCGATGTCATACGGTCCAGTTCCGTAAAAAAGGTCGGGACTCCCGTTAGACTGCCTTTATTGGCATAGAGGGTTTCAATTTTTTCAAAGGTATGGAGCAGGATATTGCGAATGGATTCGAAGCCGTCTTTCACCTGTCTCTGGGAAAGATCCATGATCATCTTTTCGGCTTCTTCCAGCAGGGATGTGGCGGCTTCTCCCGGCTCATAGCCTTTCTCGGCAATCTGTCCGCTGCTGCGGATAAGTTGGCGTAATAAGGATTTCTCCGCCACAATCCTGGCATAATACTCACAATTGACTGCGGAGGGGACAGAGCGGGCGATTTGGGAAATGGTGGCGATACCACCGATTTGTTCAAGGCGTCCGCTTTGGCGAAGACTTTCCGCTACGGTAACCAAGTCAATGGGATCTCCCTTTTCAAAGAGGTCCCGCAGAGCAAGAAAGATCTGGCGGTGATTATCCCGATAAAAATCCTCGGGTTGCACTACTTCAAAAACGGAGCTTCCCACTTCCGGATCAAGCATTAACGCGCCCAAAACCGATTGTTCCGCCTCTAAATTATGGGGAGGAACTTTGGTTAGTTCCATGTCCTTCTCCTCCTAAAAACCTAAAATAAGGCATGTTCAAGGGCTTCCCGGAAGGTTTCGATGGGGATCACCTGGATTCCCTGCAGGCCGGAGGGTACATCTGCTTGATTTTCTTTGGGGATGAGGACTGTTTTTACCCCGGCCTGTTTGGCTCCAAAGATCTTCTCGGCAATGCCCCCTACGGGCCGTACTCTTCCTTGAATGGATATTTCACCGGTGACGGCGATATCCTGCCGCAGCGGTATGTTTTTCAAAGCGCTGTAGATGGCCAGGGTGGTGGCGCATCCTGCGGAGGGCCCGTCGATATTCCCTCCTCCTACCACATTAACATGAACATCGTAATCCTTGAGGTCTTCGCCGGTGAGGGAACGAATAACGGCCGTGGCGTTGAAGACAGCGTCCCGGGCCATGCTGCCGGCGGTTTCATTGAAGCGGATGGCGCCTTTTCCTTCCCGGCCCGGAAAAACGATGGCCTCCAGTTCAATGACGGAACCAACAAAACCATGAACGCCGAGACCCAAAATCTTTCCTGTCTCGCCACAATCTTCCGCCTTATGGGAGATATAAGGGGTAAGCCGGGCTGAACGCAGCACTTCATAAACTTCCTCAGCCTTCACCAGAACTTCCTGTTCCGGGTGACGGTAACGGGACAGTCCATAAGCATCAGTAAGGATGGTATTGGCCTTCCTGCCTTCAAAGACGTACTCACTGATAACCTCCGGTACTCTGGCCTCCAGGTTTGCTCCCAACTTTTGCGCAGCCTGGAAAACGATATGCTGAATATCCCTGGGCTCTAAGGGATTAAAATAAATCTCCCCGCAGCGGGAACGCAAAGCAGGGTTGAGCTCCCTGGGATCCCGGGTGGTTGCCCCAATTAACACAAAGTCGGCAGGGGCACCCTCTTCAAAAAGCTTTTTGATATAAAGAGGCACCTGAGGATCGTTGGGGTCATAATAAGCTGATTCGAAAGAAACCCGTTTATCCTCCAGGACTTTAAGGAGCTTATTTAAGAGAACAGGGTCCATCTCTCCGATTTCATCGATAAATAAAATGCCTCCATGAGCATCACTGACTAAACCCAGTTTCGGCTCAGGAATCCCGGTCTCTGCCAGGTCCCGCTTTGCGCCCTGATAGATGGGATCATGAACGGAGCCCAATAAGGGATTGGTGACATCCCGGGGATCCCAGCGCAGGGTCGTACCATCCACCTCCACAAAGGGAGCACTCTCGGCAAAGGGAGAATTGACATTCTTTTTGACGGCCTCTAAGGCTACCCGGGCCGCCGACGTTTTGCCCACACCCGGAGGTCCATAGATAATGATGTGCTGAGGATAGGGCGTAGCCAGCTTAGCCAGGAGAAACTGCATGGGAACTTCCTGGCCGATGATTTCTTCGACAGCCTGAGGCCGCAGGACTTCCGCAACAGAACTGGCCAGTTTCACCAGATTCATCTTTTCTATATGGGCTAATTTCTTAAGGGTCTGGGCATTATCCGGTCCGGAATTTTCCTTCAGAAGCTGGCTTTTTATTTCTTTGACATAATCCTCATGCCGCTCCTGCATTTTATCTGCCACCGCTTTATCCAAGCGATCTTCAACAGCCCTGCGGGCGATCAGCTCAGCTAAGTGGTCCTCAATTTCCAGCAGAAGCTGCGGGATCTCCTCTTCACTGGGCAGGGGACGGTCTGTGGGATCGTCCAAAATGATCTTGAGCAGACCGGCTGTCCGCTCCCCGATGGTATCGGACTGAATAAGATGAATGGCTTCCAGGCGGGTGGCCTTTAAAACCAATTTATCGCTCCCGTAGAAATTAACGAGCAGAGTATAGAGGGCATCCACTTCATGATGCCATTGCTCATGACTGTTCCGGACATCCTCTTTCAGCTCCTCTACTTGGCTGCTTGGTTGGCTCATTTCCTCTGCCTCTTGAATTGGTTCGGTCTCGTTCTTTTTAAACCAATGATTTAATAACCCTTTCATTAGGGACCCCTTTCACAGTTGCCTGATCATGATGCTTTGACATGGACTTGAAATTGTGCCGTGACTTCCGGGTGCAGCTTGGCCTGCACATTAAAGGTTCCCAAGGCTTTGATGGGTTCTTTCAGCTCCAGCTTACGGCGATCCAGATTAATGCCATGGCTTGTTTTGAGCGCCTCGGCAATCTCTTTATTGGTAACTGAGCCAAAAAGCCTGCCGCCTTCCCCGCTCTTGGTGTGGATCTCTACGGAAAGGGAGCTGAGCTTGGCCGCCAGGGTTTGGGCCTCCTGCTTCTCTTGCTCTTTTTTCTTTTCTTCATTGGCTTTTTTGGAAGCCAGGTCATTGAGATTACCCGAAGTTGCTTCTACGGCTAAGCCTTTGGGGAAAAGGAAATTTCGTGCGTATCCATCGGAAACCTCACAAACTTGCCCTTTCTTTCCCAACGCTTTGACATCTGTTTTTAAAATAACTTTCATTGAAAACCCTCCATTCTGCTATCACGGCACCTTGATCACTGGGCTAATCCGAATCTTCTTTTTTGCGGATGGGCATATGGCGAAAATCCAGCACCAGATCCAATAAACCCATGATAATTAAGACTATAGCCGTCACTTGTATATAAAGAAAACTGGAGAAGAGCAGGACAAATCGGAAAAACCCTGATAGCCAAGGTTTTCTGAGCAAGGTAACAAAAAGAGCGCTTCCCAGGACAAAAGCAACGACTCCGTAAACCAGCATAAGATTGATGCCGATGCTCTTCATGGCCAGCCATTGGAATTGATCGCCCAGAAGGTAACTGACAATGGCAAAATTCATTCCCCATATAGCATACCAAGGCAGCCGCCATTCCGTAAAAGGACGATATTCCCGGCCGGGAATCGGCATCCAGCGCAGAAACGTATAATAGACGGCCCCCCACTTGGCAAGGGCTGTAATGGCTACCAGACCGGGAGTCAACATAATCAGGGTATTGACGATTTGTTCAAATAAGGACTGAAGCTCCAACTCAGATATGCCTTGAGTTTTTAAGCTTTCCAGCATGCCCGCCTGACGGTATTGCTCCATCATATTTTGCACAAAGCTCTGGATGCTTTCCTGGGGAATCCCTTGCATGAGCATGGCCAGGGTAGGCAATACTCCCAGGATCCCTGCCGCGACTAAACTCCAGAAAACAAGGGCCCGCTGGGGGACATTGGCCCCCATTCCCCATAGAGTGACTAAGGCTGCCCAGGGAACAAAGCTGAAGTAGTGGAGGGAAGAAACTCCATTGAAAAGCAAGGCCAGCCCATACCCTGAAATCAAAAAGACCAGCCCATAGCGTAATCTTTGTCTTCCGACACTTCGTCCAACCCATAACAAGGCGATAAGTAAGAGAATATCCAGCATCCATCCCCAAACTTGCATAGAGACTCCGAGCCAGGGCCCGATCACCAGGACAAGCACTGCTAAGGTATTGGTGGTTTTTTGGTCACTGACGTACATTCCGATGCTCCAATCTATTAAAAAAGGAAATCTCGTTCAATCTTCAGGGGCCAGATAGCTTAGCAATAAGCTGATATCACCCCATTGAGTTTCTACTTTATGGTGATCCTCGGTTTTCCATTCCTCTAAACGCTGCAACAGAGTGCGATCCAACTTTGAAAAATCAAACCCCATGCGGCGGGTCAGCAAATAGCTTAAAGCAACAAGATCAGCTAAACCTTGGAGCATATCTCCTTCCGATCCACGCAGAGATCCCTCCTGCATGGCCCACTGTGCTTTAAGCATTTCTACCTTAATCTCTTCAATGGCTTTTAACCCTTTGACGATATCGACTTCAGCCACGGGTGCCCCTCCCGTCATATTTTATCACTGTACTGTATGTTATAACCTTATTAATCCCCATCTAAAAAATGTTCGCTAATCCGGCACTGATTTCCTGCAAGGAAAGTATAAAAAGGGGAGCAACAGCTCCCCCTCATTCTTTATTCTACGATATAAGGCAATAACGCAATGTGGCGAGCTCTTTTAATCGCTACTGTCACCTGACGTTGATGCTTTGCACAATTTCCAGAAATACGGCGAGGTAGAATCTTGCCGCGCTCGGTAATATACTTGCGTATTTTATGTGTATCCTTGTAGTCGATGGACTCTACCTTATCGACACAAAAGCTGCATACCCGTTTTCTTGGACGGCGTCCGCGTTCACGTTTCATAAAATTCACTCCCTTTCCGATTTAGAATGGGATATCGTCATCTAAGCTCACTTCATGACCATAAGTCCCTGCATCACTGGCTCCTGAAGATGCTCCATATCCGGAATTTCCGCCATCTTTAGGGCTAAGGAATCGTACGTTCTCAGCGACGACCTCATAAACCCAACGGCGTTGCCCATCTTGAGCATCATAAGTGCGAACCTGCAACCGCCCGTCGACAGCTGCTAATTTACCTTTGGCAAGATAATTCGCACAAAGCTCAGCCAGTTGTCTATATACTACACATGGAATAAAATCCGCTTCCCGTTCCCCGTTAGCATTCTTGAAATTGCGATCCACAGCTAAGCTAAAGCTGGCCACCGCAACCCCGTTCGGGGTATAACGTAACTCGGGGTCTTTCGTTAAACGGCCTATTAAAACGACGCGGTTCAACATAGTAACCCCTCCCTACTAATCTTCTTTTTTCGTGGTAAGGAAACGCACAACGGCATCGGAGATCTTCATGATCCGCTCAACCTCTTGTGCCGTACGAGCTTCACCATTAAAATTCATCAGGATGTAAAAACCTTCCCGATAATCCTTAACTTCGTAAGCTAAGCGGCGTTTGCCCCATTTATCAATAGCAACATCTGCTCCGCCGTTGTTGGTAACAACTTCGGATAACTTGTCCACTGTTGCGGCAACTGCCTCATCGTCCAAATCAGGACGGATGACATAAAGTACTTCGTACGCTTTCATAACTGCACCTCCCCTCGGACTTGCGGCCCCCATGACAGGGGCAGGGATACATAGTCTGGATAGACTACATAAAGACTACCATTTAAAGATTATAGCACTTTGACCAAGACTATGCAAATGGAAATTCTTATCGTACCGGCAAATGTCTTAGACATTAAAGCGAAAATGAACGATATCTCCGTCATTCATGATATATTCTTTTCCCTCTAAACGAACCAAACCCTTTTCTTTGGCGCCATTAAGACCGCCATTTTCCACGAAGTCCTTATAGGCGACCACTTCAGCGCGGATAAATCCCCGCTCAAAGTCAGTGTGAATTACTCCAGCCGCTTGAGGCGCTTTCATTCCCCGGCGAATCTCCCAAGCTCTCACTTCGATTTGACCTGCTGTAAAATAAGTCATCAAGCCAAGCAAATGGAAAGCGGCACGAATCAGACGGTCCAAACCGGATTCGGTAAGGCCTAAGTCTTCCAGGAAAACCTTTTTCTCCTCTTCTTCCAGCTCGGCAATCTCAGCCTCGATCTTGGCGCAGACCACCACCACCTCTGAATTTTCCGCGGCGGCTATTTCCCTTACTTTGCGGACATAAGGGTTATTGTCAGGCTGAGCTATTTCCTCTTCACTCACATTAGCGGCGTAGAGAACCGGCTTCATACTTAAGAGAGGGAAGGATTTCAACATTTCCCGCTCCTCATCGCTGAATTCCAAAGAGCGGGCTGCCAGACCGGCATCCAGGGTTTCTTTTAAACGGTTAAGCAGGGCCACTTCAATTTGAGCTTTCTTATCCCCTGATTTTAAAAGCTTAGCAGAACGCTCTAAGCGCTTTTCCACACTTTCCATATCGGCAAGGATAAGTTCTAACTGGATGATGTCGATGTCTCTCTTCGGATCCACACTGCCTTCCACATGCACCACATTGCTGTCTTCAAAGCAACGAACCACATGAACAACGGCATCCACTTCCCGGATATGGGATAAGAATTTGTTTCCCAGTCCCTCTCCTTTGCTGGCTCCCTTGACCAATCCGGCAATATCCACAAATTCCACCGTAGCAGGGACTATTTTATCAGGATGAACCATCTCAGCGAGAACCTGCAGGCGAGCATCCGGTACCTGTACCATTCCTACATTGGGGTCAATTGTGCAAAAGGGATAATTTGCGGCTTCTGCACCCGCTTGAGTTATGGCATTAAATAATGTTGATTTCCCTACATTAGGCAAACCAACAATCCCTGCATGCAATGTCATGTTTAAAAAACCTCCAGCTTATTTTCACTCAAACCCTCTAAGATTATAGGGGAATCTTGGCTAAACCGCAAGCTTTCCCTTAGGGTTGCTCAGGATGATGAGCTTTTTGAAGAACCTCTTTCAGCTGCCGTTCCAGCTTGACTCGGGGAATCCAGGCCTGGTGCTGACATCCCAGGCACTGAATACGAAAATCCATACCGGTGCGCATGACTTTCCAGTCCGTGCTCCCGCAGGGATGTGGTTTGCGCAGACGAATTATATCTCCTATTTGCAAAGCAATCACAACAATGAGCCCCCCTTTTCTCGCTAGCCATTACACATTGTGCCCTCTATTGCCGATCATAAATCAACGTTATGAAGATTAGGCAAAGGAATATCCTTAAGGTCTATGGGCAAATTCAATTCCTGTAAATCCAGGGGCCACTTCAAACCCTGTTCAATATTAAAACGCAGGAGCTCCCCTAAGTAGGCGAAGGTTTCTTTTAAATAGGGATAAAGTGTCGAGTTCTCGAAGAACCCTATGGTTTCATCAGGGTTAGCCATCGTTATCAAGGGAGAAAACAGCCCGACAAAAATAGCCAGGCCAAGGAAGGTAACCAATCCGCCGACGATGAATCCGCCGCCCCCATTGATGGTGGTCGTCAATAAACCCAAAGGAGCCAGCAGTATGGCGGAGACGATCTCCACAAGCAGAATCACCCCAAAGTAGATCAAGGCAAAGGAAATGATCTTTAAAGCATTGTCTGCGAAAGCCTGGGTGAAGTTTTGGGCAATGGATTGCATGACACTGTCCGTGTAGATCTGCATATCGGGCAGATTGGAGCCGCTGAGAATATCTTTGAACTCTTCAGGAAACATGGAGAGGATCTTATCCAGGGTCTCTTCCTGAATCATCGCTGCTTTAGCTTGCACGGAAGGCAGCATGCGCTGATACATGACTGTTTCCAGCCAGTCTCTTAAAGGAGTATTTTGCTCTAACCATTGCAGCAGGATTGGATAGTTTTTGGCAGCGAGAACAAGTCCAAGAATCGAGCCGCCCAGGCTGATCAAGCCGGAAATAAGGCCCTTGCGGTACCCTTGGATTGCGCCAATAAGAACGATAGCCAGAATGAGCATATCGAAGCTGTTCATGGACTCCCCCTCCTTGTAAGCTCAGGATACTCTATAAGTAGCCTTGAAAGCTGGATCTCCAGGATTTTGCTTCACACCGGTCGCTCCATAAGCTGCGCGGACAAAACTAACGCTCAAGGCGGCACTCTCCAAAGCATGCTTATCCGCCGCAGATGCTGTTAAGAGAGCGAGTGGACCAGCCCCGGAGCTATGGAGTACGCGTTGTGCGTAAAGTTACGCGGCCCGGGCAGCAAACAACATTTTTCATCCTCTGCCTGCACTACTGCAACGGCCTGAGGGTCTTCTCCATTATACTTCATGGCGCGAGAAGATTAAACACTGAAGAAAGCTGCGTTCAAACAAACCCCGCCTACAGCAGAAAAGCACCCTCAAGGTGCTTTTCCGCATATCAAATCAATGACTTAAACTATAGCCTTTAGCAACAAGGCTTTCTTTGACTTCATTCACCCGGTCCCCGTTAAGGCGGGCGAGAATCTGAACTCTGTTATCTTTTAAATGATAGACCGCTAAACTGGTAATATCAACATCATGCTCTTTCATGATGGAGGATAAATCCACCATGACACCTACTTCATCTTTGGTCTCAATAACAAAGCGCTGGCCGGGGCTGCGGAAGCCCATGATGTCCAGGAACGTATCAAAAATATCCGACTCGGTCACAATCCCCACCAACTTGCCATCTTCAACAACCGGCAAGGCACCAATGCCATGTTCCCTCATGAGAAGGGCTGCATCTTCAATTTTGGTATCCGGGGTACAGGTGATGACTTTTTTAACCGCCACATCGCGAATCGGCGTTTTCCCCACGAGATAATTCAATTCGAAAATACTGAGTGTCGTTGCCGGCGAGGGAGATACCTCGCGCAGATCTCCATCCGTAACAATCCCGACGAGCTTGCCTTTATCAACTACAGGTAAACGGTTGATTTGCTTCTCTCTCATGAGAGCCATGGTATCGGCAATATTATCTTCCGGGCTCACTGTAAATACTCGAGAAGTCATAAATTGCTTCACATACATTAAGATCACCCTTTCCATTCAACACTCTTTTCTTGCTAAGAGTATTCGACCTTTGCCCTTCAACTTCCTCTAAATTTAAGGGACTCTTACCCACCAAAGATAGGCTTTACGTACTTTAGAGCTCTCCAACCAGCTCATTAGCAGCTCCGGGAAGGACAATGCGACCTGTCTCTAGGACATAGGCACGATGGGCAATCGATAAGAATTAGTCGCTATTCTTCCCGAGAAGGTCCTTTATTCTTGAAAAAGACCATTTGGCTTGTCTTTGTACCGTCCTTAAATTCTTAGCAGGAATCGGATTAATCGGGTCTATGTCTACTGCCTTTTGATAATAACGAATGGCTTGATCTAGTTCTCCATCTTGACGAGCAATATTTCCCAAATTATTCCAGGCATGAATACAGTTCTTGTCCAGCTCTATGGCCTTTAAAAAACAGGCCTTAGCCTTTTCCATATCCTGGAGCCTGCCGTAAACCACACCTAATTTATTGTGACCCAAAGCATCCTCCGGATGCTCTTGCAGATAGCTTTGGAAGGCTTCCTCCGCATCCTTGAGCTGCCCGGCCTCCAGATACTCCAGTCCTTGTCGGAAGCCGGCATCACTCATGGGCTTGATCCCTTGTTTGCCGGATTTTTTCATCAAGCCACTGGACCCATTCTTGCAGACCCTCTCCGGTACGGCAGGAGACCTCAAAAATTTTAATCTCCGGATTGATGTAAAATATATCTTTCTTCATGGCGTCCAAATCCGTTTCCACCAAAGCCAATAAATCCATCTTATTTAAGACGGCCACTTTTGAATTGCGAAAAATCACCGGGTACTTTGCAGGTTTATCATCCCCTTCAACAACGCTAAGGACAACCACCTTAAATTCTTCCCCCAAATCAAAATCGGCAGGACAGACGAGATTACCCACATTCTCAATAATCATCAAATCTAAATTATCCCACTGAAATTCAGGAAGAACTTTCTCGACCATTTTGGAATCCAAATGACAGCCGCCGCCGGTGTTGATCTGAACCACAGGAATATCATGCTGGGCTATCCGATCAGCATCTCTGCTGGTAAAGATATCTCCCTCGATCACGGCTATGCTGTGCTTTTCTTTTAAGTAGGACAGCGTTCGTTCCAGGAGAGTGGTTTTCCCTGCCCCCGGGGAACCGATCATATTAACGGCTAAGCAGTTGTTATTTTCAAAGTGCTTGCGATTGATTTCCGCATGAATGTCATTATTCTGCAGTAAATTGGCCATAACGGCAATTTCACGCTGGCTGCTCATTCTTCAACCTCCAAACTTTCCAGAAGCAATTCTTCTCCCTGTGTAATATCAATCCCCAGATGTTGACAAACTGGGCAGGCAAAAATAAGTCCCGGCACCATAAATTCTTCACTGCAGCTCCGACAGCGGCCCTTTACCGGCAACATTTCAATCTGAAGTTCAGCACCTTCGCACACAGTTCCTTGGGCAAAGGCTGCAAAGGCCATCTGTAAGGCATCAGGCTCCGCATTGGTTAATTGTCCGATTTTAAGCTTTACCAAAAGCACCTTTTTTACGTGATGATGGGCTAAAGTTGCTTCAATAGCTTCAAAGACCCCACCCATCAAGGACATCTCATGCACCCAATCACTCCTTGCCAATCCATGCTTACATGTTTATCACTGAAAGAAGTCCCCTTCAATCTATCTTATCCCAAAAATAACCGTATCCGCAAGGGTATCCACCTATCTTTTTAACCAGGACCAACAGAGCACGGGAATAAACACCAACCCCAGGTAGCCAAATAGGGGATAAATCATCTTTACTATTAAAGAAAATTTTACCCCCGAAAGAGGAACGACCAGCAGAAGGAGGACGGCTGCCGCCTTTTTATAATGGAGTTTGAATTTCTTTTCCATATGGGTAATCAGACTAAAACCATTGCCTATGGCTGCCGTGAGCATAGCTAACCAGAGGACAGTCACATAGCAAAAGCCCGGCCATGATCCTAAACTTCCCGCTACGGCAACCATGGGTATCTCAAAACCTCTGACTTCAGGAAACTTCAAAAGTGTCAGTGCAATCACCAGGGCAAACAGACCAAGAGCTATTCCGCCCAATAAAGCTCCAATGCGGCCTTCCGGCCTCTGAACTTCCTTGCCGAGAGAGGCGAAGACCACCATAGCCAAGGTTAGATTAAATGAAACATAGAGAATACTCGAGAACAGCCAATTATGGATAAGAGGATTGGCGGCAAGTTCTATTCCCGCGTCTTTTGTTCCCGTAGCAAAGAGTATGGCCCATAAGCCGATGCCGATACAGAACATGAATTTCAAGGGTATAAGCATGCTATTAATCCAAAGCACACCTTCTCCCTTGAACCACAGGGCCAGGGATATGATCAACGCTGTGATAAGAATGCCCAGCCAAGGGGATAAGTTAAAGAACTGCCGAAAGACCGCCCCAGCCCCTGACATCATGGCCACCATGCCGATGAATAAAAGCAGGCTCACAAGGATGTCCATTCTGTTGCCCCAGCGTTTACCAAATAAATGCTCAAAAAAATCAGCATAGGAGGTTACTTTCCACCGCTTCTGCAGATCAAGCATGATCCACCCCAGGCCGGCGAAGAGAATCGTGCTGCACAGAATCCCGATGATTCCTGCACTTCCGAAATTAGCGAAAAACTGCTGTATCTCCTGACCAGAGGCAAAGCCTGCTCCCATAACTGCTCCAACATAGGTTGCAGCAATTTGAAAAATGACTCTTTTATTCATAAAATACTCCCCCCTGCCTCATGCTTATGGCTTCTTCTTACCACTCATGCATAAATTCCCGGCAACAAGGGAATAATTTAGACATATATTGTTTTACATATTTTGGGAGGGGAACTCATGAGCATACTTTCGGTGTTTACCGAGTCTCATAAATACAAGGCTCATTTTGATGATAAAATTGGAACCCAGAAGATGGAGGCCCGTCTGATCGATGTTCTGCACAGTGAACGCCACCGCCCCCTGGTGATTTTATGTATTGGCACAGATCGTTCAACCGGCGATGCCCTTGGTCCGCTAATCGGTACTTACCTAAGTCAAAGAGGTTTACCTAAGCTCAGTGTTTTGGGAACTCTTGAACAGCCGGTCCATGCCACAAATTTACCGGAGTACATTAAGTATATCCAAAACTCCTATTACAATCCTTTTATTATCGCCATTGATGCTTGCCTGGGCAAGATGGACTCTGTTGGCAATATCACCCTTGCCAATGGGCCTTTAAAGCCTGGAGCAGGAGTCCACAAGGAGCTTCCCTCTGTAGGGGAAGTTCATCTCACCGGTATTGTCAATGTGGGAGGGTTCATGGAATACATGGTTTTACAGAATACCCGTCTCGGCTTGGTTTGGAAAATGGCCGAGACGATGAGTGAGCTCCTGGCCAATGCTTATATTAAAACGAGGATTTCTTAATTCACATTGTATATTTTATATTAGGTTATTCAGCTGACATCCATAACTCAACGAGCAAAGAGACCGTCCCAATAAGACAGTCTCTTCGTCATTTAGGGGATCGCTATATGGATTTCAGCTTTCAGACCCTGCCATTCTTGGGTGGTGGCATCCGGCACGAACTTTGTCCCCAAACGCGACAACGTTGTCGCGTTTGGGGACAAACTCTATTTCCATACTCTTTCACTTCGGCTGTAACCACCGGGGAAATCAAATCATAAAGTATAGAGATAGGCCGGATATCCATTCTAAAGCCACGCACTGAATGACTTAATCCCCAAATGATTCCCTGCTCCGAGCAGCAGCCGGGAACTCTCCTTCTCCTTCTTTATTCAGAATCATGGTTTTCATCCTGAAGGGCAATGCCTTTGAGTCCGGAATAGGGCTCTCCATCCACGAATTCTCTCTCTCCCTCCTGCTGCGCTTTTAAAAGAATATCCACGGCATCGGCGACCTGAGCCGCCAATTGAAAATACATCTTGCGATAATCCGTCATCCCTTTTCTATACCCCCTATTTTAAGCAGCGGCGAGGCTCCAGGTCATGACCCGGCCCCGACGGCTGCTTTGATAGGGGAAATTAAAAAGCGCATGCGAGGTTTTTTTCACCCTACACATGCGCTATGCTTCGTTATCTGCTGGATCCTAAATACCCAACCCTACTCAACCGGAAGCAAACCGGCTGTGAACAGAAAAGCGGTCCGCATAACCGGGTACGCGAACAATCCCTTTCCGTTGCCTGGGTCAGGAATAGGCTGAATCTCCTGCTGCGTGAAGCCGCACAGTCTGCTTCCTGCCAACATCCCACTATACCCGCCTCACCCCCAGCACAGGCATCCTGCTTGTGCGGAAACGGGCAGCGTTGTATAATAAGAATGTCGTCGTGGACAGCTGGACTGTTACGTGTAGGTGCCTGTACACCTGCTCGTGCCTGGAAGTGCGTCAACACTTTCAGGTCACGGCGACTTTTTAATTTCCACCTAATAATAATTATAGCTTGTTTGAAGGGAATTGCAAGGTGTGGGCAAGGGTAATTTTGGCAGAGTATTCTCAGGCTGCTTTTTTGGGGGGAACTTTCAAGTATACAGTTGAACTGTTAATAATGAGAACTATTAAAAATGGGGTTGTCGCACTGCTCACCAACGCTTTGCGACAACCCCTTCTTTATTTAAATATCACTATAGGCTTTAATTCATATTGTCCTTAAATCTTGATCGTTTCCTTGGCTTTTCCTATGGCTGCCTTTTCTTCCTGAGATAGATGATAACTGGATTCGCCATGGCTTATCGGTTTAGCATAGACTCTTGATTCCTCGCGATTATTAATCGATGAAAGAACGACACCGTCTCCCTGTTGATTAAGCAATGCTAAGGCAAAACTCAGGTCGCTTCCCATATTGTCAAAGGCGTTGAACCTCACCAACTCAGCTCTATCGATAGAAGAACGGAGCTTAAGCTCTACTTGGTCCATTCTCTTTTCCATCTTTTCCACATTGTCCTTAATATGGTTAACCCCGCTTATATATTCTTTAAGCTGTTGGTCCAGTGAGCTCCCATCAAGAAAGGTTTGCAGGGCGAGATAGGATTTTTGAAACCCCTTCAGGCGATTCTGCAAAATAACAATCCAAATAAATTCGACGATACATAATACAGCCACCAAAGCAATCGCCCAGTAGGATAAGGGCATTATTTCTTCCAGATTCATAATATCCTCCTCAATCCATTTTTAACGGCTAAGCCATCTGCGCTAGCAGCATAGTGATGGGTACCGCAATAAATATTGCCGGCAGTAGATTTCCTACCTTTATTTCTTTAATCTCCAGTATGTTCAGACCAATTCCAACAATGAGTAATCCACCCGTAGCGCTCATCTCCGCTATAACGGGATCGGAAAGAAATCCTTGCAGGAGTGCAGCGGAGATTGTTATCCCGCCTTGATAAAGAAAGACAGGAACGGCGGAAACCAAGACACCGATCCCCATGGATGAAGCCAAGACAATGGAGGTAATACCATCCAGCATGGATTTGGCATAGAGTGTGTCATGGACTCCTTTAAGTCCACTTTCCAGAGCCCCCATGATAGCCATGGCCCCCACACAAAACATTAAGCTTGAGGAAACAAATCCTTTGGTGAAATTGCCATTTCCTCCTTTAGCAAATTTACTTTCCAGCCATTTCCCCAGCTGCTGAAGCTTATCCTCAATATCAATCCATTCGCCGATTATTCCTCCTAAAACCAAGCTCCCTATAACCACCAGCGGGTTATTGGTTGTCAAAGCCATCCTTAAACCAATGAGAATAACCGCCAGCCCTATCCCTTGGATCACTGTTCTTTTTATTTTTTCAGGCAGGGCTTTACCGAAAAGTATACCCACCAAGGCTCCGCCAATGATCGCTAACGAATTCACAATTGTACCCAGCACATTTTCACCTTCATCACTGTTCCACGTGGAACAATTTTTTCAACTCAACCCCGCAGTTCATTTCGCGCAATATTGTTTCCTGTTTCTGAATTTGCTTATCCATGTAAAGCAACTCCCATATACCCGCAGCATTATCGAATCAGTTACTATTATTTATCATTGAACTCGGCTCAGTTAATATAAGTGTTCCACGTGGAACAACAAACCATTTTAATCTAGTTCCTGAGCACAAGGGGGTCTCAAATAAACATTACATGGATTATAGCTTACAAAAACCTAGAAATCAATACTCATTCCCCCGAAGTCTCTTTATCAAATACAGTTAATATCTACCCTTGAGGATTTTGACAAGGGTAAAGAAACCCCCGTAAACACTGCTTTCGCACTTATTGCTTTAAGCCTATGCTTGCAAATGAGGCGAAATCGCTGGTTGCACTTAGCTTATACTGTCTGATAGTGCAAAAGAAAATGTTCCACGTGGAACATTTCTAATCAACTTTGATATTCCATATCTCCAAAAGACGATTAAACTCATCTTCAGAAAAATACTCAATTTCAATCTTGCCTCTACCAGCATCTCCTTTAACCTTTACCTTCGTTTGAAATGAAGACCGCAATTGATCCTCAATCTGAGTGAATAGGAATGAATTCTTCGTTTTAGCTTTTTTAGGAGTCACGTGCTGCTCAGTATATTTTAAAATCAGACTTTCTAAGTCTCTCACCGGTAAGCTTTCTTTCGCTACCTTCTGGGCCAAAAGGACTTGCAGGGATGAATCCTTGATCGCCAAGAGAACTTTAGCATGACCAAGACTCAATTTACCTTCCTGAATTAAATGGAGCACCGGATCCGGCAATTGAATGATACGGAGAAGATTAGCCACCGTCGGGCGTCCTTTTCCGACTCTTTCGGCAACCTGTTCCTGAGTTAGTTCATACTCTTTGATGAGGCGGGCATAAGCCAAGCCTTCTTCAACTGGTGAAAGGTCCGACCTTTGGATGTTTTCAATCAAAGCCTTTTCAGCCAACTCCTGCTCACTTCCCGTTTTAATAAGGCAGGGAATTTTAGCAAGTCCGGCCAAAATGGCGGCACGATAACGTCTTTCACCGGCAACAATAATATATTCTTCATCTTTAAGTTGAACTAAAATGGGCTGAAGCAAGCCATGTGTCTTTAAAGAAGCTGCTAACTCTTCCAAACTTTCCTGGTTAAAACTCCTCCTTGGCTGATCGGGATTAAGACGTATTTTATCCAACTCAATTTCATGAACTGAGGCTTCATTGCTCACAGGTTCGGCACCAATCAATGCTTCCAGGCCACGACCTAAAGCTTTTTTAGACACGCTGCAATACCTCCTCTGCTAAATCGCGATAAACCT